>JBIJDR010000004.1:0-42105 GCA_044343985.1 Candidatus Limnocylindrus sp.
TCCATCTGGAGCCGCTTGCTGAACGAGGCTGGCGTGATCGCTTCTACAAGCGTCACCCCACTCGCCTGGTTCTATAAGGAGCAGACCCCGGTCAAGTTTGACCTGGCCGCTGCAAAGAAGACCCTGACCGACGCAGGCTGGGTTGATACGAATGGCGACGGCGTTGTAGAGAAGGACGGCGTTTCGGCCATCCTCGAGTTCTGCACAACGATGAAGCCAATTCGTAAGTCAACCATTGCCTACGTGGCGGGTGACCTTGCAAAGATCGGGATCAAGGCCGTGTACAACGGCGGCGGCACCATCTTTGCGCCGTGGACAGAGTCGGACGAGAGCCTCTCGTGCAACATCGCCCGCGGAAACTTTGACGTTGCTCTGCACGCCTATAGCTCGGGCATTGAGGCGGTCTCGCTTTACGGCGTGTACCACTCAAGCAAGTTTGAGCCAGACGGCCAGAACGACGCCAAGGTGAACGACCCAGCGCTCGATGCTGAGTTGGACATCATCAAGGGCACCATTGACCTGGACGCGATTGCCACAGCGGCAGGGAAGGTTCAGGACATCATGGCCGCAACCACAGTGGAGATTCCGCTCTACTACTGGTTGGGGATTGAGCTCGTGAGCGATAAGGTCGGCGGGTTCCTTTCAAACCCAACGCAGGCCGGTCCGCTCTGGAACGCAGGGGATCTCTCCCTCGCGAACTGATCGGGTTCTCTTCACCTTCGGGTGATTTGACAGAAGGGGCGGGACGAAAGTCCCGCCCCTTCTGTTTCCCTCGGCAGAGCCGCAGCGGGAGGTCCGCGCACGCGCCGAGCGTGCCGCCGCGAGGTGCTGATCGGCTAGGATGCGGCAGATACGTCAGGGCACCAGGAAGGAGGGGGCATGCTCAAGTTTGCACTACGTAGGATTAGCGCCAGCCTCCTCATCTTGCTGGGCACCACCGTCTTTATTTACGCGCTTCTCCTCGCCGCCCCTGGGGGTCCCGAGCAGAAGTACGCGAACAACCCCCGCTTCACCCCGCAGCAGCAGCAGGCGTATGTGAAGGCGCTCGGTCTAGATAAGCCGGTTCCCGTTCAGTACTGCCGCTGGCTCGGCGCCTGCCGTCGTGACACGGATGGAATTGAGGCGCTGATCGGACCAACTGGTTTCCCAAGCATCTTCCCAAGCTTCCTCTCGGGTGTTGAGAGTGGCATCGCGCACGGTGACTTTGGCTACAGCTATGAGAACGGGAACGCCGTGATCGAGCGCATCAGTGGCGCACTTCTGCCCACCCTGATCTTGGCCGGCCTCTCCGCCGCCCTCTGGCTCTCGCTCGCCGTGGTCCTCGGTGTTATCACCGCACTTCGAAACGGCGGCCTCTTTGACAACGTATTCAGCGTCTTCACTTACGTCACAGCCGCATTTCCAACCTTTATCCTCGGCTTCGCCCTGATCTCAATCTTCTCGGTCGGGCTTGGCATCACGCCAGTCAGCGGGATGACGGATGGTCGCCTCTCCCCCGCCTTCGGAAGCGACGAGTACTGGCAGTACTTTGCGTATAGCCCCAGCACAGCACTTGCCGACCTGGCACGGCACCTCATCTTGCCAGTCACAACCCTCGTCTTAATCAGCGTTGCAGGTGATGCGCGCTACGTTCGACAGAGCGTGATGGAATCGATGGGAATGGAGCATGTGCGCACCGCTCGCTCCAAGGGGCTCAGCAGCCTGCGCATCAATCGCCGCCATATCCTGCGCACGGGACTCATCCCATTCGCCACGAACATTGGGCTCGCCTTCCCCTTCCTTGTATCGGGTGCCCTCATTACGGAGACGATCTTCAGCTGGCCGGGCGTTGGCCGTCTCACGCTGATTGCGATCGGCAACTTGGACTATCCGCTCCTGATGGGCATCCTCTCTATTGGCGCCGCTGCGGTTGCGATCGGCAACCTCATCTCCGATCTCCTCTACGCCGCCCTTGATCCGAGGATCCGTCTATGAGCAGCGCTGTGCAGGATCGACTCCCGGTCTCCGAAAGTCCGTGGCTTCAAGCACGAAAGCGCTTCATGCAGACACGCATGGGGCCAGCGGGGCTCGCCATCCTCGGGAGCATCTTCCTCTTTGTGGTGATTGGTTCGCTCCTCCTCCCGTACGACTTCTACTACGTCCCGCAGCCAGATCAGATCAGTTTCATCGGGCGCCCACCCGCCTGGGGTCGTCCGTTCGGGGAAACAGGATTGCTACAGCTCGATGTGATGATGCTGGTGGCAAACGGAGGGCGCACCTCGCTGATCATCGGCTTCGCCACCGCGATCGGGTCAATCACGATCGGCACCTTTGTTGGGGTTATCGCGGGATTCACCGGTGGAAAGGTTGACTCGTTCCTGATGCGCCTCGCAGATGTCTTCCTGATGATCCCTTCGCTCTTCGTGATCCTCTTCCTCGCCCGCATCTTCCAGGGCGAAGGTGGCGGCGGCGTCTGGTCACTCGTCATCGTCTTTGTTGGCTTCGGCTGGATGGGGCTTGCGCGCCTCGTTCGCGGCCAGGTGCTGGCGATTCGCGAGATGGAGTTCGTTGAGGCTGCTCGTGCACTCGGCGTTCCACCACTCCGCATTGCGCTCCGGCACATCCTCCCGAACGCGATCGGCCCGCTCGTCGTAGCGGCACCCTTCATCGTGGGTGGCGCGATCGTCAGCGAGGCCTTCATCAGCTACCTCGGCTTCGGCATAAACCCTGCCACTCCAACCTGGGGGAACATCCTCTCCGAATCTTCGAAGTTCCTTCAGCAAGGGAACTGGTGGTGGATCGGATTCCCTGGCCTCTTCATCGTGCTCACGGCGCTCTCCGTAAACATGATTGGTGACACGCTCCGCTCCGCACTCGATCCGCGAGGTCGCAAGTGAGTGGGTCTAAGGGGGCACCAGTGGTTGAGGTGAAGGATCTCAACATCTCCTTCCAGACCGCTGCGGGCGTCATTAAAGTGGTGGAGAACGTTTCTTTCGCAATCAGCAAAGGTGAGTGCCTCGCCGTGGTTGGCGAGTCGGGCTCGGGGAAGAGCGTCTCTGCCCTCGCAACCATCGGCCTCCTCGTCAAGGATCAGTCGATCGTCACTGGCTCCGTCCACTTCCGCGGCGAAGAGCTGCTCGGCAAGCCTGAGTCCTACATGCGCAAGATTCGTGGTGGCGGCATCTCTATGATCTTCCAAGAGCCACTCTCCGCGCTCAACCCCGTCACCACCATTGGCGAACAGATTGCCGAAGTGCTTGTTGCCCATGGACGCGCTGGCTGGAGCGAGGCGAACAAGAAGGCGATTGAGTATCTCGAGCTTGTGGAGATCGCACAGGCGCCACAGCGAGTGAAGCAGTACCCGCATCAACTCTCTGGCGGCATGCGCCAGCGCGCGATGATCGCCATGGCGCTCGCCGGCGAACCGGAGCTGATCATTGCCGACGAGCCAACCACCGCCCTCGACGTGACCATTCAGGCGCAGGTGCTCGACCTCCTCCGTCGGACGACGAAAGAGCGTGGCACGGCACTGATGCTGATCACCCATGACCTTGGCGTTGTCGCAGAGACTGCGGATCGCATTGCGGTCATGTACGCCGGGCAGATCGTTGAGGAGGGCCCAGCACGAGAGGTGCTCCGCTCGCCAGCAAGTCCATATGCGCTCGATCTCATCGCCTCAATCCCTTCGTACGAGCGTCGCGGAAAGGGGCTCACCACGATTCAGGGCGCCGTCCCCTCCCCCGCCAACTTCCCAAGTGGCTGCCGCTTCCACCCGCGCTGCCGCTTTGCGGTGAATGCGTGCGCCGCCTCCGTGCCAGCGCTCACCGCGCACGGGAGTGATCGCTCCGTCCGTTGCTTCCGTGCCGATGAAATTGCCGGGGGTGCGAAGTGAGCGAGAAGCGCGTCGCAACTGGAACTTCGGCAAACCTGCTGGAACTCCGCGGCCTCAAGAAGCACTTTCCGATCGGTAGCGCAATCCCGCTGATTCAGAAGCGGAAGACGGTGAAGGCTGTGGATGGCGTGGACCTCACGATTGCCCGTGGCGAGACGCTTGCCATCGTAGGCGAGTCGGGATCTGGCAAGACAACGCTCGGACGCGTTGCGCTCGGCCTCCAGCAACCGACCGCGGGTGAGGTCTGGTTTGAGGGCGCGAAGCTGACGGATCGCAGCGCAGAAGAGCAGCGCAAGCTACGCCGCAGGATGCAGATCGTCTTCCAGGATCCGTTCGGCTCGCTCAATCCACGACTCCCGATCGGCGATCAGATTGAGGAGGGGCTCGTCGCCCACGCGGTGGGAACCGCATCTGAACGCAAGGATCGCATGCACTCTGCCCTTGAGATCGTTGGGCTCCCGCAGGAGTATGCGGTTCGCTATCCGCACGAATTCTCTGGTGGACAGCGTCAGCGCATCGGCATTGCCCGTGCGCTTGCTCTAGACCCCGAGTTCGTGGTTCTTGACGAGCCCGTCTCTGCGCTTGACGTCTCTATTCAGAGTCAGGTGCTGAACCTACTCGCCGATCTTCGAGAGAAGCAGGGGCTCACCTACATGTTCATCAGCCACAACCTCGATGTGGTTGGTTACTTCGCCGATCGCGTTGCGGTGATGTACCTCGGCAAGGTCGTTGAGTCCGGCCCTGTAGATCACGTCTTCACCAAGCCACAACACCCGTACACGATCGCCCTCCTCTCAGCAGTGCCGAAGATTGAGGCGCACGACACCGCCGATCGACTGATCCTTGAAGGCGAGATCCCGTCGCCAATCAACCCACCATCCGGTTGCCGCTTCCGCACCCGCTGCTGGCTGCGCGAGCAGCTTGGCAACCCAGAGCGCTGCGCTACAGAAGAGCCCCCACTCGCCGCGTCGCCGCGCGATCTTGACGTTGCAGTTGCCTGCCACTTCCCACTCGAAGATGGAGCCGCCGCAACCACAAAGGCTGGTCGCACCGCAGCGGCGGCTTCTTCCAAGGCGAAGTCAAAGGCCTAATCTGCGCGATCACGCGCTATTGCGCGTGCCGAGCTACGCGCGCCTGAACTGCTCCACCAGGCTCGCCGCCATCGCGGCACTCCCTGGGTTCGGCTCAATCCGCTCCTCGGCCACAGCGATCAGTTCCGCCGCCTCACTCAGCGAGGCGTAGAGGCCAGCACCGAGTCCAGCGAGCGCGGCGCTCCCCGCTGCCGCCGCCTCAGGGATGCGTGGCAGCACCACTGGCACGCCGAGTAGATCGGCGCGCATCTGCGGGATCCCTCTCGGGACGCTGAGCTGCGCGGCGTAGAGACCGCTCGTTGCGCCGGTCGCCGGACCCGAGAGCCACATCTCGCTGAGCGGCAGTCCCGCAGCGCGTGCAGGTGCGAGCAGCGCCGCAACGGCGAGTGCTCCGTACTCCATGACGGCGCGTACGCGGTGCGCTTCGACGTGCCCGTCGCGTGTCCCGCTGAACCGCACCTCTTCGCCATGACGCTCTACGCGCACACCATCGGCGCCGAGCGGCAGTGCAGCAACCGCATCAATGAGTGCGCCTGGATCACTCCCCCGTTCAATCGCTTCGCTGATCGTGGCGTCAAGAAGGAGACCGGTCCCACCAAGTGCGCCGCCCATAATGCGAGCCTCGCCGAACGAGGCTGGCGCTGGTCCCGACCAGAGTGCGCCACCGACCTCCGTGGTGATGCGCTCGGCGGTCACTCGCTCAACGGAGATGCCAACGCCGCCAGCGGCGCCACCAACATCAACGCCACGCGCCAGATGCATCAACCCAGCACCAATCACCGCCGCCATCCCGTCATTGGTCCCCGAGATAATCGGGATGCCGATCGGCAGCCCAAGGTCACTCGCAGCAAGCGGACGTAGCGCACCGATCCGAGTTCCAGGGAAGACCTCTGGTGGGAGTGCGCGCTCATCGAGTCCACCCGTTTCGCTCAGCAGGAGCGCGCGTTGCGAAGGGGAGAGCGAGCGAGCCGGATCCCAGAACGAGGCGACCGCTTCGCCACTTAGGCGAAAGGCGAGCGCATCCCATGTGGAGAGCAGCCAGGCGGTTTCCGCAGCCGCAGCAGCGCGCTCACGTAAGAACCAGCGCGCCTTCGGCAGTTCAGCAAGCAGCCAGCCGGATCGGCCCAAGAGCGCCGCAAGTTGTGAATCATCCTCAGCGGCGCGACGATCGCGCCAGAGTAGTGCCGCACTCGCCGCGCTCCCATCTTCTCGCACTGGTACGAGCGTTGGTCCATGTCCATCCGCGGCGATCCCGAGAATCTCAATCCCAGGCCCTGCGGCCGTACGCGCTTCGCCCACCGCCGAACGGATCGCCTCCCACCAGACGTTTGGATCCTGCTCAACGGCGCCGCTCGCAGTGCTCAGCGCTACACCACTCGCTCGTCGTGTCAGAGCAAGCGGTCGTCCACTCTCCGCATCAGCAATGAGGACCTTGACCGCGGTGCTACCGAGATCAATCGAGAGGAGTGCGCCGCGCTGAGGAGTCATTGCGCAGCCACCGCGCGGACGGCGCGACGGCTCAGCGCGGGCCGGCGCTGCGGCCGTTGTTGACGTACCACCAGGCGCTCGGGAAGATCCCGGCTGCAAGCGCGATCTTGATCGCATCGCCAATGAGGAACGGTGTCGCCCCCTTGCCAATCGCGTCGCCAAATTCAATCTGCAACGCCGCGGCGAGCCAGCTCACACCGAACGCATAGATGATGAGATTGCCGATCAGCATCGCGCCAACGGTGCCGACCACGCTGCGATCCCAACCGAGGTCGGCGAGTCGTCCAACAAGCCAAGCGGCGAAGAGCATGCCGATGAGGTAGCCGCCAGTTGGCGCCAGCGCGAGTGCGCCGTCAGCCCCACTGACCGCAAACTGCTCAATCCCGTGGCCACCAGACTTGAAGAGTGGCGCGCCGATCACGCCGAGCGCCAGATAGAGGCCGAGTGAGGCAACGCTGCGTCGGGCTCCGAGCGCCGCGCCAACGAGGAGGACGCCAAAGGTCTGCCCCGTGATCGGCACCGGGGTGCCTGGGAGTGGGATGACCACCTGTGCCGCGGCGCCAATGATCAGCGCGCCGACCACCGCGAGGGCGAGCCCCTGCAACCGTGACCCGAGGCGCTCACCGAGGAAGACGGGGAAGAAGAAGTCGCCGAGCGTCACGCCGTGCTCCGCCGCCGGAATCCGCGCCACCGCTGGCATCGATCGCCTGACCTGCATAAAGACCTCCCTCTCTCTGCTGGCATGATTCTACCCCGCAGGGAGCGTGTTGACGCCCCTCCTCGTGGGCTGACTGGCAGAGATGCGGCATACTGCCCCTGGGCATGGTGGCCATCGTTCAATGGTTAGGACCGTGGTTTGTGGAGCCGCAGATGAGGGTTCAATTCCCTCTGGCCACCCCACCCTCTCCCTCGCGGCCCTGAGGGGCGTTGGTGCGTCGCCCGCCTTTATCCCACTCCTCTTCGGCCCCGGCTGGAAGATCAAGACGATGCCGACACAAGAAGGGGCGCCGCGCACCTAGCGCAGCGCCCCTCCTGAATCGTTGAACGAATTAGCTCTTCGTCGTAAGGCCTCGCGAAATCGCGAACGCCGCTGAAGCGATTGGCGCAAAGAGGAGGAGCACTGCGAGCGTCAACCCTGTTGAGTCGCTTGACTCCAGTGGTGGCATCACGCAGTCCCCACAGAGCGTTGCCGCGATACGAATCACACCGGCATCGCTGGCCAACTCATAGGCACCTGCCCAGTGCAGGTTCGCACCGTTGAGCACAGCGGCGAGGGCGCTCTCCGCGTCCATCAGACCTTCGCAGTGCATCATGGTGGAGATCAGTTCGCCATCGCGGATCACCTGATCCCCCTCAACGCGAACGCCGCCGGCGATCGTGTTGCAACCAACGCTTGCGCTCAACTCATTTTCTGCAATGTTGATGTACCCACCTGTGACGTCAAAGATGGTGCCGTTATAGTCGATCAAGAACGGCGTATTGTTGCCACCTGGAGCAACGCTGTCAGCCATGGCAATCGGCACACCGCCCTCAATGCGAATCATGCCGTTTGAGCTCGTGATTCCGTCGCCAGCAAGCGAGAGGAACTCGCCCTCAAGAATGCTGATCAGCGCCGCTTCCGCCTCCATCAGGCCGTCGCAGTACATCTTGGTCGAGGCGAGCGGACCGGCAAGAACGAGCGTGTTCGGCACACCCGCGCTCAAGTCACCAAGGGTCAGCGAGGCGGACCCGAAGACGTTATTGCAGCCAACGGTGGCGCTCAGCTCGCCGTTAGAGAACGTGATGCTGCCGCTCTCTACGTTAAAGAGGGCTCGAGAGAGTTCACCAGCGGTGACAAGCTGCGTGAACGTAGCGGAGAAGAAGAAGCCCTCTCCCATCTCAGGGAAGGCAATACCCCCCTGGCACATCTCTGGAACGCTTCCGTCTTCTGCTGGGGCGCATGGGTCGTCTGAGGCGGCGCGGACCGCCGTGGCTGGGTAGATCGCCCCAAAGAGACTGAGTGCCACGAGGGCGGTGAGGAGTCGCTTTCGCATCTGGAGCCCCTTCCTTCGCCCGTCTGGGCGTCTTGATCTCCCCACATGGGAGCCCTTTGGGCACGACGTGTGCCTCACCACCCTAACGCCACGCGTGCGGACGGGGTTCCCGGCTGGGGTTGTACGGCGGGGTAGTTAGAGGGTCAATCGCGGAGTGCTAGCCTCGCGGAGAGCGGTGGGCACCCACCGAAAGATTGGGGGGCACGTGGCAGGAGGCGAAGGGAACGGGGCGATCATGCGCAGCGAGATCGCCGAGTCGGTCAGCGTTGCCACACGCCTGATCGCCGACCGCGCTCGATTTGAAGCGATCGGCACAGAACTGGCGCGACGCAACCCAAGCGTAGTCGTCGTCGCCGGCCGCGGCACGAGCGATCACGCCGCAATCTATGCGCGCTACCTCCTTGAGCATGCGCTCGGCGTCCCAGTTGCGCTAGCGGCAGCCAGCCTGCTCACGCAGTACGGCATTGAGAGCGCTTCGCCGCAGAGTGCCCTGCTTGCCTTCAGTCAGTCTGGCGCTGGCCCTGACATGATCGCCCTCGTTGAGTCGGCGAAGCGGCGCGGCGCATACAGCATCGCACTCACCAATGACGCGAACTCCGGACTCGCCGCGGCGGCAGATGCAACCGCCTACCTTGACGCCGGACCAGAGCGCGCCGTTGCGGCAACCAAGACCTACATCGCTGAGCTGATCAGTGTGGCACTCATCGCTGCCGCTGCAGCGCGAGCCGTTGGGCGTGATGCGGCATGGGCCAACGAGATTGAGGCGCTCCCCGCGCGGATGCAGGCATCACTTGATGCCGCATCTTCGTGGATTACGAGTGCCGCTGACGCGCCAGTCTTCGGCGCACTCTTGCGCGGCAATCGCGCACTCGTGGTTGGACGCGGGTTCGAGTACCCGAACGCGCTGGAGCTCGCCCTGAAGTTGCGCGAGACCACAGCAATGTTCGCCGACGGCTACTCCGCCGCCGACCTGCTGCACGGACCGATCGCCTCAGCAAATGCGGAGGTGCCAACGATCGTCCTCTCAACGGATCCGGCAACAGAGAAGAGCATCAGCGGCAGCCTTGAGCGACTTCGCGCGGTGAGCGCCCCACTTCTGCTGGTGCACAGTGGCGCCAGTGGGAGTCGCGGGGTGGCACCACGTGAAGAACTCGCACTTCCGAAAGGCCCAAGTGGCCCCCTCTGTACCCCCGTCACAGCGATTGCTGGCCTGGCGATCATTGAGTCGGTTGCCACGGGGCGCGGGCTCAACCCCGACGCCCCCCAGGGCCTCACCAAGGTCACCAAGACCCTCTAGCCCATCTAGCCCCTCGTGAGGAGAGGGGTTCGGCGAAGGGTTTGGCGAGCGGTGCCGTGAGCGGAACAGGTGGCGGCAAGCCCTTCCTCCATTGATAGACTCCGCGCGCGGCGGGATGCCCCCATAGAGGGGCCAGCCAGCGAAGGAGGACGAACATGTCAACGGTGACCTTTGAAGGCGTGACGAAGAAGTACGGCGAGGTGCTCGCCGTCGACAACCTCTCACTCAATATTGTGGACGGTGAGTTCATGGTCCTCGTAGGACCGTCTGGCTGCGGCAAGACCACCTCGCTGCGCATGATCGCCGGACTTGAAGACATCACTGGCGGCACGCTGAAGATTGGTGACGTGGTGGTGAATGACAAGGCGCCGAAGGATCGCGACATCGCGATGGTCTTCCAGAGCTACGCCCTCTACCCGCACATGACGGTGAAGGAGAATCTTGCCTTCGGCCTCAAGTTGCGCAAGGTCCCGAAGGATGAGATTGACCGACGCGTCAACGAGGCGGCGGCGATCCTTGACCTCGCCAAGCTCCTTGCCCGCAAGCCGAAGGAGCTCTCCGGCGGCCAGCGCCAGCGTGTCGCCCTCGGGCGCGCGATTGTCCGCGAACCGGCCGTCTTCCTGATGGACGAGCCGCTCAGCAACCTTGACGCCAAGCTGCGCGTGCAGACACGCGCGCAGATCTTGCGACTCCACGCCCGCCTCAAGACCACCGTGGTCTACGTGACCCACGACCAGGTTGAAGCGATGACGATGGGGACGCGGATTGCCGTCATGAACGAAGGACTCCTCCAGCAGGTCGGCACACCGCATGACCTGTATGACCTACCAGTGAACCGCTTCGTTGCCGGCTTCATCGGCTCACCCGCCATGAACCTTCTGGAGGCGAGCGTCTCCGGGAAGAAGGTCAGCGCGGGTAGCATTGAGATTGAGGTGAGCGACGATCGCGCGAAGGCGCTGACCAACCGGAAGGGGGTCACGATCGGCTTCCGTCCTGAGCACCTGCACATTGGAAAGGCAGGGAAGGACGAGGCGCAGATTGAGCTTGAGGCGGACGTGGTGGAGTATCTCGGCGCACAGGAGCTGCTCCACTTCTCCACGAGCGCAGGCGACGTGATGGCCCTGGTTGATTCTGAGAACGCTACGAAGCGCGGCAGCAAGGTAAAGCTCGCACTCCCTCTGGAGAAGCTGCACCTCTTCGACGCCGAGACTGGCGCCGCGATTCGCTGATCGCCTAGGTTCGCTCAGGCCTAGCGGCCGGCAGGGACGCTAGCGCTTGAAGGCGTTCCTCAGGACGAAGCCGATGTTTGCGGGTCGCTCGGCGAGACGGCGCATGTACCAAGGGAACCAGTACTCGCCGTAGGCCACAAGACAACGGACGCGTTCGCCGCGCTGCGCTAGGCTCAACTGCCGTGCCGTGTTGATGCCGTAGAGCATGGCGAACTCGTAGCGCCGCTTCTCAATGCCGTGCTGGGCGACGTAGGCCAAGATCTGATCCTGGATCCCCGTGTCATGCGTTGCAATGTGCAACAGCGCGCCAGGCTTATCCGCGTCAGCCTGAAGTAGCCGGATGCAGTTCTTGTAGTACTGCTCGTTCACTTTGGATTTTTCTGTGAACGCTACGCTCGCCGGCTCAAGGTAGGCGCCCTTCACCATACGGATCGTAGCGCCGAGTGCGGCGAGCTCCTCAAGGTCGCGATCGGTACTTACGAGGTACGCCTGAATCGCAATGCCGACCATGGTGGAGTGGGCGCGGAGTCGCTTGAAGAGGGTGATCGTCCCTTGCGTGTAAGCGGAGCCCTCCATGTCAATCCAGAAGATCGTCCCCTGTGCTTCACACGCCTTCAAGATCTTCATGCAGTAGTCAAAGCAGGCATCCTGGTCTTGGTCATAGCCGAGCTGCGTCGGCTTGATGGAGATCTCGCCGCTAATCCCAGCGCTCTTGATGAGACCGAGCACCTTCAGGTAGTGCGCGTAGACCTCTTCAGCTTCAGAGAGCTGACTGATGTTCTCGCCGAGCTTGGTGAAGATGGCGTTGACGCCACTCGGCTTCAGTTGGACCGCTGCCGCGATCGCATCCTCAACCTGCTCTCCCGGCATGAACTTCCGGACGGAGAGGCGCACGAATCGGGTGCGCATCGCGCGCTCACGCAACCAGGCGTTGGTGGAGGCCCAGAGCAGGATCTTGCGCATCAGGGACATGAGCGGATTATCGGCGAGCGCGCCAGATCATGGGCTGCGTGGCGCGTGTGAAGATGTAACAATCTAGGTCTCCCAGCCCGCTTGGCGAGCCTCTCTCCACGAGGGATTCACGCAGGAGCTGCGATATCCGCACCGATATGGCACTTTCCGTGCTAATCTCGCCTCCTAGGAAGTCTGCGGTGCGAATTCCGCAGTTAAAGGGTGTGAAGTATGGCAATCGAACCGCTCCGGATGCTCGCTCCAACGAGTAGCTCCGTCCCCCATCGCAACGAACCACCAACGGGTCCAACCGTTCAAATTGACCCTGCGCGGATTGCGGCGATCACCGCCGCTGAGTCAGCACGCCTCGACGCCCGCACCCAGGCTTCGGCCGCCGCCTACGCCCGCGCCGAGAAGACACTCGTTGGCGGCGTCTCATCCAGCTACCAGCGCCGGGCCCCGTACCCCATCTACCTTGAGCGTGGTCAGAGCCAGTACATCTGGGATGTGGACGGCCATCAGTATCTGGATGTGCACAACGGGATCGGCAGCATGGTCCAGGGCCACGCGAATCCGATCATCACCGAAGCGGTAGAGCGCCGCATGCGACTCGGGACGCACTTCGCCGCCCCAACGGAAGATGCCTACATCGTGGCCGAGCACCTTGCCGCGCGATGGAAGCTCCCACGCTGGCGCTTCGTTAACTCCGGCTCTGAGGCCACCATGGATGCGATCCGCATTGCCCGTGCGCTGACTGGCCGTGACGGCGTGATGAAGATCTTCGGCAGTTACCACGGTCACCACGACTACGTGATGGTGGACATCAGCCTCAACTCATACGACATGGGTGATCGCAACAACTATCCATCGATTGCATACGGCAAGGGGATCCCAGATGTGGTGACGCAGATGACGGTCGCCGTCCCATTCAACGATGCTCCAGCACTTGAGCGACGACTTGAAAGCCTCCAGGCCGAGGGAAAGCTTCCCGCCTGTCTGATCATGGAGGCGGCGATGATGAACTGCGGCGTCATCCTTCCAGAGCCTGGCTACCTTGCTGAAGTTCGACGCATCACCAAGAAGTACGGGATCGTCTGGATCGTGGATGAAGTGAAGACTGGGCTCACCGTTGCCGCAGGTGGCGCAACAGAACTCTTCGGCATCCAGCCAGACATGGTCTGTCTCGCTAAGGCGCTCGGCGCTGGACTTCCAACAGGGGCGATCGGCGCAACGGATGAGGTCTGGGCACCCGTCCTCTCAGGCGACGTCTACATGGTGGGAACCTTCAACGGCAATCCACTTGTCATGGCAGCTGCGCGCGCCAACCTTGAGCGCGTGATGACGCCTGAGGCGTACAGCCACCTTGGAGGAATCAACGCCAGGCTCCTTGACGGATCACAGGGAATCATTGACCGCTACAAGCTCGCCGCCTATCCGGTTGGCATTGAGTCAAAGGGCGTCATCACCTTCTCAACCTCAAAGGTGGTGGACTATGAGAGCTACAAGAACGCGCAGCAGAAGGAGATGATTGACCTCCTCTGGCTCTGGAACATGAACCGTGGCGTCTTCAGCACACCTGGCCGAGATGAGGAGTGGACGCTCTCCGTTGGGATGACCAACGCCGATGTTGATCACTACCTCGGCGTCTTTGAGGAGTTCGCCTCCGAACTAACGCGCTAGCGCGGCCTTCGCTGCCGAGCAACGCGGACCAGTGTGTCGCGTTCTGTGAGGGTGAAGCGACGCAGACGCGCCGCGTCAACGGCGGGAATACCACTCTTCGGGTCATCAATGCGCGCAAGGAGTTGATCGGCAACGCTGATCATCGCCGTTGGATCACCCCAGAGCGCAAACGATGCGGAGCGGAACCAGTCGCGGGCAAAGGTGACATCGGTTGAGCCGAGCTTCTGCAGCGCCTCCGCGAGGAGTGGCTGGTATGAAGCCAAGAGTTCCCGCTGCCACGGCCAGGCGAATCCGGCCGTTGCGGCAAGGGTGCGCTTTACGCTCCCATATCCATCTGCCGTGAAGATCTTCTCCCACGCCTCGCGCTTCGCCGGGATCGTTGGCGCTGCGGATGCGGCGCTCAACATGGCGCGTTCGCCTCGATCGCTTGCGTCACGCACGACTTCGGCGCGGAGACGCTCTGCACTCTGAGGGAGGCCGAATGATGCGCCGCGAATAAGGAGTGCCCAGCGATGATCCTGATCAATCTCCACGCCGTCGAGTGGCGTCTCGCCGGCGGCCACCTGCCAACCCTCCTCCACGTCGCGCGGAGTCACAGCGGCAAGGACCAAGACGCGCGACCAGACGATGCGCATCGCTTCACTGCCACCACGCGCGAGCCGCTCTCGCGCCGCCTGCACGATGCGGCTCCCCCACTCCTCGCGCTCGCCATCTGGGAGGTAACGAAGAAGCAGCGGTCCGAGGGTTGACTCAACGATCTGTTGCACGATGGAATCGTCTGGCTCCGCTGGAAGTCGCTCAACAAGAAGTGCGGCGTATTCGGTGCTCGAGAAGCGGCCGTCGCGCATCAGCTCCCAGATCGCCGACCAGAGCACTTGGCGCAGGAGGCCGTCAGGGATCTCCTCAAGGCGCGCCGTAGCGAAGCGCAGCGTAGCCTCATCAAGCGCCACCTTTCCAACAGCAAGATCGTCGTGGTTTGGGATCAGTGCGAGCGGCAGCGGACGACCGACCGCCGAAGGGATCTGCGCCGCCGCGCCATCCAGCAGCACCTCGTGCGGCTCAATCGTGAGACTGCTTCGATCGGCGTAGATCAGTGCCACACGAAGGAGGTGCTGGCGCAGCACGAGATCACCAGAGGCGACCTCTTGGGTGACAGTGAGCGAACCAATCGTGCCGTTTGCGGCAGCGACAACCTCTGCGCCGAGCCGATTCGGCCCGCTCGTGCGCAACCACTGCGCCGACCAGTCACTGAGTGGGACGCCGCTCCCCTCTTCGAGTGCGGCGAGGAAGTCGGCAAGTGTGGCGTTGGCGAAGGCGTGACGCTGGAAGTAGAGGCGCAGGCCGGCGGCAAAGCCTGGACGACCGAGGCGCGCGCCGAGCTGCTTCAGCACAGCGCCTCCCTTGCCGTAGGTGATCCCGTCAAAGTTGAGGAAGGTCTGATCGGTATCGAGTACCGTCCCGGCGATCGGATGCGTGGTTGGCGCGTCATCCTCTCGGAGTGCCCACGCCTTCAACTGCACGTTGAACTCGCGCCAGGCGTTCGGATACTGCGCCCCTTCCGTCAAGCAGAGATACGAGACGTAGGTGGCGAACGATTCGTTGAGCCAGAGGTCGTCCCACCAGCGCATCGTCACAAGGTTGCCGAACCACATGTGGGCGATCTCGTGGAAGACGACCTCGGCAAGGTCGGTGATGTCACTCGGAGTTGGCGTGCTGCGGAAGATGTAGCGCTCGGTGTAGGTGATGAGCCCCACGTTCTCCATGGCGCCAACATTGAACTCTGGGCAGTAGACGTGATCCATCTTGTCGAACGGATATTCGCGGCCGAAGAGTTCGCCGAAGTAGATAAAGGCCTGCTGCGTCATCTCCTGGAATCGATCGTGTTCTAGGTACTTCGCAAGGGAGCGGCGCGACCAGAGGCCGACGGGGATCGGCTCGGCGCGGCCAGGGATGCGGACCTCGCGTCGCTCACCAACAAATGCCCCCGCCGTCACGGCGAAGAGGTAGGCGGAGAGCGGCGGCGTCTCAGCGAAGCTGCGCAGCGTCCGGCCGTCCGCATCAATAGGTGCAACTGCGCGCTCCGCACCGTTCGCCATCACCGCCCACTCGGCGGGGGCGAGCACCTCAAGGGTCAGGCGCGCCTTGATATCTGGCTGATTGAAGAGCGGCGCCATGCGGTGTGCCTCGTACGGTTCAAAGTTGGAGTAGATGTACTCGGCACCATCTTCAGGGTCAACGAAGCGGAAGAGACCATCACCACCCGTATCGAAGAGGTTCTCGTACTCAAGCTCCAGCAGGTTTTCGGCGCCTGGCTTGAGCTGCGCCCGGTCAAGGGTGAGCCGGTAGCCGTTCCACTGCGGGTTGACGACTGCGGCGCCATTAAGGCGCATGGTGCGGATCGTCTCCCCACGGAAGCAGAGGAAGATCGAACCACTCGCCGCTGCGGCAAGGCTGAATCGGATCGCGATGCGCCCGCTGAATCGGTCTGATCCGGCGCTGAAACCGAGCTGCAACGCATAGGAGACGTTGCTCACTGCGGCGGCGCGCGCGATCGCCTCCTTGTGCGTCAGTACGTCACGTGCATCAGATGGTGGCGTGCTGATCGTTAGCGGCAGTGGTGACATGACCTGATTATGCCCTACCCCTTCAGCGCTGCATCACGCCAGGCGGCGAGGTCAACCTCGCGCAGGCGCGGCGCGTCGGTGAGGCCGCTACTGCGACCGCGCTTGCCGATCGGCGTCCCGTCAATCTCATGGATATCTGCGGTGAAGTCGATCGGGCGAGTCCCAGAGATCGCGCTCCCTACCGCGTAGGTATCAACCAGCGATTTCGCCGCCTTAAACTGCGCAATGCGCTCCACGGTGAGCCCGCCAGAGATGACGATCTTCGCCTGCGGTGCGCCAGCGGCATCAAGTGCGGCGCGCACTTCGGCAACGAGCTCAGGGGTGACGCCGCCCAGTTCGCTGGCGCGATCGAGTCGCACGCCACCGAGTCGGTCACCAAGCGCCGTCGCAACGCGCGTCGCCTCTTCCGCCTCATCACGGAAGGTGTCAATCAAGACGATGCGCGGCACCTCTGGGTCCATGGTGCGATCGAAGGCGAGTGCCGCCTCCACCGTATCGCCGTAGATCAGGACGAGCGAGTGCGGCATGGTTCCTACGGGAGCGAGCTGGTGTCGCGCACTCGCCGCGGAGGTTGATGCGCCGAGGGCACCGCCAATCAGCGCCGCGTGATCGAGTCGATCCGCAACGTTGGGATGCACGTGTCGCGCGCCGAAGGCGATCACCCGTGTTGGTGCCGCCGCGTCAACGATGGCGCGTGCGGCGGTCGCCCAGCCGGTGCCGTGCGCCATGGCGCCAAGGTAGGCGGTCTCTAAGTGAGCGAAGCTGAGATACGGCGCGCGGATGCGGAGAACGATCTCTTTCGTCGCGATCGTGTCGCCATCACGCAGCCCCCAGACCGTCGCGCGGCCAGCCGCTGCGTCGTCCTTCAGCGCCACGGCGAGGAGCGCCTTTGCCTCATCAATTCCGCAGAGGGTGGCCCCCTCCTTACGGCAGAAGACCTCCATTGTCACGATCGGGTTGCGGCCGTCGTGCTTCAGGACCGCCTGCGTTCGGAGGAAGTAGACGTCGGCGTTGGCGCCACTCAGCGTTGCTGGGAGTGGCCCTGGGACGGGTCGCGTGGGGCGATCAAGTTCAGGCATGCGGCAAGTGTAGCCGCCGCCATCCACCCGCCCGAGGCGGGGTGCACTACCCCTCGAGTCGCTCCGCCAGATCGCCAGCGGCTGCGAGAAGTGCACCGTTGCGGCGCGCAGTGCCAGGGTCGGGCGGGATCTTTCCGCCGATCCAGATCCACTCAGCGGTCTCGGCAACGATCGCATCGGCGATCAGGACCACGCGCGCAAGCCCTTCAACGAGCTGTGCGCTCGTCGCCTCCTCGGCGCGAAGTTCAACGCTCAGCGTCGGCCGTCCATCGGCGGCAATGGAGAACTTCGCGTAGGTGAATCGATCGCTCCACTCAAGCAGCTGCCGATACGCCTTGCGCAGCCCGTCGCCGAGTGGCGGTGCAAGGTGCGCCCAGATCAGCAGTGCACCCCCCTTTCGGGCGTCGTAGATCAGGCTGACGCGCAGGCCGCGCCGCTTCGCCCCGTCAAGCTCTAGATCCCAGACGGTTGCGTCGTCTCGCTGGTGCGGCGCAGAGGTGGTGACACCAAGTGGAGCCAGGAACGTGGGGATTTCCGACGGGGTCAGCATTTCGCGGTCAGGCGGCGCGTCAGTTCGCTGGGCAGGATCCGGCGGGAAGGTACTGCTGGATACAGACGTACTTTCCACCCGAGAGGAGCGAGAGGTGCAGGTGTGGGCCGGTGATATTCCCGGTTGATCCGACAAAGGCGATCAGCTGCCCAGCAGAGACGTAGTCGCCCGCGTTCACGCGCCATCGTGGCTCACTTGATCGCGAACCGTCACCAATATGTCCGTAGATGCTCACGATTGACTTGCTGTGCGCAATCCAGACCCAAGCGAGCGGACGCATCCCCCTCCAAACGGCGCAGTACGAACAGGTGCCGGCGATCATCACCTTCCCCGTTGCCGCGGCATAAATTGGCGTCCCTGCTGGCGCTGCAATGTCGACACCATTATGGAAGTATGGAGCCCCTGATGGGCAGTCTGGGTTGCGCGGATAAATCTTCCAGCTAACGCAACCAAACTTTTGCGAGATATACGGACGATAGCCATTCCCCGGCTGGACGAATCCTGCCGCAGTGCGTGCAATCGGCCAGGTCCAACCACCCTGATAAAGGACCGGAAGCGACGATCCGAACTGCTGCTTTAAGAGACGATCAACAATGGATTTTACCTGCGCCTCTTCGGCCTTGAGGGCAGCCACAGCAGCGGCGAGCTTCGCCTTGTCATTGAGGACGCGGTCCATCGCCACTTTCTGTGCGCTGATCGCCTTCTTCTGTGCGGCAATCGCCTGTGCGAGTTTCACCTTCGCCGCCTCGAGCAGTTTCACCTGTGCGTCGAGTGCCGCCTTCTGCTGTGCAGCAGCGCGACGGAACTTTTCCGTTTCAGTTCGGTTCTGACGCACCTGCTCTTCAATCGCGACGAGGCGCGCCGCGTCGCGGCTAATGCCATCGGCGAGAGAGACGTCAGCCTTCCCGAGTGCAGAGAAGCCGGCAAGGTCGATCAGGAGGTCGGTGAAACTCTGGCTGGAGAGGAGGGTCCAGAGTGGTGGCGTCTGGTCGGCGATATACGCCTCACGGATGCGCGCAGCGAGGATTGCCTGCCGCGCCGCGAGGTCGCGCGCCTTCTCCTCCTGTTGCCGCACCAATCGCGAGATCTCCGCGTCAAGACGCTCAACCTCTGCCTCGAGCTTTAAGAGTTCGGCCTTCGCCTTGTCAACAACAACGCTGAGACGTGCAACCTCTGTGGTGATGTTGGCGAGTGAGGCGGTGTTCTTTGCGAGTGCTGCAGTGGTTGCCTTCAGCTGCGCGGCGAGCTCCTTCTGCTGGTTGATCAGTGAATTGAGCGCCGCCTGCTGCGCGGCGAGCTGCGCAGCGAGCTCCTTCTGGCGCGCTAGCGCGTCATCAAGTTGATCCGCACGAACCGGGGCGACCTGGCTGAAGCCGAGTCCAACAACTAAGAGCGGGGCAACGAGCAGCGCAGCAAGGCGCGCGCGCCACGTTGACAGTATTCGGTTCGGAGCAGTACGGGCTACCATCGCTGCCTCCTATCGTCTGATAGGCAGCGTATCAGCCTCAGCGACGGACGCCACCACCCATGGCGAGCTCCACGAGCGTGGAGTGTGCCGCTCCAGTTGAGCCGCGACCAGCCCAGGGTGCGTTGGCGCGTCGATACGCGGTCCCTGCAATATCAAGGTGCACCCATGGGACCGTGGTGAATTCGCGCAGGAAGAGGCCGCTGCGGATCAGCATCGCCTCGCGTGTCCCCGAGTTCTGGAAGTCGCCCGCCCAGCTGTCCATGTTCTTCATATAGGCGTCGGCGAGTGGATACGGCCAATAGACCTCTCCCGCCCGGCGTGCCGCAAGGTGCGTCTCGGCGAGGAAATCTGGATTCGTGCCGCAACTACCCGCCACCTCACCACCGAACGTTGAGTTGACGATGCCGGTCAGCGTTGCAACGTCAATAAGGTGCGTTGCGCCAAGGTCGCGCTCGGCGAAGTGCAGCGCGTCACCGAGAATCAGTCGCCCCTCTGCGTCAGTGTTGGTGATCTCCACGCGCTTCCCGTTCAGCGCGGTTACCACGTCGCCTGGTCGCGTTGCGTGGCCCGACGGCATGTTCTCAACACAGGCCGCAACGGCGTGAATGACGCGACCGGGATCAAGCTGCGCCACGGTGGCGGCCGCCTCGATCACCGCAATGGCGCCGTTCTTATCCATCTTCATCTCTTCCATGCCGTCGGCAGGCTTAATAGAGATGCCGCCCGTGTCGAAGCAGACGCCCTTCCCTACCAGCGCGAGTCGGCGACCGAGCGGATCCTTGCTGCGCGGCGCGCCGCCAGAGAGTACCACCATGCACGGCGGATTATCTGATCCGCGACCAACGGCGAGGAGCATCCCCGCCCCCATGCGCTCCAACTCCTTGACGCCGATGATGCGCGCGCGAAGTCCAACGGCGCGGGCGCGATCGCGCGCCTCTTCCGCAATGCCGAGCGGCGGCATCTCATTCGCCGGACGGTTTGACCAGCGCTTGGTGCGCACGGTGCCGTCCGCGATGATCTCTGAACGACGAACCGCAGCCTTTGCGGCACTCAGATCACAGCTCGATGGGAGAAGAATTTCAAGAAGTTCGAGTGGCGCAGGGAACGCCTCCACGTGACTCTTGCCGTCAAGCCCTTCATGGAATGAACCTTCAATCACACCACGCACAATCAACTCAACGGCGACTACGCCAGCGTCGAGTCGCTCCTTGGTGCGTGCGTCGATTCCTGCGCCGAACGATGCACCACCGTTGGCGTAGAGCGCTGGAGCATCGCCCTTCAGCGCCGCAATGATGGGTGTTGCGTCAATGGCGAGGCGTCGCACGTTTCGCCCCGCGAGTTTGCGTGTCACCGCCGCGGCCCAACGGAGGATCGCCTGGCGGTCGAGCGTCTCGGCGCTACCGAGTCCAGCGAAGAGGAGCTGCTCGGCGGGGAGGCTGCCTGCTGGCGCCGTTGAGAAGGAGAAGCGCTTTGATGGGGCGTCGCCAACGGCACGCAGTGCGGTGAGCTGACCGCCGCTGCGGCGATCCACCTCAGTCAGGTGCGCTGAAGTTCCCTTCTCCGAGGTTCCCTTCCCGTTAATGAGTGGGATGGCGAGAAGGCCGCTCTTCGCAGTGGCACCACTGAGGCCGCCGGCACTGACGTGAATACGCACTCGACCCTCCCTCTTCGCGCTACGCCTCCACGCTACTGCGCGGAGACCTTGCGACGCAGATAGCCGAGACGGCCCCCCATGTCACGCGGGGTGAAGCCGAACTCACGCTCTACCGCATCGGTTGCCCCAATGTTATCTAGCGCCAACTGTCGCAACTGATCTGTTGCGACGGGGAACGGGAGGCGAATCAGCTCCGAAGCGCCAGCAACGAGTGAGATGAGCGGCACTGGCATTGGCACCACGGCGCGACGCTTCCCAAGGGCACGCGCCACCTCCTGCGTGATCTCCGTATAGGTCCAGTAGCGCGGGCCGCCAAGCTCATACGAGCGGCGCACCGTTGATGGGTCACCGAGCACCTGCACGATGGCGCGGGCAACATCGCCGATCCAGACCGGCTGGAAGCGGCTCTTCCCGTTCCCTGGAACAGGGACTACAGGTGCTGGAATCTTGACGAGTGCCGCAACGATGTTGAAGAAGCCGTCACGCTCTCCCCAGATGAGGCTCGGCTTCAAGATCGTCCAGTCGAGCGACGATTCGCGCACTGCGCGTTCGGCGCGCGCCTTGGAGTTGGCGTAGTGCAGATCGGCGCGCTCCTCTACTCCGAGTGCACCGAGTTGAATGAATCGTGTCACGCCAGCTGCCGTTGCGGCGGCGACAAGATTGACGGTGCCGCCCGTGTTGACGCGCTCAAGATCCTTCCCGTTGTTCCAGTCGCGCGCTAACGCAACAAGGTGAACGACCGCCTGGCACCCTGCGAGTCCCGAGGTGAGCGTTGATGGGTCGGTCACGTCGCCGATACGCGTGGTCAGTCCCGCCTCGCTCACGCCAACGCGCTGGCGCAACGCGGTCGCAGCGTTCGCGGTGCGAACGAGTGCCACCACGCTATGCCCCGCCTCAATCAGCGCGGGAACAACATGGCTCCCAACGAACCCTGATCCACCAGTAACGAAGACTCGTGCCACTGGTTACCCCTCTCTACTACGGCTCGACCCCTCTATGATGCGCCGATGAGTGGCGCACTGCTCGCGGGTATCTTCGCAGGCTATGCGATCGCCGTCCCCGTGGGTGTGATCGCCGTGCTGATTATTGAGACCGGCATGGCAGGGGGCCTCCGCCGCGGGCTCGCCGCAGGAGCGGGGGCGGCCACCGTTGACCTCTGCTACTGCACGAGTGCGCTGCTGATCGGCGGCTTGCTGAGCCAGGCGCTCACCCTGGTCCTAGTTCCATTGCAGGTGCTCTCTGGTGGCGTGCTGATTGCGATTGGCGTGCGCGGACTCGCTGCACTCTGGAGTCACCGCGGCGTTCCGACTGCGAATCTCAACGATCCGCGCGTGCGCGGCTCAGCGTGGCAACTCTATCTGCGCTTCATCGTCCTCACCGCGCTGAATCCTGCAACGGTGCTCTACTTCCTTGCGCTCGCCGTTGGACTTCCAGGGCTCGGGAGTGATCCGCTCCAGGCGGTTGCATTCACGGCGGGAGCCGCCGGCGCGAGCCTCTCCTGGCAGTTGCTCCTCGGCGCGATCGGCGCCGCCGCTGGTCGACTCCTTCCAGAGCGCGCCGTTGCCGCTACGCGACTCGTTGGTCAGCTGCTGATCATCACCTTCGGCACGCGCATCGCACTCGGCGCACTGGGGATCGTTAGCTAGCGCGCAAATCCGCGGCGCGAAACTCCGTAAGGAGTGCGGCAAGTTCGGCGGCGTCACGCGCAACACGCGTCGGCATCTCTGCGCCAACAAGGCCGTCAGCGCTGGCGGTCACACCCGTCAACATCAAGATCGATCGCACGCCAGCTGCATGCGCTGACGCGATATCTGTTGCTGGTGAGTCGCCGATCATTAGCGTCTCGTCTGCACCAACGCCAGCGTGCTGCATTGCGAGCAGAAGCAGGTCAGGTAACGGCTTCCCCACCACCTGCGCCGTGACGCCCGTCGCCGCTTCGAGCGCGGCAACTGCGGCGCCAGTCCCAGGGATCAGCGTTGATGGATCCGGGTAGGCGGCGTCGCGATTCGGTGCGATCAGCCGCGCGCCAGCGCGGACGGCGGCGGTGGCAAACTCAAGGTCGCGCGGCGTGCTTTCACGGTTTAGCCCAACGGTCACCCCGTCTGGCGCCCAGGCGGCGAGCGCTTCACGGTCGGCAAACTCCCCAGGGAGCCGCGCATCAAGGCCTGCCGCGCGCAGTTCGGCGGCGAGCCCCTCACTCCCGTAAACGAGGATCCGCGTCGGGCCGGCGGCGTGAAAACGCGCCGCAACCAGGCTCACCGCGGTCAGCAGCCCCTCGTCGCTGAAGGGTGCGCCACACGATTCGATCCGCGCGCGATACTCAGCACGACGGAGGAAGCTGTTGTTGGTGATGTAGACGATTTGATCGCCCGCAGCGTGTCGCTCGGTCAACAGGGGTCCGACCCCTGGGACAGGGTCGGCACCTCGATAGAGCACACCGTCAAGGTCAACACAGAGGAGCATGGTGCGATGGTAGATCAGGAGTGGAAGCTGCTCGGGCGAGCCGAGCGCGTCTTAGTTGACGGGAACAACCTTGTCGGCGGCTGGGACGAGGTCCGCCTGCGCGCCTATGAGACGGCGATCCACCGCTCACTCCCCGCCAGCGCCAAGCTTGAAGTCTTCCGCGACGGCGGCGGCCGCTCCGCCGATGACCGCATCATTGAGGCGGTAGGGAGGCCAGATCCGAGTCGCGCCGACCGCATCGTGATCGTCACGGACGATCGCGAGCTGCGCGATCGCGCGCGCCGACTCGGCGCCTCCACCATCACCGCGCGCTACTTCCGTGACCGCATCGCCGCGAACACGCTGGCACCAACAACGACGCGCGCAACTGGTGGCTTCGGTCGCGTCGCACCAAAGCCGCCGGCAAACCTTGGGAAAGATGAGGGGCCCGAGGAGCGACGCTGGCAGCCAGGACGCGGCGCCACGAAGAAGCGTGGCCCCTCTGCGCGTCCACCACGCGGACGCTAGGATTCACCTATGACCCTTACTACTACGGTGCTCGTATGAGTGAGATCGACAGCCGCATCGCCGAACTGATCGACGCGCTGATGGGGTTCATCGCGCTCATCGTCACCCCAGACTGGGGGGCGCTGATCGGCCTCCTCCCCCTCTTCATCGTGCCGATCGTCGCCCTCTGGTTCTTCAGCACCGGTGCGGCCTGGAGCCTGATGGCGCTCACCAAGCCGCGAGCCAGCCTTCGCCCAGTCGACGCGGCGCCGCAGGCGGCCGAGCGGGACGCGGCGGGGCTGCCGATCTACCCAGCCGGACGGCCATATGACGCTCGCAGCGCGCAGATCTACCCGATCGGAGCGCTCCGCTCACTGAGCGGCGAGCCGCTTCAGATGGGCTGCCCAGGCTGCGGTGCGGTACGACTCGCCGAACTGAGCAGCTGCACCGGCTGCGGCATGGAGATCCGCCTCCGCGGCCGCGTCCAACTTGCACGACCCGCCGGTCCGCCACCCGGCGGCGCAGCGCGGGCATAAGGTGGCGTCGCTCTCCTTCTACCTCGTCGTCGTTGGTGGCATCGCACTCGCCACCGCCTTCGCTCTACTAATCACGCACCTCGTCTTGCTTGCATCAAACGATCGCGCGCTCCGTGCTCCGACGGCAGGAGCATCTAGCGCAGCAGTGATCGCTGGCGTCAACATCAGCGGTCCGCTGGGAGAAGCGATCGCTGGCGGTGGCGTTGCTGATGCCGAGCGACGCAGCGGTGTTGGCGATGTTGCTGCAGCACTGATGTATGTCGGCACCGCCGCACTCGGGCTCTCGCTCATCGCACGTGCACTCGTTGTTGGACGCGGACCGTGGGGGAACCTCTACGAGTTCAGTATCTCCTTCGCGTTTGGCATCTGCGCGGCAACGATCTACTTCGATCGCGGCGGTCGACTCCGCGCACTCGGCGCAATCGCCATTGGTGTTGCACTCGGGCTCCTCGCCTATGCCGCAACACTTCCGAATGAGGTGGTGCAACTCGTTCCAGCGCTGCAACATCCGTTGCTGCTCACTATTCATGTTGGCCTCGCGGTGTTGAGCTACGGCATCTTCGCCTTCGCCTTTGCCGCTGGGGTCGCCTATCTGATTCAAGGTGATCAGGATCGATTCAGTTGGCTTCCGCCAGCGAAGCGACTCGATCAGGTCGCCTTCCAAGCGGTCACCGTTGGCTTCCCCCTCTTCGCCGGGATGCTGATCCTCGGCTCGATCTGGGGCTCGATCGCGTGGAGCCGCTACTGGGGCTGGGATCCGAAGGAGACCGCCGCCCTCGCCACCTGGCTCGTCTACGCCGTCTACCTTCACGCCCGTAGCCAGCGCGGCTGGCAGGGGCGCCCCGCCGCCCTCCTCCTCGTAATCGGCTTCGGCGCCGTCCTCCTCACCTACTCCGGGAACCTCTGGTTCAGCGGCCTCCACACCTATTCGGGGCTCCCCACCCCGTAGCCAGACCCCGCGCCGCCGCCCGCCAGACCCCGCCCGATCAGGGCCAAAGCCGCCCATTTTGTAACATTCACGCTCAGGGGGGTGTAACACAACATACGCGGTAGTCGGATCGCTACCCCCCACCATATGTTGTGGTTTAGGGCTTGACGCCACCCCGCGGGAAGCGTACGATCCGCCTCCGCACTGCAAACAGCGCGAGTGCCCGTACGCCCAGCCGTTGGCTGGGGAGACGGGAGGGAGGGACCCGTTGCCGGGTCAGAAGAGGGAGCGAACCATGGCCGGTTTGGTAGACGCAACGAAGGCAGCCGCAAAGGGGCAGACGGCAAAGGCTGTTGCACTTCCGTTGGCGCCGTTGAGCTTTGATGGCAAGGGTGTCAAGGGACTCGCCTGGCCACGACGTTGGACCACCGCCGGTATTCATCCCTATGACGAAATTGCATGGGAGACGCGCACCGCATCAATCGGCAACGAGAGCGGCAAGAGCGTCTTCGAGCAGAAGGACGTTGAGGTTCCCGCCTCATGGTCACAGCTCGCCACCAACGTTGTTGTCTCCAAGTACTTCCGCGGCCATGTTGGAAGTCCAGAGCGAGAGACCAGCGTTCGACAGCTGATCGGTCGCGTCACCGGACAGATCGACGCATGGGCTGAGCAGCAGCACTACTTCAAGTCTGATGAAGATCGCAGCGCATTCGTTGCAGAGCTGACGCACCTTCTCGTCAATCAGAAGATGGCGTTCAACTCGCCGGTCTGGTTCAACGTTGGTGTTGAGGCGCGACCACAGTGCTCCGCCTGTTTCATCAACGGCGTGCAGGACTCAATGTCCTCAATCATGGATCTCGCCAAGACCGAGGCGATGCTCTTCAAGTTCGGATCCGGCGCAGGCTCCAACCTCTCCACCATTCGCAGCGCGAAGGAGAAGATGAGTGGCGGCGGTACCGCGTCTGGTCCTGTCTCGTTCATGAAGGGCTTCGACGCCTTCGCTGGCGTCGTGAAGTCGGGCGGCAAGACACGTCGCGCCGCAAAGATGGTGATCCTTGACGTTGCACATCCTGACGTTGTGGAGTTCATCGACTCCAAGGTGAACGAAGAGAAGAAGGCCTGGGCGCTCATTGAGGCCGGCTACGACGCCAGCTTCACCGGTGAGGCATACGGCTCAATCTTCTTCCAGAACGGCAACCACTCGGTGCGCGTCACCGACGAGTTCATGCAGGCGGTTGAGTCAGACAGCACGTGGCAGACACGCGCCGTTGTGAGCGGCGAGCCGGTAGAGACACTGAAGGCGCGCGAAGTCTTCCGCAAGATGGCGGAGGCTGCGTGGGTCTGCGGCGATCCAGGGATCCAGTACGACACCGCTATCAACGACTGGCACACCTCCTCCAACACGGACCGCATCTTTGCGTCGAACCCGTGCTCGGAGTACATGTTCTTGAACGACACGGCCTGCAACCTGGCCTCACTGAACTTGATGAAGTTCGTACGCGAGGACGGCGAGTTTGACGTGGAGTCCTTCAAGTACGCCTCGCGACTGACGCTGTTGGCGCAGGAGATCCTCGTGGACAACTCCTCCTACCCAACGCCGAAGATCGACGAGAACAGCCACCGCTTCCGACCGCTCGGGCTCGGCTACGCCAACCTCGGCGCGCTCTTGATGAGCCGTGGCCTGGCGTACGACTCGGACGAGGGGCGCGCCTACGCAGGGGCGATCACCTCGATCATGACCGGCGAGGCCTACGTGCAGTCGGCCGAGACGGCGGCGGCACACGGCGGGCCGTTCATTGAGTACAAGAAGAACGAGAAGCCCTTCCTTCGCGTGATCGGTAAGCACCGCGACGCCTCGTACAAGATCCCAACGGCAACTCTGCCAAAGGATCTCGCCAAGGCGGCAACGGATGCGTGGGATCGTGCACTGGAGCTCGGCACGGCACACGGGTATCGCAACGCTCAGGTGAGCGTGCTCGCCCCAACCGGGACGATCGCCTTCATGATGGATTGCGACACCACCGGCATCGAGCCAGACATCGCACTTATTAAGTACAAGAAGCTCGTTGGCGAAGGCTTCCTCAAGATCGTCAACCAGACGGTCCCAGAAGCGCTCACCAAGCTCGGCTACAACGCTGAGCAGGTCGCCGCGATCATCAAGTACATCGACGAGCAGGAGACCATTGAGGGGGCGCCAGACCTTAAGGACGAGCACCTCTCGGTATTCGACTGCGCCTTCAAGGCGAAGAACGGTCAGCGCTCCATCCAGTACATGGGCCACGTGCGCATGATGGCGGCGGCACAGCCGTTCCTCTCCGGCGCAATCTCCAAGACGGTGAACATGCCAGAGGCTGCCACCGCCGCGGAGATCGAGAGCGTCTACCTAGAAGGGTGGAAGCTCGGCCTGAAGGCGATCGCGGTCTACCGCGATGGCTCAAAGCGCTCGCAGCCACTCAGCACCAGCAAGAAGAAGGATGAGCCTGCAGCCAGCAACAGCGTGTTGTCGGGCACTGGTGTCACCCGCCGACGACTCCCAGTGGAGCGCACGGCGATCACGCACCGCTTCGACATTGGCGGACAGGAGGGCTACCTCACAGTTGGCCTCTACGAAGATGGCCAGCCGGGCGAGATCTTCCTGAAGATGGCGAAAGAGGGTTCCACAGTCAGCGGACTTGTGGACACCTTCGCCACCACCGTTAGCGTTGCGCTGCAGTACGGCGTACCGCTGCGTGACCTTGTGAACAAGTTTGCGCACGTGCGCTTTGAGCCGAGCGGCTTCACCGGAAACGCGGAGATCCCGATCGCGAAGTCGATCGTGGACTACGTCTTCCGCTACTTGGGAAGCCGCTTCCTCCCAGAGTCTGATCGCGCGGCGCTCGGACTCCAGGAGCGAGCGGATGGCGGACCGGTACTCGGCTCACTCCCGTCAACGGTGCGCGTTGGCGCGGCGGCAGAGTCGTGTGGACCTGACTGCACCTGCGGCAAGGGTGGAGGGGTGGCAACCGCCACAACCTCCGCACCTGTTGAGCTGAAGGCTGCAACGCCAGCCAAGGCGGCAGCGGCAGCGGCGCCAGCAACAAGCGGGGCAGGCCAGGTGCTTGCCAGCGCAGGGCTCGGCTTCCAGAACCAGTCGGATGCACCGAGCTGCCCAGAGTGCGGCGCGATCATGGTGCGAAACGCAGCCTGCTACAAGTGCATGACCTGCGGTACCACCAGCGGCTGCAGCTGACCCCGGGTGACCATTAACGAGACTCGCACCCAGCGCCGTAACTGGCGCTGGGTTGCGCTCACCCTTCTCGTCACCTCAATCCTCCTCGCCGCATGCGGCGGTGAGGCCGTCGTCTCACCAACGCCATCGGCGAGCGCCACGGTCACTGGCTCAATCGAATGGCAGAGCTGCAAGGATGATCCGATCGTGGGGAACCACCCGGAGATTCGTTGCGCAACCATTGAAGTCCCGCTCGATTACGCCAACCCGAGCGGCCCGAAGGCAGAGATCGCGCTTGCCATCCTCCCTGCCGCTGATCAAGAGGGACGAGTTGGCCCCCTGCTACTGAACTTCGGCGGACCAGGCTCCTCTGGTATCGACATCCTCGCGGATAACGGACGCGCAATAGTCCCTGCCGAGATCGGGAATCGCTTTGACCTTGTCACCTGGGATCCCCGCGGCGTGCAGCGCAGCCTCCCAGTGGACTGCCTCACCGACGAAGAACTTGATACCTGGATTTCGGAGCCTGGCATCGCAGAGGCGCCAACCGCCACAGATTGGAACGGTGCGCTCAAGGATGCGCAGTGGTTCGCTGACAAGTGTGCGGCTGGCTCTGGCGACGTGCTCCCCTACATCGGGACGACCGCCTCCGCTCGCGACATGGAGTCGATCCGCGCTGCGATGGGCGTCGCAACGCTCGACTATATCGGCTACAGCTACGGCACCTCGCTCGGCGCGGTGTACGCCACCCTCTATCCAAACTCCGTTGGCCACCTCATCCTTGACGGCGCAGTGGACCCCTCCCCAGACGATGACTCTGAGTACGGCGAACAGGGGGTCTCAATCCAGGGGGCACTCGATCGCGTTATGGCCTGGTGCGACGCTGACAGCGACTGCCCGTTCGGCAACGGTGCAACGCGCAAGTCAATGGACAAGCTCTTCGCGCAACTCGATGAGAAGCCCGTTGAGATCGCCGATGGACGCTCGGTCAACTCCGTCTTAGCGTGGACCGGCATCATCCTGACGCTCTACAACCGCGACTACTGGGACTACGCCGTCCAGGCGCTCGATGAGCTCTCTCAGGGCGACGGCGAACTGATCGCACTCCTCGCAGATGCCTACACCGATCGTACGGCGAGCGGCTTCCGCTCCAACAACATGGAGGCCTTCCCCGCAATCAACTGCACCGATCATCCAGCAAGCGCATCGATCGCCAAGTACCGCACCATCTATGAGCGCTTCAAGGATCGGGCCCCCGACTTCGCCTCAGGCCAGGCGGCGAGCGGGCTCCTCTGTGGCGTCTGGCCGAACGTCAACGTTGACCCACTCCCAGCGCTCGTCAACGGGGCTGGCGCGCCGCCAATCATGGTGGTCGGCACCACCGGTGACCCAGCTACGCCGTACAAGTGGAGCGAAGAGATGGCGAGTGCTCTGGAGAGCGGCTTCCTCCTCACCTTCGTTGGTGAAGGCCACACCGCAGTTGGCGGGAAGAGCGAGTGCATTGATAGTGCGGCGATCGCCTTCCTGATTGACGGAACACTCCCAGCCGTAGGAACACGCTGCGAGTGAACGCCAGCGCGCAGGCTGGCGTTCCGATTGTTGGCGTCTACGGCTCAGCACGTCTCCCTGAGACGAACGAGCACTACCAGTACGCCGTTGCGGTAGGTCGCGCACTCGCCGGTGAAGGCTTCACGGTGGCAACTGGCGGATACGCTGGCGTAATGGAGGCGGTCTCCAAGGGGGCGCGCGAAGTGGGCGGTGAGGTGATCGGCTACACCGTCACCTCATGGGACGGTCTCCCTGCGAATCGCTACGTCACCGAGCAGCGCGACAGTGACGATCTCTTTGATCGACTGCGCAAGTTCTCCGAAGTTGATCTCCTCATTGCCCTTGATGGCGGCCTCGGCACGCTCGCCGAGGTTGCCGTCTCCTGGAACCTGCTGCAGGTTGGGAGTGATGCGCGACCGCTGCTCCTTGTTGGCGAGCAGTGGCAGGCGCTGCACGACTTCGTCCGCGAAAGGTTAATCGTTGGCGAAGCGGATCTCAACGTAGTGCGTATCCTCCCTGAGGGGAGTGCACCGAGCCTTGTTGCTGCAACCGCATGCGAACTCGTGGGGCAGCGACTCGGGCTTGGCGGCCCGTGGGAGTCGCAGCAGCGCCCAACACCGGGCACCGCCGCCCCCACTTCGCGATAGGATCTCTGCATGTCAACTGACCTACACCACCCAGCCGCCGCCACGCCAGAGGCCACCACTCTTGCCGCTAGTGCGACCACGGCAGACTTCAGCGAAGACCCAGGACTCGTGATGACGAGCTGCGCCAACTGCGGTGCGCAGATGCTCGACCGAAAGTGCAAACTGATCTGCAGCTGTGGCTACTTCCTCTCCTGCTCGGATTACTACTAAAGGGTATTGAGATGAGAGAGAAGAGCGGCATCCCAAAGAACCCAGGGCGTCACGAACTCGGCATGAAGGCCACGATGCTCTTCCCAGACCGAGACATCGTTGAGAAGTCGTATGTGCCGATCATCTACACCGCCTGCCGCACCTGCTACTCCGAGCTGCCGCCAGAAGAGATCTACCGCCGCGCCGTTGCTGGCGAGATTGACCCAGCGAAGCAGCGCGAGCTGGTGAACCGCGTCATTGAGTCTGGACACGGGAGCACCATTGAGCACATCGTCTTCACCTTCGCCATCACCGGTGTCACCCGAACGCTCAGCCACCAGCTGGTGCGCCATCGCGCTGGCGTGGCATTTGATCAGCAGTCGCAGCGCTACGTCACCTTCAAGAAGGCGGCCACAATGCTGCCGAGCTCTATCGCTGAAGCCGATGAGACGGTGCGTGCGCGATTTGAGGAGGCGACGCAGGGGGCGCTCGGACTCTACGGTGACCTGGTTGAGGCAGGGATTCCGGCAGAGGATGCGCGCTTCGTCTTCCCTAACGCCACCCGCACCAACCTGATCATGACGGTGAACCTGCGCGCCCTCATCCACATGTCAGGCCTCCGCCTCTGCACCATGGCGCAGTGGGAGATTCGTCGACTCTTCCAGCTCATCCGCCACGAGGTCTTTGCGGTGAGCCCCTTCCTTGGCAGCTTCCTCGCCCCAAAGTGCATCCCGCTCGGCTACTGCGACGAGTCTGGCAACAAGGATGGCCACTGCCCGATCCGACCACACAAGGACCAGGTGCTCGGCGCATGGGCCGAGCGTGCCGCCGCCGCAAAGGCGAACGGCCGCGCCCTTCCGATCGCGGAGTAGCCCGCAAAAGGGACAAGGAAGAGTTGCACCCGAAGTGCCGATCCGATGTCAGGGGCGACGCTTGCACGCCGGTTCCCCTCCGCTGTGGGATCGGATCGAGTCACTCAAGCCGAATGGCCGAGTTCCCTGGCGACCCTCCGCTCCAACTGCACAAGTAGCCTTATGCGTTGGTGGTCCTTCACCAGCTCTGATCGTTGCCGATCAGTTCGATCCCGTCATCACCGCAGTCCGTTCCGCCTAACCGATTACTCGGTCGGCAGTTTCACCGCTGGCCTCTTCGGGCTACGGGCAGCATCGCAGTCAAGCACGAGCGCGAGAAGTCGGTTATCCACGAACTTACCGTTCTGTTACGAGGACTTCTCCACGCGGGCGGCAGTGTGGCGCGTAGATTGTGGAAAACTCGGCGTGCGCGCTGATCAGCCGCCGACGCGGAACATCTCCACCTTCGGCAGGCGGTTTGCCGTTTCCGAATCGCGGATCTCTGAGTAGCGATCATCACGCGCCGACCAACGGGCGTGGAGCGCATCGCGGAGCGCCGCCGCGTCAGGGAGTGGTCGCAGATAGCGCTTCAGATCGCTCCCCTCTGAAGCGAAGAGGCAGGTGTAGAGGTGCCCATCGGCGCTCACCCGCGCCCGTGTGCAGTCGCCGCAGAAGGGGGCGCTGACTGACGCGATCAGGCCGATCTCCCCTCCCCCATCCAGATAGCGATAGCGGTTCGCCACCTCGCCAGGGCGCGACGGCGCGAGCGGCTCCAGCGGGTGGAGCGCGTGGAGCTGCGCCAGGATCTCACTCGCCGGCACCACCTCATCCAGGCGCCAGCCGTTCGTTGTTCCAACGTCCATGTACTCGATCATGCGAAGCGTATGGCCCCCTTCGCGAGCGAACGCCGCAAGCGCCGGGACACCCTCATCATTGACTCCACGGCGAATCACCGCATTCAACTTGATGCTCGTGAATCCAGCGGCCGTTGCCGCGGCAATCCCCTCCAGGACGCTCTCAAGCGGGAGTGCGCTCCCTGACATGCGCGTAAACGTTGCGGGGTTCAGCGAGTCAAGCGAAACGGTGATCCGATTCAGCCCCGCGGCACGGAGTGGTGCGGCGAGCTTGGCGAGGAGCGAGCCATTCGTTGTCAGCGCAATGTCGAGCCGCTCTCCGCCAAGCGCTTCGCTCGCATCCAGTGCGCGCAACAGCGCAACAAGCTGCTCGAGGTCACGCCGAACAAGTGGCTCGCCGCCCGTAATGCGCAGCGTCCGTGCGCCGAGCGCCACAAGCTCGCGCGCCACAAGGGCGATCTCTTCAAAGGTGAGCAGTTCGGCGCGTGGAAGGAAGGCGAAGTCGGGACCGAAGATCTCCGCTGGCATGCAGTAGCTGCAGCGGAAGTTGCAGCGATCGGTGACGGAGAGGCGAACGTCGCGCAGCGGACGCTGCAGTGTGTCAACGGGGGCACCGCTGTAGGTGGGGAGGGAGCGAGCGGTTCGTGGCATCTGACTAGTGTAGGCGGCGTGCACGGTAGTGCAGGAGGTTTGAGACGAGTGCGCGGCTACTCCTCGGCGGCGCCAGTGTTACTGCGGATCGTCTCCACCACGTTGCCGTCGGCGAGGGTGGTCACGTCGCCAAGGGCGCGCCCTTCGGCAATATCGCGCAGTAGGCGGCGCATGATCTTCCCTGAGCGCGTCTTCGGGAGGTCAGGGACGAAGAGGAGGAACTTGGGTCGCGCAATGGCGCCGATCTGCTTCGCCACATGGGAGCGGAGCTCGGAGGCGAAGGTTTCGGAGGCCTCAACCCCCTTCTTCAGGATGACGAAGGCGAAGATCGCCTGGCCGGTCAGTGGGTCACTCTTCCCAACGACCGCCGCCTCAGCAACGTCGTGATGGTCAACCAGCGCCGACTCCACTTCAATGGTGCTGATGCGATGCGCGGAGACGTTCATCACGTCATCTACGCGACCGAGTAACCAGTAGTAGCCCTCATCGTCGCGGCGCGCGCCGTCGCCGGCAAAGTAGGAGCCTGGGAATCGGCTCCAGTAGGTCTCTCTGTATCGCGATGGGTCGCCCCAGATGCCGCGCAGCATGGAGGGCCACGGCGTGGTGAGGGTGAGGAAACCGCCAGAGCCGAGTGGGACGCTTGCGCCGCTGGCATCCACCACATCGGCGCCAACGCCGGGCATCGCAAAGGTTGCCGAGCCTGGCTTGGTGGTGGTGACGCCAGGGAGCGGGCTGATCATGATCGAGCCGGTCTCCGTCTGCCACCAGGTGTCCACCACGGGGGTGCGGCCGCCGCCGATCACGTTGCGGTACCAGATCCACGCCTCTGGATTAATCGGCTCACCAACAGAGCCGAGGAGTCGGAGTGAGTTGAGGTCGTGCTTTGCTGGGTGCTCTTCGCCTTGACGCATGAAGGCGCGGATCGCCGTTGGCGCGCAGTAAAGGATGTTCACCTTCAGCGATTCGATGATCTCCCACCAGCGATCCCACGCTGGCGTGTCTGGCGTCCCCTCGTACATCACCTGCGTTGCGCCGTTCGCGAGCGGGCCATAAACAATGTAGGTGTGGCCGGTGATCCAGCCAACATCCGCTGCGCACCAGTAGACATCGTCGGGCTTGATGTCGAAGACAGCGCGATGCGTGAATGAGGCGCCGAGCAGATAACCAGCACTCGTGTGCATGATCCCCTTCGGCTTCGCCGTAGTGCCGCTCGTGTAGAGCAAGAAGAGGAGCTGTTCGGCGGGCATCGGATCGGCGGGGCAGTCGGCCGACTGCGCAGGGACGAGATCCTGCCACCAGTGGTCGCGGCCAGACTTCATCGCCGTCTCGCCTGACGTCCCCGGCTGGCGGCGGCGATAGACGAGCGAGGCGGTGATCGTTGGCGACTTCTCCATCGCCTCGTCGGCGATCGTCTTCAGTTCGAAGAAGCTCCCCTTCCGGTAGCCGCCATCGGCGGTGATCAGCACCTTCGCCTCGGCGTCGTTGATGCGGTCGGCAAGTGCGGTCGCAGGGAATCCGGAGAAGACCACGCTGTGCGCCGCACCGAGGCGCGCGCAGGCGAGCATCGCGATCGCCACTTCGGGGACCATCGGCATGTAGATCGCCACGCGATCGCCCTGGCCAACGCCGAGCGCCTTCAGCGCGTTTGCCGCCTGCTGTACCTCGCGGTGCAGGTCGTTGTAGGTGAGTGCGCGGCGATCACCAGGCTCACCGACCCAGTGAATGGCTACCTTCTCGCCGAGCCCCGCCGCCACATGTCGGTCAACGCAGTTCTCGGCAACGTTCAGCGTGCCATCGGCGAACCACTCGGCGAACGGCAGGTTCCACTCCAGCGTCTTGGTGAAGGAGGTGCGCCAGGTGAGGCGCTCACGCGCCTGCTTCGCCCAGAAGGCAACGGGGTCGGCGGAGGCTTCGGCGTAGATCCCAGCGCTAACGTTGGCGTTAGCCACCGTGGCGGCGTCAGGTGGGAAGGAGAGGCCCGCCGCTTGGAGCGTTTCGATCGCGTCGTGCTGATCGTCAGCCATGCGCCACCCAGCTAGCTGACGAACTCGTCGTCGCTAACCTCGTGCTCCTGCTCGTCTTCATCTTCGTCCTTTAGGACCGGCACGATCCCCGTGCGTCGCTGTGCGGCGCCGCTCCAGCCGAGCTTGTGGCTGATGCCACGCGCCGCGTCACGCGCTGCGGTGATCAGGTCGGGAAGTTGCGTTGCGTTCACGCGTGCCGATGCGCCCCAGACAACCACGGTGGCAATGACCGAGCCGCGCGCGTCACAGACGGGAACGGCCGCGGCGGAGAGTCGCTCGTCCCACTCGCCGATCGCTACGGCGTAACCACGACGACGCACAAGTGCCAACTCTTCAAGAAGTGCGCGTGGGTCAATGATGGTGCGCGACGTGTACTGCACCAGACCGCGTCGGGCAATGGCGAGCACCGTGCGCTCTGGGAGTGACGCGAGCAGCACCTTACCGGCGGCGATCGCGTGCATGGCAATTGGTCGGCCGGTGATGTCTGGCATCGGTGTCAGGTTTGGTCCGTCAATCTGGCAGATCGCTACAGATGCGCCAACGCCGTCAAAGACTTCCAGGCTGACCGTCTCGTGTGAACGCTTGGCAAGCTGCTCAAGCTCTGACTGCGCAATGGTGCGCAGGTCAAGGGTGCGCTCCGCCGATTGCGCAAGGCGGATGATGCCGACGCCGAGTCGGAAGTGTCCCGTCTCACGATCCTGCTCCACGAGGCCGCGTCGCTCCAACGTAGAGAGGAGTCGGCTCACGGTGGACTTGTGCAGGTCGAGCGCGTGGGAGAGGTCGGTGACGGAGGCGGCGCCATCAGCGTCGCCGAGGCTGACAAGGAGGGCGGCGGCGCGATCTACTGATCGAACTGCGGCGTCATCGCCGCCAGGGACGAGGGTGGCGCTTTCGCGGAAGGCGCGATCCGAAGCGGTGCCTGGGTCGAACTCGACATCAGGGCCGCTCGTAATGATCTCCTCAGCCTTCACGTTCACCTCCATCTGGGGCCACCTGGGGCCCGTACCTAGGGCCGAAATCCGGGTCGCTACCGCGGAGGGGGATCATCATCCCGCCAGGGGGGATCCGTCAACACAGGGCCCCAGACGGACCCCCAGACAGGCCCCCGAAACGACCAATTTCCGCAGCGGCGCGTACGATGGAGTGGAGCGCGCCCAGGAGCTGGCGCACGAGGCGGAGGCAGACCTAGGAGGGCGTATGGGGGTTCCACAGGGGCGACGGGCCCTCATCGTAGGGAGCGGCTTCGGCGGCCTCTCCACCGCCATTCGCCTCCTCTCCGACGGCTGGCAGGTGAGCATCCTGGAGGCCCGCGGCGAGATCGGTGGGCGCGCCTCACGCATCCAGGAAGGCGGCTACACCTTCGACACTGGCCCATCACTGATCACCATGCCCTGGCTCTTTGAGGAGGTCTTCGCCGCCGCTGGCGAGAAGATGTCTGATCACGTCACGCTACGCCAACTGCAGCCGGGCTACCGCATCTTCTGGACCGGCGAGGATCGTCACTTTGATTTCGGTAGCGACCAAGAGGCGCTCCGTGACGAGATGCGCAAGTTCTCAGCGGCAGATGCCGCGCAGCTTGACGCCTTCATCGCCGCATCGGGCGATATTCATCGCAAGGGGATCCTGGTCTCTGGTCGACAGAACTTCTTAAAGCTCGCCGACTTCGTCAAGCTCCTCCCCACCATGGCAAAGCTTGACGCGATCCGTTTCCTTGAAGGCTGGGTTTCAAAGTTCTTCAAGGAGCCGCACGTGCAGCAGGCGTTCGGATTCCACTCACTCTTCATTGGTGGCGACCCTTCGCGCGTCCCTGCAATCTATTCAGCACTCGCCTACCTGCAGATCGCTGACGGCATCTGGTACGCCGAGGGTGGCGTCTACAGCATCATTGAGGCGTTCGGAACAATCGTCAAGAAAATGGGCGGCAGCATTTCCCTCAACAGTAAGGTCGACCAGATCTTGCACCGTGGTGGACGCGCAGTTGGCGTGCGAACCGCTGATGGAACGATCCACGATGCGGATCTTGTGATTTACAACGGTGATGTGACGGCGCGCGATGCACTCCTTCCAGATCTTCCAGATCTCTTCCCGTGGCGCCTCCGACCACTGCGCACCACGATGTCGGCGCACATGATGTACCTCGGCACGAACAGGAAGTTCGAGAAGCTGCTGCATCACACGCTTGTGGTTGGTGATGACTATCACGGTTTCATCAAGGATGTGACGCGCGATCGGCGCATGCCACGCAGCAACGCCGTCTACATCCATGCACCGTCGCGCACGGAGCCAGCCATGGCGCCAGAGGGTGGCGACTCGATCGCCATCCTCCTCCCCGTGCCGAACCTGCGCTCTGGAGACGACTGGAGCGAGGCGGAGCAGCGCATGCGTGACCGCACCCTTTCATGGCTCGAAGACTGGGGCCTCCCCGGGCTACGGGAGAGCATCGTGGTGGAGCGAAGCTGGACGCCGCTCACCTTCCGGGACGAACTTCTGGCGCCAGATGGGAACGCCTTCGCCGTGGAGCCCTCGCTGCAGCAGTCGGCCTACTTCCGTCATCCGAACCGTGACCGCGCGCTCAGCGGCCTCTACTACGTGGGCGGCGGCACGCACCCAGGGGCTGGAATGCCCGGTGCACTCCTCACGTCACAGGTGACGCAGGACCTGATTCGAGGCGACTACCGCGGGCCGTTCAGCTCGCACGCAAGCGGACCAACAGGGAACCTCGTCACGCCGTGACCCCGCTCCGCCCAGAGATCCGCGCACTCCTCCCAGAGGCGCGGCAAACCATCAACCGCGTCGCGCGCAGCTTCTCCCTGGCCGCGCGACTCCTTCCTAACCAGATCCGCAACGACGTTGAGCTCCTCTATCTCGTCCTGCGCACACTCGACGATCTCGTAGACGTTGACGTGCGCGCTGGCGGAAGCACGCGTGACGCAGCGGAGCGACGCATCACCGCCATTGAGACTTGGGCGAGCGGCGAAAAGATTGGCGCACCTGCAGGTGGCGCAGCAGGTATCAGCCGTGAGCTGCTCATCCTGGACGACCTGGCACGCCGACACCCAGATCTTCCGCGCGACGCGGTGCACGACTTTCTCGCTGGCATGCGTGCCGACCTTGCCGGGCCCCAGATAGAGACTGATCAGGACGCAGCGCACTACTGCTATCAGGTTGCGGGGACGGTTGGTCGACTGATGGCCTCCATGCTTGGCGTCACACCTGGTCATGAACGCGAAGCGGATCGCGCCGCCCGTGCGCTTGGATCCGCGATGCAGCGAACCAACATCCTGCGCGATATTGATGAAGATCTTGCGAACGGGAGGGTCTACCTCTCCGCCGCCTCACTCCGCGCGCACAGCGTTGACCCCGACGCAACAATCGGAACAACATCGCTGCGCGACGCAGATCGCGGCGAGCTACTTCGAGACGAGATCGCACGCGCAGATGCCGAATACGACGAGGGGCTCAACGGGATCCGCTACTTACAACATGGCGGCCGCTCAATCCGCGCCGCAGCACTCCTCTACCGAGAGATCCTGCGACAGATTGAGCGCGACGGCTACGGTGCCCGACGTCCGCACCGACCGGTGGTTGGGCGTGCACGTAAGGCAGCCCTTCTCGCGCGTGCGGCTATCGGAGGCTGAGCGCACCCTCGCGAAGCACGATCAGCCCAACGGCGAGCGCCGCAATCGCATCCGCCCAACCGACACTGAACTGTGCCGTGGCGGCAAGGCCGACGAGGCTGAGGAGCGCCAGGAGGGCGCCGATTGCGGTGAGGAAGCTATCGGCGCGGAGTGCGCCGCTGCGGAGACGTATCGCAACTCGTCGCTTCAGCAGCGCGAGCGGCGGCTGCACAACGAGTGAGGCACAGAGGAGCAGAAGGCCAAGATCGCTCCCTTCAGGGTGTGCCCCTGCGGCGAGCGCCTGCACTGACCCCGCGATCAGATAGATACCAAGCGCAGAGAGGGCGGCGCCAACAACACGTTCCGCCACTCGCTCCACTCGTTCGGCTCGTCGTGGCGCGCGCACCTCAACGGCGAAGCGCCAGACCAGCGCCGCCGATGCTGACGCATCGATTAACGCGTTGACGCCGAATCCGAGCAGCGAGAGTGCGCCGCTCTGCAGCGCGGTGAAGACGGCGACAGCGCCCACAAGGGAGCTCCAGACGATGCTGACAACGGAGAGCCGGGTTGCGGCGGAGAGATCGTCGGCGCGACGCGGCACTAGTGCGCTCGGGTGTACCGCGCGAGTGCGGAGAGGGCGGCAACGACGATCGCCGTGCCGAGCAGCTGGAATCCGGACGGCTGATCGCCGAGGAAGAGGACGCCACCAATGAGTGCGATCACGGGAACGAGTGTGCCGAACTGCGCGGTGGTGGTGGTTGGGATGCGCTTGGTTGCCTCAAGGAAGAGGATGAACGGTGCTGCACCGCCGAAGACTCCCGTGGCCGCAGCAACCACCCAGACGGAGAGCTCGGTTGGAATGCCAGGATCACCGCCAAGGATGACGACGCGAATAAAGAAGACGCCAGCCGATGCCAGGCAGGCAACGAGCAGCTGCAGCGAGACAAGCGGTAGCACCGGAACGGTGCGCACAAGCTTTGAGGAGACGAGCGCATATGTGGCGCCGCAGAAGAGGCCGAGGACGGCAAAGATGATGCCGAACGGATCAAGTGAGCCACCGAATGCGTCGCCGCCAATCACAAGCGCCACGCCGCCAATTGAGAGCACCATCAACGCGGCGGCGGTACCGCTCACGCGCTCGCCCAAGAATGGGAGGGCGAGGAGCGCCACAAGCACTGGGTTGAGTGATGAGACGAGCGCAACAAACGCGCCGCTACTGAAGATGATGCCGATGTTGCCGAGCGTGTACGCGCCCCACGGTTCAATCAGTCCCGTGGTGGCGGCCCGCGCAAGCCCAGGGTGCCGGAAGCCCCCAAGTTGTCCACTCAGTGCCCCAATCACAAGTAGCACCACAAAGCCGATCGCGAGTTCCAACACCAAGAAGGTGTCGTTCCCCATTCCAGATGAGAGCACGTAATCCGACGAGGTGGCACCGAGGCCCCACGCGGCTGCAGAGCCGAGCGCAGCGAGGATGCCGACCGTTCGTCGGGAGACGCCGCGCAGTGCGCCTGCGGCGCCGCCCCGATTACTCACGCGGTTGGCTTAACCCAGTTCGGCATCTCGGCCTCAAAGACCGGAAGCGGAATCTGGCCGTGTCCAATGGCGTGATCATGGAACGACTTGATGTCGAACTTGGCGCCGTCGCGCTGCTCGATCGCCTTGCGCGTGCGCTGAATGGCGCGCTGCCCAACCTTGTAGCAGAGCGCCTGTGCTGGCCAGGCGATGTAGCGATCGGTCTCGATCTCTGCATCCGTGCGTGGGAGGCCGACCGACTCCATGAACTCCACGCCCTTGTCGCGCGTCCAGCCGAATGCATGGATGCCCGTGTCAACGACGAGTCGTGCGGCGCGGTGCGCCTGACCCTGCAACATGCCGAAGCGCTCCATCTCGCTGCGATAGAGACCAAGCTCATCGGCGAGTCGCTCGGAGTAGAGGCCCCACCCTTCAACGTAGGCGTTCCCCGCAAGGTGCGAGGCGTGCTTGCGTAGATCAGGGAGGAACTCGAGCTCCATCTCCAGTGCGATCTGGAAGTGGTGGCCCGGGATCGCTTCGTGATACGTGGTCGGCGCGAGCGCATGCAGGAAGCGCGACGGCAGGTCGTAGCCGTTCACGTAGTACGTCCCTGGGCGCGAACCGTCAGCCGCTGGGCTGAAGTAGTACGCCGCAGGTGCATCCTTCTCCTTGAAGTCCTCAACCGCCTTGACGTCGCAGCCGGCCTTAGGGAATCGTCCGAAGACCTTCCCTGCTGCCGCGTAGCCACGATCGATGTCTTCCTTGATGCGCACGATGAGCGCCTCCTTTGAGACGGCAACATTCGCTGGATCCGACTCCGCCGCATCGCGCAGCTTCTCAATGGAGCCACCGTGCCCCAACTTGGTGGAGATGACCTTCATCTCTTCCTGAATGTCGGCCCACTCCTGGAGGCCGATTTCGTGCAGCTCCTTCGGATCAAGGGTGAGCCCCGTCCAGCTGCGGATCGCCACCTTGTAGAGTTCGGCGCCGTTCGGCGCAGAGCAGAGGCCTGGCACTTCACGCGCCTTGGTGCGGTAACTGCCGGAGACCGCGTCGTAGTAGCGCTTGATCTGTGGGTCCACGTACTCAGCCACAATCTTGGTGAGCTCGGCGCGTTCCGCATCACCCGCAACGTTTGCGGCGGTGACGATCGGCGACTCGCTCGCTGGGATCGCCATCAAGCCATCAAGCTGCACAATGAGGCGCTCCGTTGAGATCTTCGAGGCAACAAGGCCGCGCTTCTCCGCCTCTGTCACGCGTTCGATATAGCCGTCCATAAACTTTGGGAAGGCCTTGAGGCGGCTGACCAACTTTGCAAACTTCTCTGGCGTCTTCGCATCCTGGAAGGTGGCGATCTGCGGAAGCATCGTCTGCACACCATCCATATGATCAACGGACGAGAGGAGGTCCATGCGGTGGTCATCCTTCTCAACGGCGATCTCCGCGCCAACGCGCATCAGGTCGCGCGTGATCTTCCACTCAATGTCGAGTCCATCGTCGCCAATCGCAGCGGCCGCCTTGCCGTACTTCTCCCACATGGCGCGGTCGCGCAGGCGCGCCGCGTCGGAGTTGTCAT
>JBIJDR010000066.1:0-3754 GCA_044343985.1 Candidatus Limnocylindrus sp.
AAGGGCGCTGGCGCCCAGCCAGTTGGCGCAGTTGGATTCCAGACGGCGGAGCAGCTTGAGTCTCGCTTCGGCCTGAAAGAGCTCGCCGCAAAGTAAAACGCGCGAGTCGGCGCGCTACTTCACTACTACTTCAGCGCGAGTTCGTAGCGCGCAAGAAGTTCGGTGATGGCGGCGTTGGAGATATCCGAGGTGAGTAGCCCGCGCACCTGACCAGCTTCGCCAGGTACCTGGAAGAGAACGATCACCTGACGATGATCACCATTGAGTAGCGTCATGCGGCTCCCAGGCCATGCACCAACGTTCACCTTCTCAATCTGAATGTCCTGTGTCTTGCGGCCAGTCGATGCGCCCCGCTGAAAGGCGTAGGCGAGCGCGTCGAGCGTTAGTTCGCTGGCGCGGTAGGTGACAACGGAGTACCCCGTCTCACTCCCAAGGTCGAAGATTCCACCGGCGGATCGCAGCTCACGAACCCCAGCGCCCCAGAGTGGTCCGAGGCGCTTCTCTGAACACTCGCGTCCAGAGTCAACGGTGATCGGACTCCCATCAAATGCCGCGAGCGGCACTGTTGCTTCAAGCGCGGCATCAAAGCCCGCCGCGCGCTGTGAGTCAATGCTCGGATCGCAGGGGAGACTCCCGTCAGGCGGCGTGCTCGGTGCACAACCAACAGCAACGCCACCCGCCAGTGCGATTGCAAGGAGGAGCGTGGCGCGACGCATCAGTCGGAGACTCCGTCGAATCCAACTGGTGATGGTCGGTGCAGGCTGCCACGCGCTGGGCGCTCCATGCCGTACTCCTCCATCAGTTGCGTCAGCACAAGATCCGCCGCCTGCACAAGATCGGGATCGCGGCGCACGTTATCAATGCACCAGGCGAGATAGCCAGGGTCGCGCAGCGCAACATCGCCAACGGTGAGTCCGGCGTAGCGACCGAATGCGAAGAGAAACTCGCGCGCCGCTTCTAGCGAGATGCGTGGACGCAGTGCGGCGGCAGGGTCGACGCGGCGTCGCACCGGTCCCGCTGGTGTGCCAGGGAGTGGACCGCTCGGTCGTGCGGCGGGGCGCGTTGGCCACGGCGCCTCTGGTCGCCAGTTCACACTCGTTGGCTCACTGGTGCGCGAGTTAAATCGCGGCGCGTTCGGGAGCTCCACGCGACCGGTCACTGGCGCCTCGGGGCGATGCCCGCCGCGCGGCGGCACCACGGTGGCAGGGTCTTCGGCGGCCCAGACTTCGGCCAGCAAGGCCTCGGCGGCGGCGTTGATCAGCGCCATCTCGCGGGTCGCCTTCCGCGCCCCCGCCACGTCACCCGAGAAGTTGTCTGGGTGATGCGTGCGAGCGAGCTGCCGGCGTGCGCTACGGATCTCCTCGGCGCTCGCCCCAGGCGTCAGGCCGAGCACCTCGTGCGGACTACGGTCGCCGCGCTTCATGGTTGCTTCTCAATAGACATAGCGACTAAGTGTAGCCGCCTCCCTTACGATGGGCAGATGAAGAACATCACCAAAGCGGTCGAGATCTCGCGGCCACTCCTCTGGCTCAATACCTCCATGCCGCTCCTCTGGGGCCTCCTCGCCACGCGCGGCGCACTCCAGCCGAGCGACCTCGCCCTCTTCCTCTTCTTCCTCTTCCCATACAACTACTTCCTTCACGCGCCGAACGACTACTTCGATTTTGAGACTGACGCGCGCAACCCACGCAAAGGCGGCGTTGAGGGTGCGCTGACGCCGAAACGTCTTCTCGCGAAGCACGCGATCGTCAGCACCCTCCTGCTGCTCCCCTTCCTCGCCTTCACCGCAACGCAGTTCCCGCCGCTCACGCTCGCCTCGCTCGGGCTGCTTCTGATCCTCTCGGCGGCGTACAACGCCCCGCCAACGCGCCTGAAAGGGCGACCGATCCTTGATTCACTCACCAACGTTCTCTATGCGATTCCACTGCAGGTAGGAATTCACGCCGCGGGCGGGGGCGACCTGATCGCACCGCACGTGCTCGTCTTCGCCGCCTGGGGGATCGGCGCACATGCGCTCACCACCATCACGGACCGCGATGAAGATGCCGCCGCCGGCGTGCGCACCATCGCCGTCCTGCTGGGGCGTCGCAACACCGCCATCTTCTCCGCCGCATGGTTCGTGCTGGTTGGACTCGGTGCGGCGAGCATCGCCAGCTCACCGCTCGCGTTCGCCGTGGCGCTCCCCTACCTCTCGCTCTCACTGATCGGTCGCGATGCAACCGGCGAAGCGGGCCGCAGGCTCTACCGACTCTTCCTGATCACCAACGTGTTGATCGGCGCATCGATCACCATGCTCGTCCTGCTGCAGGTTCCCTTTGAATCTGCAGTTGCAGCGGGAGCCGTGGCAATCGTCGGCACCCTGATCGCCCTCGGTGCATCCGTCGGCCGATCCGCACTCCGCGCCCGCCGCACCGCGTGACCACCAAAAAGCGCGTCGTTGTTGTTGGCGCCGGGCTCGCCGGCCTTGCTAGCGCCATTCGTCTCGCCGCCGCCGGCGTCCACGTCACCGTCATTGAGCGCGGCACGCGGCCTGGCGGAAAGATGGGACGACGTGAGATCGGGCAATACCGCTGGGATAGCGGCCCCACGATCTTCACCCTCCCCGAACTCTTCGATCAGCTCTGGTCCGCCGCTGGCGCAACGCGAAGCGATGATCTGACCCTCCTCCCCGTTGAGCCAGCATCGCGCACCTTCTTTGCGGATGGCAGCATCTTGGAGACATCAAGCGATCTCAGCAAACTCGCTGCAAGCTTCGGTGCGCTCGATCCGCGCGACGCAGCGGGGATCCCCGCCTTCATGCGTCGCGGTGAGAAGCTCTGGCGCGAACTGGATCAAACCTTCTTCCGCAAGACGCTCAGTCCGTTAAGCCTCCTTGCACCAAGTTCGTGGCTTGCGGGGATTCGACTCGACGCAGCCACGCCGTACAGTCGCCGCATCAACCAGACCTTCCACGACGAGCGCATCCGCCACGTAATGCGATACAAGTCCATCTATCTCGGCTCAACGCCGCAGAGCGTCCCTGGTGCCTTCCTCTCGATTCCATACATTGAAGCGAAGTTCGGCACCTGGCACCCGGAGGGTGGCATGCATGAAGCGCCACTCGCTATGGAGCGGCTCGCCCGTCGACTCGGCGTAGAGTTCCGCTACGGCACCGATGCAATTGGGAGCGTCATCAGCAGCAAGCGCATCAGCGCACTCCGCATCGCGCCACGAAGTGCGCAGCCACGAACGCTCGGCACAGGCCCCGCCGCACCAAACCAGCCAGGCGAGGAGCGCATTGAGGCGGATGCGGTCCTCTTCAACGCCGATATCGTCCACGCCAATCGCGATCTGATCGGCGAAGAGCACCTTGGACTACTCAGTCGTCGTCGCTTCAAAAGCATCACGCCATCATCAAGCGCCTACATCCTGCACCTCGGCGTGAAGCGCACCTTCCCAGATCTCGCCCATCACACCGTCTGGCACCCAGAAAACCCGAACGACGAACTCGATCGCATCATCGCCTCACCCGTGCCGAGCGGTGATCCAACGCTCTACATCCAGCACGTGGCCGCCACAGATCCAACCGCACGTCTCGACGGCCGCACCGCGCTCTATGTGTTGACGCCAGTTCCGCCGCTGAAGGATCGACGCTGGTGGGAGGAGCATCGTGACGAGTACCGCGCCGCAACGATCAAGCGCGTCTGCGAGCGCACAGGCTTAAAGCCTGAAGAGATTGAAGAGCAGGCCGACTGGACCCCACTCGAATTTGAGC
>JBIJDR010000036.1:0-8540 GCA_044343985.1 Candidatus Limnocylindrus sp.
ACGCTGCGGACCTACGGACACACAGGTGGATACAGCGGCGCAAGCACCACACTGCGCCGCATCCCTGAGCTTGGCGTCACGATTGCCGTCACGGCGAACGGAATTGGTACGCCCGGAAACTACGCCGATGATCTTGCGATCAATCTGATCGACCTGCTTGACGTTGCAGCCCCTAGTTCCGCACAGGCGATCGCTGGCGTAAGTGGCGTCGGACTCACCGCCGCTGCACGCGCAAATCCAGAGCCGTTCCCCGTTGTGACTCCTGCAGGACTCCTTGTATGCGGCGACGGAAGCGCGGCGAGCGGCAGCGCGACGACTGGCGGCACGCTCGGTTGGCAGGACCTCTCTTCTGGAGCTGACGGCAGTGAAGACGACGACTGGTCTGGACGCGCCACGGCGCTCGCCGAACTCCCGGACGGCCGCCTCCTTGCTGGTGGCGTTGCGTTGACGCGCGCTGGCGGCGTTGCGGTGAAGGGTCTTGCGGTTCGCGATCCAAAGAGCGGCGCGTGGAGTCCCTTCGCATCACTGACGCGCGCGGACGGCACGGTGGCAACCGTGACGGCGATCAGTGTTGACAGCGCACGCGAGCGTCTCTTCGTCGGCGGAGATTTCACTACGGTTGCAACAAAAGCTCGGCGCACGGCAGCGAAGGGGATCGCGATGCTCAACCTGAAGAGTGGGCGCTGGTCGGCACTTAGTGACGGCCTGCGCGGAAGCGTGTTGGTGCGCGCAATCAGCATTGATCCGACGAGTGGTCGCATCGCCGCTGGCGGAAGGTTCACCGTCCCTGGGAAGGCGAAGAGCGTCAACGTTGGCGTTTGGGATGCAGCAAGTGGTTGGATCCAACTGAAGGCGAGTTCCGCGAGCGGAGCAATGGGTGGCCTTGTTGAATCTGTTGCCCTCACCTCGTCAGGTGTGGTGCACGCCGGCGGGCATCTTCTCATTGGCGATGATGAGGCGCTGGTCGCTCGCTGGAGCACCGCCGCTGGAGGGTGGAGCGCGAGTGCAACGAGTTCAACGCTCGGTGATGCACCGCGCGCCTTTGCCGTTGACGCAGGCGGCGCACTCATTACTGGAACGGGAATCGGCTGGTATGGAAGCCCGCTTGTACGCGAAAGCGCGCTCAGTGGCTACGGCTGGGAGCGCGTGGGTGGCGGCCTGACACTCTCGCGCCGTATCGCATGGATCTCTGCGCTCGCTCAGGTGCCAGGCGGCCGCGTTGCTGTTGGCGGAGCATTCGACGCATCTGGCGGCACCAGTCTGCGGAACGTTGCGATCTGGGACCCAGCAAATCAGGGGTTCACTGCGCTCGGCACTGGGCTTCTTGCCGCGCCCGATGCACTCACAAGTTCAACGCACTCCCTTGCCTACGCAACGCTTCGACTCCGCAGCACCGAGCCTGGCGGCACTGGACGCACCTGCGTCACCGCGTGGGGTGTACCAGCCCCTGCAGCACCAGCAACCCCAACACTCACCGCAACGCGCCGCAGCATCACCGTTCGCTGGGCAGCGGCATCATCTGGAAGCACGCCGACCGGCTGGGTTGCGGAGGCACGTTCAAGCGGTCGCGCCACGCGGTCGTGCGTTGCGGCTGCGCCGCTTCTCACCTGTGCGATCAGTGGACTCGATGCCGGTACGAAGTACAGCGTGCGCCTGCGTGCCTACACCACTCCTGCTGGCCCTTCCCCTCAATCTGTGGCCGTGAAGGTGACGACGAAGCGCTAGCGAGGCGCGCATAGCGCGCGGCCGCGAAGGGCGAATGTGCACTTGATAGGTCGGATCAAGGTCGCCGACATAGCATCACTTCGCCGCAGGCGATCAGTTCCCACGCAAGAGAGAGGTGGACTAGGCTGAGGCAATGCTCATCACGAAAGCGATCAGTGCCCTCCTCTGCGGCGCCCTCCTTGCAGGGTGCGCTGGCGCGCCAAACGAACAGCCCGCTGCAGAGCGTAGCTTCCGGATCGTTGGCTACGTGACGGCAGCGGCGGTGCTTGACGTGATTGACTTCTCGCGCCTGACACATGTCAACTACGCCTTCCTCCTCCCAAAGAAGAGTGGTGAACTGAAGACGTTCGGCTCACCAACGCAACTTCGCCGTGTCGTGGAGATCGCGCATGCCACCAACGTAAAGGTGCTCATCTCTGTCGGCGGCTGGGGTTGGGATGACGAGTTTGAGGAGCTTGCAGCGGCAGCGGATCGGCGCGCGCGATTCGTGAGCGCGGTGGTTGACTTCGTTGCGGAGTACCAACTAGATGGTGCCGACATTGACTGGGAGTATCCAGACGCTGGCGCATCGAGCGAGCACTTCGTTGCGCTGATGCGCGAACTACGTGCCGCACTCCCAGCGGGGAGTCTGCTGACAACGGCGGTCGTCTCCGATGCAACGCACGCTGACGGGATCGACCCCGTTATCTTCGAGATCGTGGACTTCGTCAACGTCATGGCCTATGACGGCGGGCCCGCCAACCACTCACCACTCAGCCTCGCAGAACAGGCGCTTAGCTCATGGGACGCCAAGGGCCTAAGAAAAGAGCAGCGTGTTCTCGGCGTGCCGTTCTATGCGCGTCCAGGGGACATTTCTTATCGCAAGCTCTTTGAATCTGATCCGGCGACGGCAGACGGTGATCGCATCCTCTACTTCAGTAAGGAACAGAACTACAACGGCCCCGCCACACTGCGCGCCAAGGTGGCGCTTGCCAAGGAGGAGGCGTCGGGGATCATGATCTGGGAGCTCTCCCAGGACGCGCTTGGCGCAAATTCACTGCTGAAGGTGATCTGGGAGACGAGTCAGTAGCGCGGTGCACGTTCGTGGCAGACTTCTCCCATGGGTGACCAGTGGTGTACGGGCCAGACTGGACGTGACGGGGGTGATCTACCGGTCACGCGCGGAGATCGCCCAACCAGTCTTGGCGAGGGCTATGAGCCGTTTGTGGCGCGCCACGGCTTTCCGGCTACATATGCGCGTGGACTCGCACGCGGACTTGGAGACCGTCTTGGCGCAACGCTTGTTGTGACACAACCAGAGGCGTGGGCGATCGTCTCTCCGCACTTTGGCGCGGCACCGCAAGCAATTCTGATGACCTCCACACTTGATCAGCCCACGCTTGACGACCTTGCGCGTTCTGCACCAGACGGCGTCACTGTGCTTGGCGTTGGCGGCGGAACGGCGATGGATGTTGCGAAGTGGATCTCATGGCGACGGGCGCTTCTACTCGTGCAGCTACCGACACTCGCCTCTGTGGACGCCTGTTTCACCAGGATGAGTGCGTTGCGCGATGGTGAGCGCGTGCGCTACGAAGGTGACGCCGTTCCCGAAGAGGTGCTGATTGACTATGAGATCCTTGGATCCGCACCACATGCGCTGCTCTCCGCAGGGATTGGCGACGTGCTCTCGTGCCTCACCGCGTTGGCGGACTGGGAGCTGGCGGTGGCCCAAGGGATTGATCCCGCATGGGATGAGGAGGGGGCGGCAGCCTCTGAACGATATGTCAACGCCCTCGCCGCCGCTGCGCCTGAAATCGCTGTGCGTTCTGAGGCGGGGATCCGCTCACTAATGGAGCTCCACCGGGAGATCGGGTGGCGCTGTCATGCGCTCGGCCATGCACGATTTGAAGAAGGGAGTGAGCACTTCTTTGCCTACTGCTTTGAGGCGGTGACAGGGCGGACGATCATGCACGGGGAACTTGTGGTGATGGGAGTGCTGGTGATGACCGCACTGACGGGAATTGGGCACGAGCGTGCCCACGCGATCGTCTCGGCGGCGGGGACTCGTTGGCGACTACGCGACCTTGGTGTGGCATGGAGCGAAGTGGAGGCGACACTCCGTGCACTCCCCGCTTTTGCAAGAGAGGGTGGCTACTGGTACTCGCACGCGCACACGCTGACGATTGGGGATCAAGAGTTGGCAACGGTTCGCCGCGCGCTCGGTGCTTGATGCGAGAATCTAATCATGCCTAACCTGCGTGTCGCCCTCACCTTTGATGCGGAGCATCCAGATCGACCGCACCACCTGGTCGGGTCGGAGGATCGACTGCGCGAGACGCTCGGGTCACTTGAGGTGCGCGGCACCTTCTTTGTGCAAGGGCGTTGGGCTGAGGCTTTTCCTGATCAGGCACGACGCATTGCAGATGACGGACACCTGATTGGCAATCACTCGCACTATCACGCCAAGATGAATCTGCTGACAGAGGCAGGACTAGTAGAAGACATCAAGGCGGCCGCAGGCGCCATTGAAACGATCTGCAAGCGCGATCCTGCGCCATGGTTCCGTTCGCCATTTGGCGCGGGCGCAAAGGATCCACGCGTGCGCGCGGCGCTCGAGCAGCTCGGCTACAAGCAGGTGCTCTGGAGCGCGTCGGGTGACGATTGGGATAACCGCGAGACGGCGCAACATATGGAAGACGCGGCGGTGGCAAGTACGCTCGCGCACGGTGATGGTGCGATCCTCCTCTTTCACACGTGGCCTTCGTACACGCACGAAAAGATTTCACGCATCGTTGCGCGGTTGCGCGAAGAGGGGGCGACATTCGTGACGGTTGACCAACTTGAGCCAAAAGAGATTCCAGATAACTTTGGTGAGGTTGACTGGTGACCCGAGCGGTGAAGCGACGCAGCGCAAGAACCTCCACGCTGATTGTTGGCATTGACGGTGGCAACTCCAAGACCGACATCCTCCTCGCAGACACAAGCGGAAAGCTGCTCGCCTGGATACGCGTCAGCGGCAGCAACCCACAAGGGATCGGACTCCTCCCTGCAGCGGCGCTGCTTCGCTCTGGTATTGATGCGGCGCTAACGCGCGCCAAGCGCAGCGGCGAGCGACCAGCTTCGGTTGCCCTCTGTATGGCGGGGATTGATACGCCACGCGACGCAAAAGCGGTGCGCGGCGCGCTCGCTGGCCGAGGATCGGCGCGCATCGCGGACCACCTCTCCACAAGGAACGACTCCGAGGCGGGGCTCCGCGTGGCAACCGCCGACGGCGTTGGGATTGCGATTGTTGGTGGCGCCGGCGTGAACGCAATCGGCGTGAACGAGAAGGGGAAGACGGCGCGCTTCGCCGCACTCGGCGATATCTCTGGCGACTTCGGCGGCGGCGGAGGACTCAGCGTTGCGGCGCTCGGTGCGGCGGTACGTGCATTTGAGGGCCGCGGTCCGCGAACGAGTCTCGGTCGCGCCATCTTGCGCACCACTGGTTTCCCATCACTCCGCTCACTCCTTGATGCGGTGCTAGAAGACCGCGTCCCTCACGGTGGGATCGGTGCACTTGGGCGCACGCTTCTTGAGGAGTCAGAGCGCGGTGATCGAGTGGCGCGCGAGATTGAGACGCTGATGATTGACCACGCCGTTGCCTACGCTGTTGCGGCACAGCGCCGCGCCCCGTCACGCCGTAAGCGCATCCCAATCGTGCTGATCGGCAGCACGATCCTCTCGTCGCTCCCCGGGTATCGTTCTCGCCTCTATGCGGCGCTCATCGCCGCAATTCCAAATGCCGAGATGCGACCACTGCGCGAACCGCCAGCGCTCGGTGCCCTTCTCTATGCGTTGGATGAGTCGGGTGCGGGCCCCGCCACCCGCGCACGCGCAGAGACTTCGCTTCGCGCAGCGATCAAGAAGGCGAAGCCTGTAAAGGTCTAACGCGCGAAGTGGTTAGCGCGCGAAGCGTGGAAGGTTTGCCGCGTGCGCCGCAAGGAGTTCGCCGCCGATCACCTCTGCAACGTCGTGGCTCGGCACAAGCGGATTCAGCGCAAGTGCGTCGATTGCCGCCGCGCGGTCACCTGAGAGCGCCGCTGCAACGGTGGCCTTACCGAAGGCGCCGAGCTTCAGGATCAGATCGCGGCGCGCGCCACCAAGTGGCGCGATTGGGATCGGCCGCGCACCCGTTGCGTCAACCTCGCTGAGTACCTCAATGACTTGGTCGTCTGGAAGATCGGGGATTGCGCCGTTATTGCGAACATTCACAACGAGCCGGGCCGGCTTTGCGCCAGTGAGCGCCGCAATCAAGTCAAGCGCCGCCGCAGAGTAGAAGGCGCCGCCACGGCTCTCCAGGAGCTTTGGCTTCTCGGCAAGGTTCGGGTCCTTGTACATCTCAAGGAGCTGCGCCTCAATCTTCGCCACTTCAAGTCCTCGCGTCCCAGCGGCGCGTTGCTCAACGAGCACCTTCTCTGGCTCTGCGTAGTAGCGCAGGTAGTAACTCGGAATCGCGCGCTCTTCACGCAGCTGCGTTTCCGTCCAGCCGGTCATCTCGGCGAGCTTCGCGCTCTCGGTTGCAATGAGGTCGGCGAGCTTCGGCTGGCCATCCACGCGAATCTCGCGGTACCAGGCGCCGTGATTCAGTCCAGCCGATTCAATCTCTACACGTTCCGGTGCAACACCGAAGTGTTTCGCCGCGTTGCGCTGCAAGCCGATCGCTGAATTGCAGAGACCAACCGCGCGATGTCCCGCGCCGATCAGCGCCTGGCTCACCATGGAGACAGGATTTGCAAAGTCGAGGAGCCACGCCTTCGGGCTGCTCTTCGCGAGCGCCTCAGCGATCTCAATCGTTGGCGGCACGGTGCGCAGTGCCTTCGCCCAACCGCCAGGACCAACCGTCTCTTGGCCGAGGACGCCGTGGGGGAGCGGGATCGATTCATCTTTCACGCGCGCCGCAGATCCGCCGATGCGGTACTGCACCAGGCAGGCGTCTGGACCGTCGAGCGCCTCATCACGCGAGGTGGTGAGCTGCAGTCGTCCGCTCCAGCCAGCCTTGTCGAGCATCCGCTTCGCCAGGCCGCCGAGGATCTCAAGGCGCGCAGGGTCAAGGTCCATCAAGACGAGTTCATCCAGGGGGGTGCCGAGTCGTCCCTCGCCGATCCCCTCAATGAGCTCGGGGGTATAGGTGCTCCCAGCCCCAATGATGCTGACCTTCAAAGACCCCCCTCTGCTGCGGTGCTGAGGCTGATTCTAGGCTCCCTCCACGCTCAGCCCCCCGCATAGGTTGCGCCCGCCGCGCCTCACCCCCCACCACCCCCTCGTGAGGCGTATTCATACGCACAGCAGGCACCCTCCGTTGGGGGGCGCCCTCGCGAGTAGTAGGAGGGATTCATGAAGCAGAGGAAGTGGCGTCTCAGCGCGATTACCGCGGTGATGATGCTTATTGCCGTCGCATGCGGTGGCTCATCATCCTCAACCGCGCCAACTGAAGTGGTTCAGTTGCGCTGGTTCGTTGGTCTTGGAACAGGGACTGACGTAGAGACTCAGGTACCGGTGCAGCAAGAGGTGGTCGACGCCTGGAATGCTGCGAATCCAAACATTCAGGTCACCCTTGAAGTGGTACCGAATGCGGATGCCAAGAACACGCTGCTCACCCAGAACGCAGCAGGAAACCCACCAGATGTGGTTGGGCCGGCAGGCGTTGCAGGATCGAACGGCTTCTACGGCCAGTGGCTCGATCTGGCGCCACTCATTAGCGACGCGAACTATGACCTGTCGCAGTTCCCAGCAGCCGCCGTTGAGGCGTTCGCTGTTGGTGGACAGGGGCAGCTCGGCCTTCCGTTCGCTTCCTTCCCATCATTCATGTACTTCCGTCCATCCCTCTTTGAAGAGGCGGGCCTCAATCTGCCGCCGACAACGTACGGCGACCAGTACGAGATGCCAGACGGCATGATGGTTGACTGGAGCTGGGACACGATTCGCGAAATCGGCATGCTCTTGACGGTGGACAGCGCCGGCAAGGATGCAACCGAGGCGGGTTTCAACCCAAAGAAGATCGTGCAGTACGGATATGCACAGCCATGGAACGGCGCGCCTGAGTGGGCAAGCTGGTTCACACCAGGTCAGTTCCTGCAGTCAGACGGCAAGACGATTGCCGCTCCTGACGGCTGGGTTGATGCATGGCAGTGGTACAACGACGCTGCATTCAAGGACTACTTCATGCCGAACGCTGACACTTCCGCGCTTGAGGAGTGGGGCCAGGGGAACGCCTTCCCAACCGGCAAGATTGCCATGGGACAGTCGTACACTTGGTACACATGCTGCTTGGGTGACGTGCTCGGTGAGGATTGGAACATTGCTTCAACCCCATCGAACAACGGCACCATTAGCAACGACCTGAATGCGGATACGTTCCGCATCTCTGCCGGAAGCAAGCACCCGAAGGAGGCCTTCGAGTTCATGACCTATCTGCTCGGCGAGGCGTCGGCAAAGCTGCTCGTGATTTACGGCGGCATGCCAGCGCGTGCGGCAGACCAGGATGCATTCTTTGCAACCCTGGATGAGAAGTTCCCGCAGGGCGTGAATTGGGACATTGCAAAGGCGAGCTACGCTAATGCATCAACCCCAAGCGCTGAGGCATACATCCCGAATTACCTGAAGGCTCGGGATTACATCTACAGCGACTTCACGCCGCTGTTGACCAAGAAGGCAATGGACGTTTCGGACTATGTGGCGAACACGTTCATCCCGGCCCTGCAGGCGATCGCAGACGAGTCTGAGTAACAGGCTCGGCTAGCTTCGTTAGCCAAGGTTTAGGACGGGGCGGGTTCGACAGGGTCGCCTCCGCCCCCAAC
>JBIJDR010000008.1:0-32233 GCA_044343985.1 Candidatus Limnocylindrus sp.
AGAGGCGGGGACAGGTGAGCATCTTCCGGAGCAAGATGGAGCGGCGTGAGGCCCAGTGGGGCTTCCTCTTCATCTCCCCATGGATCATTGGGCTCGCCGTCTTCTACGCATTCCCTATCGTTGCCAGTCTTCTGCTCACGTTCTTTGATGCCTCGCTGACTGGCGCAGAGCGTAACTTCACCTTCATTGGGCTGGACAATTGGATTCGCTTCTTCAACGATCCGATGGCATGGAAGGCGCTCGGTGTAACGGTGCGCTTCACACTCCTCGTGCTCCCAGTGGGAATCTTCGTTCCGCTTGCAGTGGCGCTGGTCTTGAACAGCAAGGCGCTCGTTGCTCCGGGGCTCTTCCGCGTCCTCTGGTTCCTCCCATACGTGATCCCCTTCGTCGCCGGGATCATCGGTTGGCTCGGCGTCATCGGCCAGAACGGACCGCTGAATAGGTTGATCGAACTCTTCGGTGTTCAGGACGCTCCGCTCTGGACAAATGATCCTGGCCTGATCTATCCAGCACTGGTGCTGATGGGGATCTGGGGGATCGGTTCCGCGATCGTGGTCTACCTCTCTGGGCTTGGCAGTGTGCCAACCGAACTCTATGAGGCGGCAATGGTGGACGGTGCAGGATGGTGGGCGAGCCTACGCCATATCACCCTCCCGATGATCACACCGGTGATCTTCTACAACCTCATCCTTGGTGTTGCGGGAAGCCTGCAATACTTCCTTGTCCCGCAGGTGCTCAACGGCGGCAACGGAAATCCAGAGGGCTCCACCCTCTTCTTCAACATCTACCTCTTTAAGAGCTTCTTTACGTATCAAGATCCTTCGTACGGCGCAACGCTCGCTTGGGTGCTCTTCCTCATCACCCTTGGGTTGAGCCTGATCCTCTTCGGGACGCAAAAGCGCTGGGTCTACTACGCGGGTGGTGATCGATGAGTGCAGCACAAGAGCTGAGCGCAGAAGCGGTCGTTGCCGAGCGAACGGAGTCACGCCGCAGGATCAGCACGCGTCGCCGCATCTTGGTGACGCTCGCCGTTGCAACGCTGACCTTCCTCTTTTTTGCGCCGCTCTTTAACCTTGCCGCCACAAGCGTCAAGGATCCAGATCAGGTCTACGCTGCTGGCGCCCCGCTCTACCCAGCTCGACCGAAGCAGGTGGAGGTTGACGGAAAGGATCGCCCGGTCGTGCGTGTGCCGCAGGATGACGGAACGTTCATGGAGATGGTGCTCGTGAAGCCTGGACGCCAAGAGAGTGTGCTCGCCGACCCGACAGATGTCACGAAGACGATTGTCTGGCAGGGATCATGGCGCACCCTTGAGAACGCCTGGGAGTTCTCCGCCACGCTCAACAACTACGGCGAAGTGTGGAGGCTCCTTGATTATCCGCGCCTCCTACTGAACACCATCCTCATCGCCGTGATCGGCACTATCGGCACCGTGGTGAGCTGCGTCTTGGTGGCGTACGGCTTTGCGCGACTTCGCTTCCCCGGTCGCGGCAAGCTCTTCCAGGTGATGGTCGCCACCATCTTCATCCCTGGCACCGTGACGCTGATCCCCACCTACATGCTCTTCTTGAATCTCGGCTGGGTGAACACGTGGCTTCCGCTGCTCGTCCCAACCTTCCTCGCGAACGCCTTCGACGTCTTCCTGATTCGTCAGTACATGATGACGATCCCGCGCGAGCATGATGAGGCGGCGCAGATTGAGGGAGCGGGGCCCTGGCAGATTCTTCGCGACGTAATCATTCCGCAATCGTGGCCAGTGATCATTGCGGTGACCGTCTTCCACTTTGTCTACTCGTGGAACGACTACTTCGGGCCGTTGATCTACCTCTCCACGAAGCCTGAGCTGCAGACGCTCGGGATCGGACTTTCGCGATTCTCAGATCAGTACAACGCACGCGTCGGATTCCCTGAGGCGGCAACGATCATGACGCTCGCAATCCCAGTCGTCCTCTTCATTCTCTTCCAGCGCTACTTCGTCCGCGGCGTGGTGGTTACCGGAGTTGACAAGTAACCTGGCGGCACACGGCGCCCATCAAATCCGGCGTCAATTAGACGGGAGCTAAGGCTTCCTTGATGTCGGCGCCCCAGATCTCATAGCCGGCGCGGCTCAGGTGGAGATAGTCCGGCATCAGCGCGCGAATCACGTTTCCTTCTGCGTCAAGAAACGGCGCGCGGAGATCTCGCACGATGAGCTTGCGCCGATGTGGGAGACGCGCGAGGAGCGAGTCGTTCGCCTTGTTTGTGATCTTGCGCATTACTGAGTTTGGCCGGTGGCCACGTGGAAAGATCGGGTAGAGGATGATCGGCGCGTTCGGTGCTGCGGCGTCAAGGAGTTCGATGATGCGCAGTACTCCATCGGCAATATGTACTGGATTGTCTCTGCAGAGCCCAGCGTTGTTTGTTCCGGCCATCAGCGTGAAGGCGAGCGGGTTGAGGTTCGCCGGCAGCGCACCGTTCATGAGGCGCCAGATGATCTGCTCGGTGCGGTCGCCACTCGTCCCCAAGTTGACGGTGCGGTACGGCTTCAGGAGTGAGGCGTGCCCTTCGGTCTGCCACGCCTGGGTGATGGAGTCGCCGACCAAGATGAGCGCGCCCCCGCCGCTGCGCGCCGATCGTTGCGCCGCAGTCACCTGTGCATCGTGACGGGCGAGCCGACCCTCTGGGACGCCCATCTTTCCGCGCGGCGCGGAGGGGGTCGTGGTGCGACCTTTTGGTCGTGCCGCCCGCGCGGGGCGCGGCACTAGGCGACCCAGAAGTCGCGGCTGAAGAGCATCAGGAGGAGCGCAAGAAGCAGCGTGCAGCCGAGGCTCCAGATGCGGTCGAACCAGGGGCGGCGGCCGATGCCGGCGAGCCAGATCGGAAGTGCTGGAACGATCGCCATGTAGCGGATCGTGCTCTGGTGATCGCCACTGAGACCGCTCGCTGCAACGAGTGCCAAGCTGAATGCGGAGATCGCGATCTGTCGCTGTCGCAGTAGCGCAAGCGAGGCGATCAACGCCAGGATGATGGAGATGCGATCGAGCACATACGTGACGAGCGCTTCACGTCCGTACTCCCACGCGTATGCGGCGCCACCAACCCATGAGGCGAGGCTCTTCGTGATGGAGAGGTAGCCGCGACCGAAGTAGAAGTCTTGCAGGCGTGCCCACCCTTCACCGAGCGCCGAGGTGCGCCAGAGGAGGTGGGCAACGATCGGCAGCGCGATGGCGAGCAGCGGCAGCGCGGCGAGCAAGATTGGTTTGATGCCGCGCGTACGTATGCCGCTTAGCGCTGCGCCGATTGCGGCGCCGCCCCCAGCGTTCCACCAGATGATTGCGAGTGGAATCGCAGTCAGCACGCCGTGCGCGCGCGTTAGCGCGGCGGCGGCGGCGAGAGCGCCGGCGAAGAGCCAGCGCCCCCGCATGGCGAGCGCGATCGCGCCGAAGGCGAGACCGATGAAGAGCCCTTCGGTGTAGATCTGCGCAAAGAAGAGTGCGCCAGGGAAGATCAAGAGATAGGTGGCAGCGCGCGTTGAAAAGCCCGTCGCCTCCTCCCCGTTCTGGTCGTCCTTCTTAAAGCGGCGTCGGATCAGGTCATCAAGCGCGAAGAGTCCCGCGAGCGTGCCAAGCAACGTAATGATGAGCCCCGCGAGCGTTGCCGTTGCAATGGCGTTGAGGCCGATGAGCGAGAGCGGTACCGCCGCAACGCTAATCAGTGCTGGGTAGAAGGGGAAGAAGGAGTAGTTGCGCGGGATCTCTTTGTTTGTGTCCGGATCTGTTGCGGTGCCAGCGATCGGATCGTCATAGCCGCCAACCGCGATCCCAAGGTAGTACTCGCTATCCCATGCCACCTGCTGGTTAAGGAAGTCATCGCTGAGGTAGTCCTTGAAGAGGTTGTTGCCGAGCTCTGTCTCCCAGGAACTCCACGAGACGGCGTAGTCAGGGCGCACCAGCCGGACACGCTCGGCACTAAGCGCCTGGAAGGAGATCAGTACAACCGCCCAAAGTGCCCAGATGGCGATGAGCGTTTTACTGTGCTTACTGACGCTGATTGATGGCAACTTCACGACGAAACCTCCTCAGTCTTCCCACTCGCGGCTGACCGATACGCAGCCTCCATGATGGCAACAGCCGCTGGGCCACACGTGTCAAGAAGCGATGGAGCGCCGTTAACTACCGCGACCATGTGCGCGATCTGTGCGGCATAGATGAGCGGATCACAGTGGTCGCCCTTCTTCACCACGGGACCAGCGAGCGTCTCGGCGGCGTCGCTCCCAGCACCCTTCACCACAGCGGTGGGGAAGAGGGTGGCGGTGCCACGTTCGCCGTAAAGTCGCAGGCTCGACTCAAGGCCATCTGCGAACGGCTGCCACCAGCCGGCCTCAACTTCGGACCAGCCACCCCCATCCCAATCAATACGGATGGAGGCGGTGTCCTCAACGTCGCCGCTGATAAAGCGGCGCGCGGTGCGCGCTGAGACGGCGATCGCCTTTGGCTCACCGAGAACGAAGCGCAGTGTGTCGATCGCGTGGATCCCCATGTCGGCAACGGCGCCACCGCCGGCGAGCTTCGCTTCGGTGAACCAGCCGCTTGGCCCCCAGCCAACGTGGACGCCGCAGCCACGGCTTCTGTAGATCGCGCCGATCGCTCCCGCCGCAACCTGGTCGCGCAGCCAGGTGGCCTCTTGATCTACACGCCACATGTGCGCCGTTGCGGCGTGCAGCTTGTTGGCGCGTGCACGATCGGCGAGCGCGTTCGCGTCGGCGAAACTCGTGGTCATCGGCTTCTCTACGAGCAGGTGGATACCGGCGTCGAGAAGTCGTAGTCCAACGGGGGCGTGCATCGTATTCGGCGTGCAGAGGATGGCAACGTCAAACTCGCCGCGCTTCGCCGCCGCAACGAGTCCCTCTTCGTCGTCAAGCCATTGAACGTTGGCGACTTTCGCTAACTCCGAAGCACTTCCGCTGCGCCCAGCGATCGCAACGAGCTCAGCGCCAGCGGTATCCGCTACCGCCTGCGCATGGATCTTTGCGATGTAGCCACCACCGTGGATGGCGAAGCGGACGTTGTTCGACATGTCCGGCGGGTCAGCCGGCGGCCATCTTGGCGGCGACCTGCTTCAGCGTGTCTGGATGTCGCTGCAACTTCAGCAGCCCCTCGATCGCCTGGTCAACTCCCGCCTTGCCGGAGCGGAAGATGTTCTCGTCCAAGTAAATCTGCTCGTGCTTCGCCGCACGATCAGCAACTGGCGTGTGCCAACTCTTTGGATCCATCTGCTTCGCATACTGCATTGGCACGGGCATGCGTGAGAGGTGCGGCTGGAAGAGCTCGTAGTCGCTCATCGACTCGTAGCCAACCCAGCAGCCGATCCCTTCGGCATCGAGTGCCTCGCACACCGCTGCGTTGCCGACGTTGCCGTACGCTTCTGGGTCAATCGCGATGATAAAGCGATAGAAGGAGAGGCGCGTGACGCGATCGAATACCTTCAGTGCACGGACCCCTGTGACCTTCGAAAGCTGCTCCTCCATGTAGCGGCCGTTTGCCTCGCGCTCGGCACGCTGCGCCTCAAAGCGGTCCATCTGCGTGTTGAGGAGCGCCGCATGCAGCTCGCCGAGGCGGAAGTTCGCGCCGAAGGTGAACTCCTTGCCGGCGTCATCCTTTGCGCGCCCGCAGTCGATCAGTGAGTGCGCGCGTCGCGCCAGCGTTGCATCCTTTGTCAGGAGCGTGCCGCCCTCGCCTGCGGTGAGGATCTTGGACGACTGGTGGCTGAATGAGCCGAAGTCGCCGATGAGGCCAACCCCCTGGCCGCCCCACTCCTTCCCCTGGCTGTGCGCGCAGTCTTCAACAATGGCGAGCCCATGCTTGCGCGCGATCGCAACGATCGCATCCATATCTGAAACAACCTGGCCGCAGTGCACCGGCATGATCGCCTTGGTGCGCGGCGTGATTGCCGCCTCAACCGCCTTTGGATCGATCGTCCACGCCTCTGGCTCAACGTCCACCACAACGGGGAGTGCGCCAGCGGCGATCGGTGCGTAGCCTGTAGCGGCGAATGTGAGCGCAGGGATGATCACCTCATCGCCCCAGCCGATGCCGAGCGCCTTCAGTGCCACCTCCATCGTGACGGTGCCGTTCACCATCAAGATGCCGTTCGCGCCAGCCTTTCCGCCGTTCTGGTACGCCGCAAAGGTTTCGCAGAATCGCGCGTTGTACTTGCCCGGTTCTGGGTAACCGCCCCAGACACCGCTGCGCAGCACCTCAAGCAGGATCGCCTCATCTTTGGCATCGAAGTAGGGCCATGCGGGGTACGCGTCAGACTTGACTGGACTTCCCCCTGCGATCGCGAGCTGTTCTGCCATCTCACCCTCCTCTGCCGCATGCGGCACTGCTTTGCTTATGTACGACGATACCTATTAGGCGCACCGCGCCCCCGCGGTGTCGCGCCCTGCGCCACCTACTTGCGCACCCCCGCCACGCTGATGCCACGGGCGATCACCCGTTGCGCCAGGGCGAAGATGATGACGAGCGGCGCCAGAGCGAGCGCACTTCCGGCGAGGAGGAGGTGCCACTGCCGCGCGAAGCGGGTGACGAAGCCAGCGAGGCCAACGGGGAGGGTGGTCGCGGACGGATCTTGCAAGTAGAGGAGTGGTCGCAGGAAGTCATTCCACATAAAGATGAAGTGGAAGACTGCCACCACTGCAAGTGCCGGAGCGCACATCGGCAGGATGATGCGACGGAAGATCTGCACCTCTCCTGCGCCATCAACGCGCGCAGCATCGACCATGTCGCGTGGGAGGCCGAGCATGAACTGTCGCAACAAGAAGATGTTGAACGCGCCCCCACCAAGGAACCACGGCAAGACGAGTGGGATCGGCGTGTTGGTGAGTCCCAACTTCGCCCAGACGATGTACTCAGGAATGATCAGCACCTGATACGGGACCAGGATGGTGAGCAGCACCATGCCGAAGGCGAGGCGACTGCCGCGGGCGCGCAGGACGGCAAAGCCGTAGGCGCAGAAGGCAGAGGTGAGCGTTGCGCCTAGTGTGCCGAGCACCGCAATCACCACAGAGTTTGCGAACCAGGTGGCGATCGGCGCGCGTCGGAAGACCTCAGCGTAGTTGCCCCACTGTGGGTCGGCGGGGAAGAGGTTGAACGATCCGGTGGCGAGCTCCGCTGGCGTCTTCAGCGAACCGCCAAGCTGCCAGACGAATGGGAGGATGAAGAGCGCGGCGAAGAGGGTGAGGGTGCCATAGAGCGCTAGGCGCCCCGGCGAGGCGATCTGCAGCCCCTTACCTGAATCAGCGCTTGACCTAGTTGTCATAGAAGACCCAGCGCTTGGAGAGGCGGAAGTTGATGACGGTAAGGAGCATGACGACGATTGTCAGCATCCAGGCGACTGCGGAGCCGAATCCAAAGTCGAGGTTGCGAATAAGGAGTCGGTAGATAAGGAGCGCAACGCTCATCGATTCGTTTGCCGGACCTCCAGCGCCGCCCGAGATCACGAACGGCTCAGTGAAGAGGGAGAGCCCACCGATCAGTCCGATGACGAGATTGAAGAAGAGGGTGGGCGAGAGGAGTGGCAGGGTGACGGAGAAGAATCTCCGGATGCGGCCTGCGCCGTCGCACTCCGCCGCCTCAAGCAGCTCTTTGGAGATCTGCTGGAGCCCCGCGAGAAAGATCAGCGTCATCCCTCCGGTACCAGCCCAGACAAGCATGAAGATGATTCCCCAGCGCACCGACTCAGGCTCATTGAACCAGGCTGGCCCCGCGACGCCAATCAAGTCGAGGCCCTTATTCAGCAGCCCCTCTGTGCCAAGGATCCAGGTCCAGAGCGCTGCGGTGGCAACGCCAGAAACAACGGTCGGTAGGTAGAAGGCCATCCGATAGATCGCCATGCCGCGCACCTTCTGATTCAGTAGCATCGCAAACGCCATGCCGATCGCTAACTGCAGCGGCACCGCAATGATCGTAATCATCGCCGTGTTGCTAAAGGCCTTCAGAACCAGCTTCCCCTTCCCCTCCAGGTTCACGAGATCGGCATAGTTCTCCAGTCCAACCAACTTCGGTGTGCCGCGAAGATTCCAATCCATGAACGAGAGCGCCAGCGAAGCGATCAGCGGGAGCAGCGCAAAGAGAACAAACCCGGCAAGGAATGGCGCAATAAAGAGCCAGAACCAGCGCTCTTCGTTGCGCTGCAGAAGCGGCAGGGGTGCGAAGAGGGAGCGAAACCGGCTCATCCGGCTCGCCCCCTCTTCAGCTCCGTGCATCGTTTAGTACCGTCCTACGGTACGAACCGTTACGGCCACGCCCCTACTGGAGCGGTGCTGCAGCGGTTGACTGCTGGACGAGATCGTCGAGGAGCGCCTGCCAGTCGCCCTGCGTGTCGGCAGTAATCGCACCCTCAAATGCTGGAGCGATCACGCCCCAGAATCCTTCGGACCACTCGCCCTTGATCGGCTCGAGCGCGATGTGCTCGTTGCCAATCTTGGTGATCTCACACTTGCTCAACGGAAGTGCCTCTGACTTGCAGTAGACATCATCAAGAACAGCGGAGATCGGCGAGCTGTTGTAGCCCGCGGTTGCATCGCTCTTCTGTCCTTCAATGTCCGTGAGGAACTTCACGTACTCCCAGGCCCACGCCTTGTTCTTGGATGTTGACGAGACGCCGAAGCCAGAGGCCGCCCCCTGAATCTTCCCGTTCCCCTCAACAGGGACCGAGACGGCGCCCCACTCAAACGCACCAGCAGAGTTTTCGATGATTGCTGGGGACTCCCATGTGCCGGAGATCAGCATGGCAACGTTGCCGGCAGAGAAGTTCTGCTCTCCAGCCTTGTCGCCCTCTGGGAGACCGCCGAACCCTGCGCCGAGGCTCCAGTTAAGGACCGCCTCGCGGCTCAGGTCGTCAAGCGCCTTCATTGCGTCGGCGCAACCAGCGCCGTTATACGTGTACTCGGTTGCGGCCGAATCGTCGTTGCTCAGTTCGCAGCCGTACATGCGCATCCAGGCGACGTACTGCTCGTTCCAGGCGAGCGTCAGGCCGTAGCGCTTGCTCCCCTTGTCGGCCGTCTTGCGAGCGGCATCAACGAACTCCGCAATGGACCAGTCGCTGGTTGGCTCAGCCACGCCAGCCGCCGTGAAGATGTCCTTGTTGTAGTAGACAAAGTTGAATGGCAACACGCTGTTTGGCATCACCAGCTGTGCGCCGTCAACCTGAAACGACTTCAGAAGGGCTGAAGGGTACGGGCTCAGGTCGTAGCCATCTGCGTCAATGAAGCTGTCGAGTGGCTCAAATGCGCCCGCAACGGCGAACTGGGTGAAGCCAGTGTCCGTGTCGGTCCAGATCACGTCGCCCACCGTGCCGGCGGCGATCTGTGGGAGGACCGTGTCGATGTAGTTGCCGCTCTGCACCAACTCAACGGTGACGTTCGGGTGGAGCGCGGTGAAGTCGGCCGCCTGGGCCTGTCGGTACTCCAGCTCCGCCTGACCACCAGCGTTGAAGATCTGGATGGTGAGCGTCACCGGATCAGTGGTGAGTTCGCCCCCTGCGGCGGGACTTTCGCTGCTCCCTCCGCATGCGGCTACAAGTAGCCCTGCTGCGAGCGCGGCCGCTGCTGCGCGTCGCCATGACGTTCCCTTCATCTCTTCCTCCTCATATATGGCCCCATATGGCACTTACCACGGGGTACTGAGTAGGTTCTCATAGCGGGGTGCTTGGTGGCACCACCTGTTCCCTGCCCCGCCCCCTCATGGGGGGCTATCCTCACCTCATGAACGCATCTGTTAACGACCCCTCGCAGCGCATCGAGAGCCTCACGAACCCACTCGTCAAGGAGTTGCGTGAGCTGCGCACCCATAAGGGGCGCGTAGAGCAGCGCCGCTTCTTAGCAGAAGGGGAGCGTTCGCTGGCGGAGGCGGCCGCCGCAGCCTGGCGCGCCGAACTTCTCTTGATTGCGCCTGGCGCGGCGCGCGGCGTGGTGCCGGCTGCTCGCACCATTGATGTCACGGATGAGGTGCTCGCAAAGATCACCGGCCGCGATAATCCGCAGGCACACCTCGGCGTCTTCGCTGAACCGGATGCAGCGTCACGAGATCTTGGGGCGCTTAACGCACGGAGTGCGGCACGCTGGTTGATGATTGAGGCGCCGCGCGATCCGGGAAATCTCGGGAGTTGCATTCGCAGCGCAGACGCTACTGCAGCCGGCGGCATCATCTTGGTTGGTGATGCGTGTGATCCGTATTCCATTGAGTGCGTGCGCGCAACGATGGGGTCTATCTTCGCCGTGCCGATCTATCGCGTGACGCGCGATGAGGCGGTGGCGCTTCTGGCGCGCTGGCCGGGTGAGAGCGTGGCGACGGCGGCTGACGGGAGCGTTGACTACACGGAGATCGGATTCAAGTCTCCTGCAATGCTGGTGATCGGCACGGAGGCTGATGGTCTCTCATCTCCACTGCGTAGTGCATGCACGCGTGTCGCCCGCCTTCCGATGCTTGGCCGCGCGGAGAGCGTGAACCTTGCGGTGGCGGCGGGCGTCTTCCTCTACGCCGCCGAGCGGGCGCAGCGATGAAGCGGGCGCAGCGATGAGTCGAGCCGAGCGCGCCGCGGATCTTGGCATCACGATCGGTCGCTTCGCGCACGGCGCGCGCAACGCGATTAGTGATGTTGCCGGCGTTCGTGTTGCGGCGGAGACGATCATCTCAGGGAGCGGCGCGCTGGTGCGCGGCAAGGGACCGGTGCGGACAGGAGTCACGGCAATCTTGCCGCAGTCAGTAGAGAAATCTGCGCACCCGCTCTTTGCAGGGACACATCGTCTCAATGGAAACGGTGAGATGACCGGCCTTGAGTGGATTCGCGAATCTGGCTTCTTGACCACGCCGATCTGTATCACGAATACACACTCCGTTGGCGTGGTGCATGATGAGATGATTCGCTGGTCGCTGGACAACGTTCCAGGGACGCCGCCGTGGAGTCTGCCGGTAGTCGGGGAGACGTGGGATGGCGTGCTGAACGACGTGAACGGATTCCATGTGACGGCGAAACATGCACGTGCCGCACTCGATGCCGCCGCCTCGCTCCCTTCCGGTGCAGAGGTGCCGCGTGGCTGCCAGGGCGGCGGCACAGGGATGATCTGTCACGGCTTCAAGGGGGGGAATGGAACCTCGAGCCGAAAGCTCCCCGCCGAACTCGGTGGCTACACGATCGGTGTCTTCGTGCAGGCAAATCACGGCCGTCGCCACCGGCTTACGATCGGCGGCAAGAGCCTTGGTGCGGATGGCGGCCCACTCGACACGACGAACTACCCGCTGCCGTGGAAGACTCCGGCGCCAGTAGTTTCTCCAACAGACGATCCGCGCGGTGGCGCAGGTTCAATCATCGTGATCGTTGCGACCGATGCGCCACTCCTCCCGATGCAACTCGATCGTGTTGCACAGCGCGCGGTGATGGGAATCGCGCGTGTTGGCGGCGTGGGGGAGCACAGCTCTGGCGATCTGATCTTGAGCTTCTCTACGGCGAACGCTTTGCTCCCAGCGGAAGATCTTGATGCCAAGAAGCCGTACAGCGCGAACGTTGAGATGCTGATCAACGCGCATCTCTCGCCGATCTTTGAGGCGACCGCCGACGCAACTGAAGAGGCGATCCTCGATGCCATGATCGCTGCCGAGACGATGGTTGGGGTCAATGACGCCGAAGCGCTTGCACTCCCACTCGACGTTGTGCGCGCGTCGCTGCGCTAACTGGTGCGCTAACCTCAACTGATGAACCTTCCGTCGCCAACCGACCCAAAGACCTGGCCACCCTTCGCGCGGCTCATCGCCTGGGGCGCCCTCGCCAGCGCAGCGCTCCTGCTGATTGGTGCCGGCCTCTCGCAGCTTGCCGCTGTCGCAAGCGCCCAAGGAGGCCTCCTGAGCGCTCTTGTTGCTGGCTGGCTGCTGGCAACACTCGCCGATGCCCCGATTGAGGCACTCGCGCGACGCGGCATGGCACGTCAGCGTGCGGTGGTGCTGGTCTGGGTGCTTGGCGCCGTACCAGTACTCATCATTGGTGGCGAGCTGATCTTTGCACTTGCGCAGTCGCTCACCACAGTGGTTGCTGGCGAACCGCCAACGAGTGCGCAGATCGCAGGGCTGATCGAGCGCCCCGCCGCGCTGTTGCAATCAGTCGGCTTGAAGATTGATCTTCTCCCCGTTGCAACCGAGGTGATTAACCTCATCCGCTCAACAGCGGAGCTGGTGCAAGGGAATCTTGCTGGCATTGCCGCTGGCGCCGTTGCCGCGCTCGGCCCTGTGATCCTTGCACTCGGACTCGGTGTGATCCTCTCCGCAAATCCTGGCTACCTGGACATCCTCACGACGTTTGCTCCCGCCTCAAGTGGCGCGTCGCTGCATCGGTCACGTCAGGTGCTGGAGTTAATCCTGGCGCGCTTCATCGGTCGACACATCTTCATGGGGCTGATCTACGGCGTGGCGGTTGGTCTCGCCGCGTCACTCGCTGGCGCTGATGCCGTACTCGCTGGAACACTCGGCGGCCTCGTCATGGCAATCCCATCAATCGGCCAAGGCCCCGCACTCCTCCCGCCGCTCCTCTTGGTGCTGCTCAGCGCAGGTCCAGCGACGCTGTTGAGCATCGCGTTAATCGTGGTGATCTGGCTCCTCTGCATGACGCTGCTCGCGCCTCGCCTGCTGAACGGCGTCCTCCACCTCTCTGGCGCAACCGTCTTTGTTGCGGGTGCCGTTGGTGGTCTCGTTGCCGGAATCCCTGGCGCGATCTTTGCCCTCCCACTTGTCGCTGCGGTTGCCGCGATCCGTCGCCCACCAACACCAGCAGTCGTAAAGAGGCGCGCGAGCGCACGACGATGATCACTGCGCCTGGCTGGCGCGGGCCATTCCGCCACAGGAATTACCGCCTCTTCTGGGGCGGCCAACTCGTCTCACTCGCCGGCACCTGGATGCAATCCATTGCGCAGGCATGGCTGATCACTGAACTCACGCCAGACCCGGTCTGGCTCGGCGTGGTTGCTGCGGCGCAGTTCACCCCAGTGCTCATTCTTGGCCTCTTTGGCGGCGTGATTGCAGATGTCCTTCCGAAGCGACAGATGCTGATTGCTACACAGGCGGCGCTGATGGGCCTCGCCGCACTCCAGGCGCTCCTTGTTGCAACGGGCGCGATGACGATTCCGCTGCTCATGCTCCTCGCCGTTGCACTCGGTTCCGTCAACGCGATCGATATGCCAGTGCGGCAGTCGTTCTTCTCGGAGATGGTGCCAGTTGATGAGGTGGGTCGTGCCGTAGCGTTTAACTCCGCCATGTTCAATGGCGCACGCGTCATTGGACCTGCGATCGGCGGCGTCTTGATTGGTGTGATCGGGGTGGCAGGCTGTTTCGCCGTGAATGCGCTGAGCTTTCTTGCGGTACTCATTGCGCTCTTACTAATGCGTGAGGTGGAGCTTCATCCTGCTCCACGCGGCGCGCGACCGCGCAGTGTCCGTGCCGTTGCAACGAGTCTTGCTGAAGGGCTGCGCTATGTGCGAAGCACGCCGATCATTGCGCTCTGTGTCTTCGTGATTGGCGTCATCTCTGGCGTGGCGATGAACTTTAACGTGATCATCCCGCCGCTCGCGCGCCTCACCCTGCAGATCGGCGCACCAGGACTCGGCGCGCTGATGGCGGCGGTCGGCTTCGGTTCGTTGGCTGGAGCGCTCACGGTTGCGGCGCTGCGTGAGCCGCGTCGTTCCATGATCGTGATCGGCGGCGCGCTACTCGGAGCCTTCAGCGTTGCGGCTGGTGTGGCTGCCTCGAGTGATTCGGTTCTTGCGGTGCCACTCACCGCACTCGCCCTCTTCGGCGCAGGTTTCGGTGCCATCTCCATGGCGGCCACGGCGAACGCTTCAATTCAGACCACCACCCCACCTGCGCTGCGCGGTCGCGTGATGAGCGTGTATACGACCGTATTCGCAGGATCTACGCCGATCGGCGGCCTTGCCACAGGTGCCGTGGTCGCCGCGCTTGGTGCCACAGGGGCGCTGGGAGTTGCAGGGGCGCTTGCCGTTGCCGCCGCCGCCTACGCCGCGTATCGCTGGCGGGCGACGATTCGCTAGCGCAGCGCGCAGCGCAGCGCCGCTTTGGAGTCTATGCCGCGTTCGTGCGCTTCGCGTCGAGGCGTTCCAGGATCATCGCCGCGGCGCGTTGTGGTCCATCTGCGAGTGCGTCGCGTGGGCCGAGATATCGCTCGGCAAACGCGCGCTGCCGTGCCTGATCAACTGCCGCGCTTGATCCCACCACTGTGAGTGCCGCAACAACCTCCTGAACACTGTTTACGCGAGTGCCGATTGACTCGCTCGATCGTGGATCCAGGAAGAGGCCTGGATCCTGTGCATAGGCGTCGGCATCAGCGACGGCGAGAAGGAGCGGTCGTTCAAGAAGCGACCAGAGGAAGATGGACGACGAGTAGTCGGTGAAGAGCGCATCGGCGATCGGGAAGAGTTCGTCAATTGGGGTGGCAGTATTCAACGTGACGCAGCGGCCTGAGGTTGACTGCGATGTAATTGAAACGAGTGGGTGCGCCTTGATCGCCACGATCCAGTCTGACGGGAGTGCGGCGGTAATCGCATCGGGGCTGATCGTAAGTTGTGTCTCGCGCTGTGCGCCGCGGCCGCGGAAGGTTGGCGCATAGAGGAGCACCCTCTTGCCAGAGAGCTCCGGATACTGTGCGAGGAGCGTTGTCTTCCGTAAGGCAACAGCAGCCGAGTTCGCGAGCCATGCGCCTCTCAGTGGTCCAACGGCGTGAACGTGATTGAGCGGCATGCGGAAGGCCTCTGCATACGCAGGGCGAACGCTCTCCGATGAGACGAGTGCGTCGCTATACCCGTTATGGATCAGTTCGTGGAGCGCGCCGTCTGCATCGCTACTCGCCCCGCGCGTTGCATGACCGAATCGCTTGTACGCCCCCTCTGCATGCCAGACCTGGATGACGCTGCACCCTGCACGCGGCGTGGTGATGTGTGCGGGGAGCCAGGCGTTATCAATCACCGTCACACGCGCACGCTGCAGCGACCACGTTGCGCCAATCAGATGGAGGAGATACGCAACCTTTGCGGCAAGGCCATAGCCATACGGAGCGAGCTGCTCCCGCTGTGGCAGCGACGGGTCGGCCGCAGTAAGCGCGGCAGAGATCGCGGCGAGCTGTGGGCCAAGCTGGCGGTCGCGTGACGACGCGAAGAGCACCTCGCGCCGCACTGGAAGACGGCGCGCCACGGCGGCAACCGCACCGAGGACGATCCGCGTGAGGGTGAGTTCGAGTGTCGTCATCTCTGCATCCTATACTCCCAGGATGGCGAACTCCCTCACGAAGCAGCTCCGCCGTATCCTTCCGCTCCGCACCATCGTTCGCGTCTTCGCGGCACGCGCAGGCGCCACCCTTGCACGACTGCAACCGATTCAGGAGCGCGTCTACATCGCCACGAACCACGGTAGTTCGTTGCGGGGGAACCTCGCCGAGATTGAGCGCGCACTCCGCGTGACGTCTCCTCACTCCAAGTTGCTGGTTGAGATGCAGGCTGATGATGAGCACCAAGGTTCCCAATCAATCCTTAGCCTTATCGCCTCCGTACTGCGGATCACCGTCCGTTCATATCGCGTGGCATCTTCACGCGTCGTGATTGTTGACGATTACTTCTTCCCAATCTATCCGGTGAAGAAGCGCAGCGGCGTCACCATCATTCAGGTTTGGCATGCGTGTGGCGCCTTTAAGCGATTCGGCCGCGCCACACTGGAGTCTGAATGGGGAGCAGATGAGATCTTTTTGAAGTGGGTTCCGATCCACGCCAATTACGATTTGACCCTTGTATCTTCGGCATCCATTGCTCAGATCTACGCCGATGCCTTCGGCCAGCCGGTTGAGAAGATTAGCGCCGCCTTCGGGATCCCCCGTACCGATGCCTTAGCCCCATCTCCACGACGCGATGCCACCGAGCGCGAAGTTCGGGCGCGACTCGGCCTCACCGACAACCGCACGACAATCCTTTATGCGCCAACCTTCCGTGGCGCAGACCTGATGGGTGCGGGAGCCCCCGAGCTGCTGGATATCGCCGCGCTCTATCGTGCGCTGGGTGATCAGTATCGCCTGATCTTGCGACTGCATCCATTCGTAAAGTCGGCGATGCGCATCCCAGATGAGGCGAAAGACTTCGTTGTGGATGCATCCCGCGAGCCTGATGTGAACGAAGTGATGCTTGCGGCAGACATCTTGGTCACGGACTACTCGAGCATCATCTTTGAATACGCGCTGCTGAACCGGCCGATGGCCTTCCTTGCGCCTGACCTCGCCGCATATGAACGAGAGCGCGGCTTCTTCTTCGATTATCGCAGCGGTGTCCCAGGGCCTGTTGTTCAGACAACAGAGCAGCTCCTCACCTGGATTAATGCGAAGGCGTTTGATCTTCCACGAGTGGCGAAGTTTGCGGCGGAATCGTTTGACGTGATGGACGGACACGCCACCGAGCGCCTGGTAGAGCAGGTCGTCCTCCCCGCCCTGCGTGGCGAAACGTTCCGCATTCCCGCGCCGATCGCTCGCCAGTAGCCGCCTCCGATCGGCTCGCCGAGCGCCGTACCCGCCCATGCAGGCGGTATGCTGCTTCGCGTGAAGAGACTCGGCATCATCCTGGCGGGCGGATCTGGGCAGCGCTTCGGCGATCAGATCCCAAAGCAGTTCATTCGTCTGGCGGGGGAGAGCGTCCTACGCCGGAGCGTCGTCGCGCTTGCCTCTGGCGGCGCTTTTGATCACATCGTCGTTGCCGCAAATCCCGACTGGCTCGACGAGACCAACGAGGCGTTGAAGGGGCTGCTCGGCCCTGCACTCAGTGTCGTGCCAGGTGGGAGTAGCCGTAACGAGTCAACGCGTGCTGGGCTTGACGCGCTGAAGGCGGCGGATGACGACATCGTCCTGATCCACGATGCGGTGCGCCCGCTACTCTCCCGCGAAGTTGTGGAGCGCGTGATTGCTCCACTCGTTGACGGTCGCGCCGACGCGGTGGACACCACGATCCCAACGCCCGACACGCTCGTCATCGTGGATGGCGATCGCATCACGGACATTCCGAATCGCAGCCTCTACCGTCGCGGCCAAACACCACAAGGATTCATTGTGGGGACGCTTCGCACCGCATATGCCAACACACCGATCGGCTCGCAGGCAACAGACGACTGCACCCTCGTGCTGCGCCACGTCCCTGGTGCACGGCTGCTGCACGTTGATGGTGCGGAAGAGAACATCAAGATCACTACGCCGATTGACCTCGTCCTTGCCGATCGCTTGATTCAACTGCAGTCAATTCCACCGTCTAAGGCAACGACGCCGGACGGGAATAGTGGCCACTGGAGCGGTCGCCGCGTGGTGATCGTGGGCGGAACCTCCGGGATTGGTGCGGCAATCGCAACGGAGCTCGCCGCCCTTGGTGCGCGCATCGCCGCCGTTGGCCGAAGTGCTGCAGATGACGTCACCAGCGCGTCGGGTGCCGAGGCGGCACTCGCAACCGCCGCCACCGCACTCGGCGGTGTTGATGATCTCTTCGTTACGGCGGGCGTCCTGCATATGGGTCCACTCGCCGATCAGGATGCGGCTGACATTGTTGAGACGCTGGCGGTGAACCTTGCGGCGAGCGTCTATCTCGCTCGCGCCGCGCATCCACATCTTGCAAAGAGCGCTGGCTCACTCACCCTCTTCACTTCAAGCTCCTTCACCAAGGGTCGCCCGAATTACGCCGTGTATAGCGCCACCAAGGCGGCGATCGTGAACCTGATGCAGGCGCTCGCCGACGAGTGGTCGAGTGCGAACATCCGCGTCAACGCAGTTGCGCCAGAGCGTGCAAACACGCCGATGCGCCAGACCGCTTTCCCGAACGAAGACCACACCGTGCTCCTCTCCGCCGAGGAGGTTGCCGCCGCCACGCTGCGCCTCGCCGCCTCTGGCCTCACCGGCCAGGTGCTGGACGTCCGCCGCTAACCCAGGCACTCTTCGGCACTGGCTGCCGCTCCGGCCGCTCGCCGAATCGCCGCTTCCACTCCCGCCGTCCCGAGAGGTAGCGCGTCACCTCAAGATCCGCCGCCCGCACCGCGCCTGCGGGGAGGTATGTCCGATGGAGCTCAAAGCAGCGCCGCGCCCACGCGTCGCCGTGTGAGTCACCGCTAATCAGGTGCGCAAGCTCGTGCAGCGCCGTCCCCTTGTCATACGAGCAGAGGAACATCTCACCGGTCTCCGTAATCACCCAACCGAACGCATGCTTCGGCTCGCGCCGTGTGCCGATGTGATCATGAATGCGCACCCACTCCAACCGTTGGCGCTGTGCCTTGGCGGCGCGTGCGAGCAACATGAGCGTTGGTTTCCAGAGTGCCCAGGCGGTAGTGCGGAATCCGCGCGACGGGCGAACCTCAAACGGGAGATCAAGCGCCCAGCGTGGGGCCTCTACCCAGCGACCAGCAATCTTGACGCGCGAGAACTTCCCCATCGCACGAGGTTATCTCTTGGCACGTACCGCCCGCTTAACCCGCGCACCTCCGCGGCGCTTAGCACCAGGCGCGCTTATGGAGCGGACGCGGCGGAGGAACTCTTTTGTCCGTGGGTCGCGCGGTGCGCCGAACATTTTCTGCGGCGTCCCCTCTTCAATGAGGCGCCCATCTTCTAGGTAGCAGATCCGATCGGCAACATCGGCGGCAAACGCCATCTCATGGGTGGCGATCAACATCGTCATGCCGCTCAGTGCGAGGGAGCGGAGCGTCTCCAGCACTTCGGCAACCAGAACCGGATCGAGGGCGCTCGTAATCTCATCAAGGAGGAGGACCTTCGGCTCCGTGGCGAGTGCGCGCGCGATGGCGACGCGCTGCTGCTGTCCGCCGGAGAGGCGGTCTGGATACTCGCGCGCCTTCTCTGCAAGGCCGAGCGACCTCAGTAGTTCCTTGGCGCGCCGCTCTGCGGCAACCTGCGTCAAGCTGAGGGCGACGCGCGGGGCGAGCGCAACGTTCTCAAGCACGGTGAGGTGCGGGAAGAGGTTGAAGCCCTGAAAGACGATGCCGAGCTTGCGGCGCGTTGCATCGGCGTTGCGATCTTCAAAGGCCACCCGCTCGCCTTCGAGGCTGATCTGACCGGCGTCAATCGGCTCAAGGAGATCGGCGCAGCGGAGCAGCGTGGACTTGCCAGAGCCAGATGCGCCGATCAGGCAGACCACTTCATGTTCGGCGAGTGAGAGGCTGATCCCGTCAAGAACCAGTTTCCCGCTGTAGCGCTTCTTGAGTCCCTTCAGCGCAAGAACTGGCGCACTCTTTACTGTTGCCATCAGCGTGTCCCGCCTAACTGCGCGTTACGATCCTTCGCTGCCAGTCGGTCAACGAGGCGCGTCATTGGGATCGTGATGATGAGGAAGATCAGCGCGGTGGTCATCAACGGCGTGAAGTTAAAGCTCGCCGCCTTCAGGATCTGCGCCTGTTTGAAGGTCTCCACCACGCCGAGGATGGAGACGAGTGCAGTGTCCTTTTGGAGGCCAATGAAGTCGTTCAGGAGTGGCGGGATGACGCGGCGCATCGCCTGCGGTACCACCACGTAACGGAGTGCCTGAACACGTGTGAGGCCGAGCGCACGAGCAGCACGCTCTTGGGACGGATGGATTGATTCAATGCCGGCGCGGTAGACCTCGCTCACATATGCCGAGTAGATCAGCACGAGCGTGACGAGCGCCCAGAAGAAAGGCTCCTTTGGGACTCCATCCAGCTGTAGCGCAGGAACACCAAAGCCGAGCACGTAGATGATGAGGATGCTCGGCACGCCGCGGAAGAAGTCCACGAAGATGGTGGCAAAGATGCGAATCGGCGCGAGCGCGGGCGTGGTGATGGAGCGCGCGAGAGCGATCAAGAGACCGATCGGAAGAATGAGCAGCTCCGCAAGAATGAAGAGTCGCACGTTGATGGTGAACGCCTCGGCGACCGCGGGGAGCGAAGTGGAGAAGTAGCGTCCGTTAAAGAAGGCCTTCTGGACCTCGGGCCAGGCGGGGGATGATCCGATCGTGTACGCGACGAACGCCGCGACAACGAGGGTGCTGAGGGTGGCGACGAGGAGACCCTTACGGGCAGACCCCGTCGCCACCTTCAAGCGACTGATGCTTACTTAATGACAGGCGCGCTGCCGGAGCCGCCGATCCACTCGAGCAACAGTGCGTCGAGTGTGCCGTCAGCCTTCAGCGCGTCAATCGCGATGTTCACGCATGCGGTCAGCGGTGAGCCCTTCTGCAGCACCACGCCGAACTGCTCAGCGCCATCACCGGTCCCGCTCAGCTGGCCGATGATCACTCCGCCAGAGAGCTGCGCATCTCGCATGTAGAACGTTGTTGGGACGTCCGCAACGATCCCATCAATCTGACCTGCATCCAGGGCCGCGACAGCCTCATCCATCGTGTTGAAGACAGCTGGCTCCTGATCAGGCTGAATGATGTTGATGATTGCGTCGTAACTTGTTGTCCCGATCTGGGTGCCAAGCTTCGCGCCTTTGAGCTCTGCAATGCTTGTTGCACCAGCGATCGGGCTCCCCTCAACGGTGACAACTCCCTGAGCAACGTCGTAGTAGCCCTGGCTGAAGTCGATCGCTTCGGCACGATCCGCCTTAATGGAGACCTGGTTCATGAAGAGGTCGAACGTCTTATCGCCCGGCGCGAACGACTGGTCGAACGCGGTGACGATCCAGGTGACCTTATCGGTGGTGAAGCCGAGCTTCTCGGCGATCGCATATGCAACAGCGCCTTCGTAACCCTGGCCCTTAACTGGATCGTTGTTGTAGTCGCCGATCCAAATCTCAGCACCCTCGTTGCCACCCTGGAACCATGGGCTATAGGCCGGATTGTCAGTTGAAAGTGTCAGCACGCCAGCCGTCTTGAGCGCAAGGCTCTCAGGCGCGCATGATGTGTCAGTAGATGCCGATGGGGAAACTGATGCGCTGCTGCCGCCACATGCGGCAACGAACATAGCAACTGCCATCAAGACAACTGCCATACGTGCAGGCTGTCCGATTGCGGTGCGAGCGTTTCCTCTGCTCATTGTTCCTACCTCCTGTGTGCAGCCGCTAATGACGTCAGCGCGACAGATCGTCACGTTAGACGGCGGGGCAAGGGTTGATGCGCGGCGCACCAGCCGAGAAGTTCCCCGCGCACGGAGGATAGCAGGGCGAGACGCGCGAATGGAAAAGGTGCGCGCTAGGCGCGTGTGATCACGACGGGGGTGCGCCGGGTCGCCCCATAGCGCTCTGCGGCGCTGCCGCGGTTCACGGCGAGCGCCAGCCGTCCGGCGGAATCGATGTAGCAGAGGGGGTCATGTTCCGCCACGTCGCCGAAGCGATTCGCCCAGACGGTCTCGATCTTCTGATCACCAACGGTGATACGAAGCGGCTGGCCTGGCTCAAGTGCACCGAGTGCGGTGGTGATGTCGCTGCGGTCGCCGGCGAGGACCAGCGTCCCGAAGCCGTCCACGATCCGGACGACGGTGTGTAGCTCGCCCGCCTTCGCCTCAATCGGGAGCGCGGCGGCGGGGACGAGGAGCGACGCGTCGAGTGGGCTGCCTAGATCGCCGAACGGGACACCAGACGCGACGTGTGCGGCGACGGGGGCGAAGAGATCACGGCCGTGGAAGGTGTGGCTACGGCTCGGCCCCCACCAACGCTCGTCATCAAGGACCACCACGGCGGCAATGCCGCCGAGCGCCTTCGCGGCGGGGAGGAGGAGCCCGTTGTCTGGACCGATCAAGACGTCACCGCGGACACAACGAATGGCGATCGGTCGACGCTGCGTCCCAACGCCTGGATCCACCACCGCCACATGTGCCCCAACAGGAAGGTGGACGAGCGACTCAACGAGCGCCTCAGCGCCGGCCTCAACGTCATAGGGAGGGATCGCGTGCGTGAGATCGAGCGTCCGCGCGTCGGGTGTCATCGCAAGCACCACACCAGAGAGGACGCCAGCAGAGGGGTCGCGCAGCCCGAAGTCAGTCATGAAGGTGACCAGGCGCAGGCTCCCCTGCATTGGACCGAGCGGATCAATCATGTGGTGGATTCTACCCTTAGCGCGCGAGGTGCATCTGGGCTTATCTCAAAGATGTCCACTTACTCTGGAATCTGCTTCCCAATGAAGCGCTGCACGGCGACGTACGAGGTGAAGTGCAAGATTGCGTACGCAATCCCGATCCCACCGCGGAATTCGTTGTATGTCGTGTCTGCTGGGTTGAAGGGCGAGATCGGCAGATTTCCTGCGCCAAGCGCAAGTGGCGAGGTAAACGAGAGGAGCAGGATCGCAAGAGAAATTCCCGCCCAACGCTTTTGCGCACCAGCTGCGGTGAAGCGACTCGCCACGATCGCGGCTGCCGCCGTTGCTCCAACAGAGGCGAAAAGCACGCCGCCGAAGAAGGTGGACTCTCCGAGACCTGGCACAAGGCCAATCAGTGACGCAGCGATCCAGAGCGCCGCGTTGACGGCAACCGCAAGCGCGGCGCTCTTGAGAAACGCGCTACGCATTAGAAACCGATCTCCTCAGCAACAATCACCACGTCAATGCGACCCGGCTGTTCGCCGTGCAGGGTGAGCGACTTGTTGATGGCGCTGTTGACGCCGTAAGCCGCCTGCGCGCGAGTGTCCTCAAGCGGCAAGGTGTAGGTCTCAATGCGCTCGTTCGCTTCAGCAAGATCCTTGACGATCTTCTGTGCGCCAACAACAAAGACCACGTGGCCCGCGCCATATGCGTAAGCGGGGAGCTGTGATCCCGTCGCTGATGCGATCACCAGCTTGCCGTCTTCAGTGACGGCATGCACGCTACCTGCGGCGAATGCTGGCGCAGAACCGATCGCGCGCATTTGCGCACTCTGGGTGTTGCGGTCGAGCGCGTACATCGTGTCGCGCAGGCTTACATACGGCGCAGCGTTGAGCGCTTCAGTAATCCCCGTCGCGTCGAGCGTTGCGGAGGTGAAGGTGAAGACCTCTGATCCGGCGGGGATCAGCTTCAGCACCGCCTCCTTGGCGGCGGCGGCGTTCGGGACGCTCTGCGCGGCGAAGCCCTTTGCGTTGAGGGCGGCGACCGCCTTCTCAATACGGCTTGCGTCGGCCACCTGCTTGAATCGTGCTGTTGACATTGCTTCCTCCTTACGGTCTTCTTTAACAATATCTGCCGCCCGCCGCGTATACGGCAGATCGTTGCATGCGCAACTATACCCCTTGACGCCGATGATTGCAAGTGCAACTATTGCAACATATGGCAACAGAGCAGCTCCCCAGTGCAGAGATCTCTGAGCTCTCCACAATCTTGGGGAGCGATGCAAGCACGCTCCTTGACCCGGTTGTTGCTCGCGCCTGGATCGCCTTCCTCACCGCCTACGGTCGAGTAACGCGCGCGCTCTCTTCGGAGCTGATGGATTCGTCAGGGATGAGCCTCGCCGACTTTGACGTGATGGCGCAGCTCGCACGCGCGAGCGAATACTCACTGCGCATGAGCGAACTCGCAGATGCGGCACTCATCTCAAAGAGTGGCCTGACGCGTCGCGTTGATCGACTCGCCATCAATGGCTGGGTGACGCGTCGCCGTTGCACGGAAGATGGCCGCGTCCACTGGGCAACGCTGACGCCACTCGGCATCAAGGCGTTTCGCGCCGCCGCACCTGGACACCTGCGCGCAGTTGCGCAGCGATTCGGCGCATCGCTCCCAGCGAGTGAGATGGAGCGCATTACCAAGGACTTGATGAAGATTGCCGCAGCGAACGCTGAGAGGCCGCGCGAAGCGATCTAGGCGGAGAGCCTACGGGCTTACTGCCGCTCGAACCTGTCGCTGAATCCGCGCAAGAAGACCGGTTGCACCTCGCATCCGAAGCGGCGAGACAAGATCGGTGATCCCTAGTTGAAGTGGGGCCGATGCGGGGACGGCCAGCACCTCCTCTGCGGTGAGGCCGTTCAATCCGAGCTGCATGATGCTGGCAAACGCGCGAGTCGTTGGTGACTCTGGCGGCGCCGTGGCATGAATCTGCACTGCGTCGTTGTTCAGCTCTGCAATTGCATAGAGCGGGGACTGGCACTCTTGCACCCGCTCCATGAGATCAATCTGCGCGACGTACTTCTCAGGGAGAGGCTGCAGCCGATCTGCGTACTCAAGGAGAAGTTCGAGTCGCATCTCGCGTGGCGTATCGGCGAAATCGGCGGCAACCGCGGCGAGCCCTGGTGGGAGCTGCGCCGCGGGTGTCTCCGACATGTCCTTCAGGTGGACGCGCTACTCGGCGCCAACGGCGATCGGGAGGCGAACCGCGTTGCCCCACTCCGACCACGAGCCGTCGTAGTTGCGCACGTTCTTGAATCCGAGCAGGTAGGTGAGCACAAACCAGGTGTGGCTTGAGCGCTCCCCGATGCGGCAGTAGGCGATGACATCATCGCCTGCAGCAAGCCCCTTCTCGCCCTCATAGATGGCGCGAAGATCGGCAAGGCCCTTAAAGGTGCCGTCATCGTTCGCGGCGCGCTTCCACGGCACCGACTTGGCACCAGGGATGTGGCCACCGCGGAGCGTCCCCTCCTGTGGGTAGTCCGGCATGTGTGTCAGTTCGCCACTGAACTCCTGTGGTGATCGGACATCCACCATGCAGCCCTTCGCGCTGAGATGCTCAAGCACCTGCTCGCGGTAGGCGCGAAGCTCCGTGTCGTTTCGCGGCGAGAGTGGGTAGCTGGAGGCTGCGCGCACTGGCACCTCTTTGGTCATCTCGCGACCCTCCGCCTCCCACTTCTGACGGCCCCCATCAAGAAGGCGAACATCCTCGTGGCCGAAGAGGCGGAAGACCCAGAGGGCGTACGCCGCCCACCAGTTCGACTTGTCGCCATAGAAGACCACCGTGGTGTCACGGCTGATCCCCTTGCGCGCCATGAGTGCGGCAAAGCCCTCAGGCCCAACGTAGTCGCGGCTCACCGGGTCATTCAGATCGGTGTGCCAATCCACCTTGACGCTTCCTGGGATGTGCCCAGTCTCATAAAGCAGCGTGTCCTCATCGGACTCCACCACCACGATTCCGGGCGTGTTCAGATTGGCGGCGAGCCACTCCGTTGAGACGAGTGCGCCTGGAGTGGCGTACTCCTGGAACTTTGCGGTTGGATCAAATGGAACCTTGCTCATTTTACTTTCTCCTTACCTGCTACTTGGGGGTTGAAATAAACCTCATAACGATCTGGCGCGATGCGAGCGTCAACAGATCGACGGTTCGCCCTCAAGTGCTCGGAGCTGCGTGCTGGTCATACCAATACGATACCAGAGCCCCCCTCTGGTTCGTTAGCCGAGCAGCGGGAGGAGGAGGCGCCTCGCGCCGTCCATGAAGATGCCCACCGCGAATGCGGCAAACATTAACGCCGATACAAGTGAGACGGCGCGCACCGTGCGTGGTCCGGTGAAGCGGCGCGTGGCGCCAACAACGCCAGAGAGGATTGCCGAGTGCGCCACTGCGGCGGTGCCGAACCCTGAGATGAATGGGATGAATCCCGCAATGTCCGCCGCTTGAGAGGCAAGGACGCTCCCGCCCACCGTTGCCGTCCAGAGGATCAGGGTGGGAGAGCCGAGCGCAATGCCGAGCCCGAGGCCTATTGCATGGATGCCGTTGGCGCGACGAAGTGGTGATGACTCGTCGATGCTTCCTCCACGTGTTGCGTCGCGAAGTGCGGCGGCGGCGAACCAGCAGAGGGCGGCGCTTCCGCCGAGCCAGAGGATCCAGGCGGCGGGCGGCCAGGCCAAGAGCACGCTGACACCGAGTGCGCCAGCGCAGGCCCAGATCAGATCGCCAATACAGGAGCCGAGCCCGATCAAGAAGGCGGGCCACGCGCCGCGATCAATTGCGGTGCGCACAATCATGACGTTGACCACGCCGAGTTCAATGTTGATAGAGAAGGCGAGTGCTGCGCCGAGGAGGAAGAGTTCCACGGGCGCTATTCGGACTCGATGACGCTCGTTGGGGTGTTATGCGGATTGCTGTGCGCGGCGGGGATCACGCCGAGCTTCCCCGCCTTGTAATCCTCGAACGCCTGGATCACTTCGTCGCGCGTGTTCATGACGAATGGCCCGAGCCAGGCGATCGGTTCGCGAATCGGCTGGCCACCCAGGATCAGCACGTCCAGTGCAGGAGTGCGCGCATCTTGTCGTTGCGCCGCCTTGATGATGATGCGATCTCCTGCGCCGTAGACGGCGAGCTGACCGGACTCAATAGCGACAGCCTCGGCCCCAACCGTTCCGCGCCCAGAGAGCGCATACACCAGTGCGTTGAAGTCGGGTCGCCACGGAAGGTCAAGTTCAGCGCCAGGTTGGATCGTGGCGTGCACGAGCGCGATCGGAGTTTGCGTAGATCCAGGCCCCGTTGCGCCAGCAACATCTCCAGCGATAACTCGCAGTAGCGCGCCACCGTCAGCAGAAGCGAGCAGCTTCACCTCCTTTGATCGGATGTCTTGATATGCAGGCGGCGACCACTTCTTGGCGCTTGGAAGGTTCACCCAGAGTTGAAATCCGTGGAAGAGTCCACCGCTGACAACGAGGGACTCAGGCGGGGTCTCAATGTGCAAGATGCCGCCTCCGGCAGTCATCCACTGCGTGTCGCCGTTGGTGATCCGGCCACCGCCACCATTACTGTCGCGGTGATCGAAGATGCCATCAATGATGTAGGTCACCGTCTCAAATCCGCGGTGCGGATGCCACGGCGTCCCCTTCGGTTCACCCGGTGCATATTCAACCTCACCGAGTTGATCGAGCATGATGAACGGGTCGATCGCGTTCAGTGGCGCACCCATGAACGCTCGACGCACAGGGAAGCCTTCGCCTTCAAAGCCGCTCGGCGCAGTGGTGAGCGAGATGACTGGTCGAGGCTTCTCCGTGAGCAGGTCGGCAACGCTTGCTCGTGGGAGCAGCGTGATGTCTTGGACCGTGACGGCTGGCATACGCCCATCTTAACGGGTTGAATGCAGCACGCACTAAGATGATCGGGATGAGCACCCTCTTTTCACGGATACGCCTTGCGGTAGACGATCCCTTCCGCGATCCCAACGTACGCCTCCTCTTTGGCGCACAAGGGATCAGCACGCTCGGATCGCAGATCTCGCATATTGCGTTTCCGCTGATTGCCGTTGACGTGATCAGTGCGAGTAATGGCGCGATTGCACTCCTGGAGGCCGCCTTCGTGCTCCCCTTCGTCTTTTTCAGCCTTCCAGTTGGCGCACTGCTCGATCGACGCACGCGACGCCCTGTAATGGTGGCGATGGATCTTGTACGCACGGCGGCGCTGCTCTTGATCCCGCTCAGCTACGCGATCGGCGCCCTCTCGATGCCCGTGCTCTACCTGACGCTCTTTATCATTGGCACCGCAACGCTCATCTTTGATGTGGCCACTCAGTCGTACTTCCCAGAGCTACTCCGCGGGCCACGCCTCGCTGTGGCGAATAGTCGCCTGATGGTGATTGACTCTGGCGCAGGCGTTGTTGGCCCACCGATCGCTGGAGTTATTGTTGGACGGCTCGGCGGTCCGATTGCGGTCCTGATTGACTCACTCAGTTTTCTTTGGAGCGCCGTGCTGCTGCGCAGGCTCCGACACGTTGAGACACCACCCGTTATAGATGCCGCCGCACCAACCTCGCGGTTGCGCGATGAGATTCGCGAAGGGCTCGCCTGGGTGCTCGGCCACAAGCACCTGCGCGGCAATGCCACCGCTGCGCTCCTCTTTAACTTCTTCGGCGCCATTGCAAATGGGGCCGTGATGATCGCCTACGGTCGCCGCGAACTTCTCTTGCCAACCGAGCTTCTCGGCTTCATCTTGGGTGCTGGCGTGATCGGTCTGCTGATCGGATCATTCACCGCTGGTCGCATTGCGGAGCGAATCGGCGTTGGCCGATCAATTATTCTTGGCGGATTCTTGCTCCCAACGATGCCGCTCGGCCTTGCGCTGCTCAGCGCGCCGATGGGACCACTCCTGATTACGAGTCTCGCGATTGCCGCCCAAATCTTGGCCTTCTTCGGTGCCGCGATCTTCCACACTAATCAGATTACGTATCGACAGATCGTGACGCCGAAGCATCTCCTCGGCCGGATGAACGCCTCCATGAAGTGGGTGATGCTGGTCGGCATGCCGCTCGGCGCGGTTGTTGGCGCTCTGATCGCCGACAGCTTTGGCCTACGCGCCGCACTCTTCGCTGGGGCGCTCGGCATTATTGTGGCGCCGATCCCGCTGCTGCTCTCCGGAATCTCTTCAGTCGTGCGTCAGCCGGAGCACGCCGAAAAGTAGGTCAGCCCCCGCGCGACGCTCGGATCAGCTTGGCATAGGCGCGACCCGACTCCTTGATGGTGCGCTTCTGCGTTGCGAAATCTACGTACGTGTAGCCGAAGCGCTTGTCGTAACCGTACGCCCACTCGTAGTTGTCCAGCAGCGACCAGCCGAAGTAACCGCGGAGGTCAACGCCCGCGTCGAGCGCCTCGGCGGCGGCGGTGAGGTGATCCATTAGGTACGCCTCACGCTCTGGGTCGTGGACGCCACCATCCGCTCCAATTATGTCTGGCCACGCTGAGCCGTTCTCCGTGATGTAGATCTTCGGCGCCTTCCAGTGATCTTTTAGCTTGATCAGGAAGTCGCGCATCACGTCAGCGTTCATCCCCCAGCCCATGTCGGTCTTGGGCCCATCAATATGGTTCCAGGTGGTGCGTGCGCCGTCACCCGTTGGATCGTCGCCAATCTTCGCTGGGAAGTAGTAGTTGAGACCGTGCCAGTCCAACTTCTCGGAGATGATCTTCATGTCATCTGACTCAATTGGCATCTTCACGCCAGAGAAGTCAATCACCTCTTGTGGGTAGGTGCCGAAGTAGAGCGGGTCGTGGAACCAGCCACTATCGGTCATATCGTGGCGGCGCACCGCCTCGCGGTCCGCATCCGAATCAGTCGCTGGGATTCCGGGCCCAACATTCAAGACGATGCCGACTTCGATCTTTGGCGCTGCGGCGCGCATCGCGCGCACCGCCATGCCGTGTCCGAGCAGAAGGTGATGCGATGCAGAGAAGGCCGCCTGCACGTCTTGAATTCCTGGCGCCATGTCGCCGCTCAGGTGGCCGAGCCATGCGGAGCAGAGCGGCTCATTCAGCGTTGACCATCGCGTGACGCGATCGCCGAGCGCGCCAAGGACGATCCCTGCGTAATCGGCAAATGCTTTTGCCGTGTCGCGCGCCGGCCAGCCGCCGCGATCTTGCTGCGCCTGTGGCAGGTCCCAGTGATAGAGCGTTGGAAATGGTTCAATGCCCGCCTCAAGAAGTCCATCAACGAACTGCTGATACCAGGCGAGACCCTTCTGGTTCACCGCGCCGGTTCCGTTCGGCAAGATGCGTGGCCAGGCAATAGAGAAGCGGTACGCCGTAGCACCGAGATCCTTCAGGATGGCGATGTCTTCGCGCCAGCGGTGATACGAATCGGTGCCAGGCTCGCCGTCCTCGCCGTTGTGCGTCTTCCCAGGAATCGTGGCGAAGCGATCCCAGATTGACTCGCCGCGCCCGTCCTCTTTGGTGGCCCCTTCAATCTGATACGACGAGGTGCCGAAACCCCAGGTGAAGCTCTTTGGGAATCGCTTGGCGAGTGCCGCCTGGTCAACCATCTGTTGCCTCCTACGTGAGGGTGGTTCGCCTCCCTCTATAGCGGGCACGGTAAACCTCCCGCCCCGCGCGGTGTGCGGCGTTCCGTCAGGCGCGCCGCAGACGCGTCGCGCCGTGCGCACGCACTGCCGCGCTGGGGGGTAGGGGCGACTAGGCTCCGCACATGACACATCAGAGCGCAACCATTCGCATCCCGTCACTCCTCCCTACGCCAGACATCTTTAGTTGCCGGCGCATCCTCGTGATTCAGCCGCACTACGACGATGCCGACATTGCGGCGGGGGGCACCCTTGCGGCGCTCGTGGACGCTGGCGCTGAGATTCGGTACTGCACGATGATGGACGACCTGGTCGGTGTGGTCGACGAGTCGCTCAACGACGAGGCGGCGGCGGCATCACTGCTGCGCGACCAGCGCGCGGCGGCGAAGATCATCGGCATTCAGGAGTTGACGCACCTCAACTATCCAGACGCGGGGAACTGGAGCCGCTTCGATGTGCGCCCCGACCTCTTCCGCGAGATTCGCGACTTCCGACCAGATGCAATCTTCGCCGCCGATCCGTGGCTGCGCGTTGAGGCGCATCGCGATCACTGGGAGGCCGGCTCCATCGCCGCCGAAGCGGCGATCCTCTCTGGGATTCCGAAGCTCGCCTCAAGCGACGCCGCGATTGACGCACTCTGGCGTGCAGCGAAGCCGAACGATGCGCGCGCCGTTGCCTTCTTCTACACCGACGAGCCGACCACCTTCTCGCCGATCGACGCCACCTGGGAGCGGAAGGCGGCCGCCGTCTCCGAATACCACGCCCAGTTCACCGACGATGAGTTGCCACAGTTAGTGAAGACGCTGGATGCCAAGGCGCAACTCGTTGCGCGCGTTGGCGTGGAGGCTGGCCTCTTGCCGGTAGGGACCAAGCGCGCCGAACCGCTCAAGGTGATCGACCCCCGAGCCCTCCATGGGGCGCGCTAGGCGTCCTGCCAACTTTATGGGGCAGGCGTACAATCGCGGAGATGCGTAATCCGATCCTGCTCCTCCTGACCTTCGTTGCGGCACTGAGCGTCGCTGGGTGTCAGGCAGCCTTCCCCCCAAACGCGGCCACCGTCGAAGGCCTCCTCATTGAGGACCTCTACAAGCTAGTTTTCGTCATCGCCGCGGTCGTCTTTCTCCTTGTTCAAGGACTGGTGATCTGGTCGGTTATTCGCTACCGACGCAAAGCCTCCGATGTTGCGCTTCCGGCCCAGACGCACGGCAACTTGGCGTTGGAGGTCGTTTGGACAGTCATCCCTCTGGTGACGGTCATCGGGCTCTTCTTCGCCTCATCCCAGGTGCTCGGTGTTGTTGATGCCCGTAAGCCAGAAGAGGTTTCGGTCAAGGTGGAAGTCGTTGGATATCAGTGGCAGTGGAAGTTCGGGTATCCCGGCGAAGGCTTTGAAATTTATGGAACGGCGCAAAACTACCCAGAGCTCGTTGTGCCAATTGATGAACGAATTGAAGTCACCCTGGTGGCGCAAGATGTGAACCACGGGTTCTATATTCCCGAATTTCTCTTCCAGCGCGACTTGGTCCCTGGGCAGGTGAATCACTTTGAATTCACACCAAACAAGCTCGGCACATTCGCCGGTCAATGTTCTGCCTTCTGCGGGCTCCTCCATCACGCCATGGGCTTCTCCGTGCGCGTCGTGACGCGCGAAGAGTACGACGCGTGGCTGACGGAGATGAAGCCAGATCCTTCTGCGAGTCAGTCCGCAGCTCCGGACGCTGCCGATCTCTCCGGAACCGTGAAGGAGTGGGGCATTGAGTTGTCCAGCGCCACCAGTACTGCAGGCGAGGTATCGATCGGGTTGACTAATAGCGGGACGATCCCCCATGAGTTCATTATTGTTCGCACAGACCTCACAACGGAAGAGCTACTTACTAAAGTTGACTCGGCATCGAATCGACTTGACGAAGCGATGCTTGATGCGGCTGGCGAGCAGCCAGAGTTTGCCCCAGGCGAGGTCAAACTGTTGACGCTTGATCTCTCACCCGGAAAGTACATCGTGCTCTGCAATATTGCGGGCCACTTCTCTAGTGGGATGTACGCGTCGCTCGAAATCTTGGCAAACTAGGCGTTAGCGAGGAGGGGCATATGGCAACCGCAGCTGTTCGAGCCACCGGAGTCCAGGGGTCTAAGGTCTACGACTACCTAACGACAACCGATCATAAGAAGATCGGCATTCTCTACACCATCAGTTCGTTCATCTTCTTGGCGATCGGTGGACTTCTTGCACTCGGAGTCCGCACAGAGCTTGCTCAGCCAGGGCTGCAGTTCATGGACGAATCTGTCTATAACCAACTCTTTACGATGCACGCATCGATCATGATCTTCTGGGTGATCATTCCGTTCCTTGCTGGCATTGGAAACTACATCGTGCCGTTGCAAATTGGAGCGGCAGACATGGCCTTCCCGCGCATCAACGCACTCAGTTTCTGGATGATCCCGTTCTCTGGACTGATTGCGGCTTCAGGATTCTTCTTGGGCGGTGCAGCTGATGCAGGGTGGACCGCCTACCCGCCACTCAGCAACATCACGTACAGCCCTGGCCCTGGGATGAATTTATGGATCATGGCCGTTGTCT
>JBIJDR010000005.1:0-40300 GCA_044343985.1 Candidatus Limnocylindrus sp.
CCATGCATGAGGCACCCCAGGTGCCGAACTACCGGACGGGGCGGAAGAGCCTCACCCTCGCCCCTGGCCACTGTCTGGCGATTGAGCCGATGCTCACTCTCGGCTCCCCAGAGGTTGGGGTGATGGACGATGAGTGGACTGTTGTAACAATTGATGGGAGCCTCGCCGCCCACTTCGAGGACTCGATCGCGATCACCCCAGAGGGGTCGCTCCTCCTCACGAGGCCCTGAGCGTGGCGGAGCTCAACCCCACGAAGGGGCTTCGTTGCGAGGGGGGCTGGGCTCTGCTATCCTCCGCGTTCGTGCGTTTGGGGGCTCTCCCCACTCGTCCCCTGGCTCGCCAGGGGACAGCACCGCAGTCTGAAACGGGGGGTTGTTGGCGAAGAAGGATTCGATCGAAGTCGAAGGTACCGTGGTCGAGCCACTGCCGAACACATCGTTCGTCATTGAACTCGAAAATGGCCATCGGATTCGTGCCTATATCAGCGGGAAGCTTCGGACGAATTTCATCCGAATCCTTCCAGGTGATCGGGTAAAGGTTGAACTCTCGCCATACGATCTGACACAGGGTCGGATCACCTACCGGTTGAAGTAGCAGTACAGGAGACGACGTGAAGGTTTCTGCCTCGGTAAAGGTTCGATGCGACAAGTGCCTCGTGATTAAGCGGCACGGACGCGTCATGGTCATTTGCGAAAACCCGAAGCATAAGCAGCGGCAGGGATAGGCAATGGCACGAATCGCCGGCGTTGATATTCCACGCGAGAAGCGTGTTGAGATCGCCCTCACCTACATCTTCGGCATTGGCCTTACCACCAGCCAGAAGATCCTGAAGCAGACCTCCATCAGCCCAGACATCCGCGTCAAGGACCTCTCCGAAGAGCAGATCAATCGCCTTCGCGAAGTGGTCGACAAGGGACAGAAGATTGAGGGCGACCTGCGCCGTGAGATCGCCATGAACATCAAGCGCCTCATTGAAGTCGGCACCTACCGTGGCACGCGCCACCGTAAGAACCTGCCGTCGCGCGGTCAGCGCACCAAGACGAATGCACGTCAACGCCGAGGCGCACGTAAGACCGTCGCCGGCAAGAAGATCGAGAAGAAGTAAGGCGAGGGAATAGACAATGGCTGAGATGGAGAAGCGACCAACGAAGACGCGTCGCCGCGAGAAGAAGAACGTCCCCGTTGGGCAGGCGCACATTGCCGCCTCGTTCAACAACACCCTGATCTCCATCACTGATCCAACCGGCGCCGTGCTCTCATGGGGCTCGGGCGGCGTTGCTGGCTTCAAGGGCTCCCGGAAGAGCACGCCGTACGCCGCATCGCTCGGCGCCGAAGCTGCCGCGCGCAAGGCGATGGAGCATGGCCTCCGCTCCGTTGAAGTCTTCGTCAAGGGTCCAGGTGCCGGTCGCGAGCAGGCGATCCGCGGCCTGCAGACCGCAGGTCTCGACATCACCGCCATCACCGATGTTACGCCGCTGCCGCATAACGGCTGCCGTCCTCCAAAGAAGCGTCGAGTCTAGGAAGGGAGACCCATGGGTCGCGATACCGGTCCAGTCTGCCGTCAGTGCCGCCGCGAGGGGGCGAAGCTCTTCTTGAAGGGTGCGCGTTGCTATACCAAGAAGTGCTCCTTTGAGCGCCGTCCAACACCTCCAGGCATGCACGCCGTACGCCGCCGCAAGGTGGGCGACTACGGTCTCCAGCTGCGCGAGAAGCAGAAGATGCGCCGCGTCTATCGCCTCGGCGAGACGCAGTTCCGTCGACTCTTTGAAGAGGCGGAGCGCGGCACCGACGTGACCGGCGAGCACCTCCTGCGACTCCTCGAACTGCGCTTCGACAATGTGGTCTTCCGTCTCGGCTTCGCCACCTCGCGTGACCAGGCGCGACAGTTCATCACCCACGGTCACTTTGCGGTGAACGGCGGAGCGGTGGACATCCCTTCATACGCCCTCAAGCCTGGCGACGAAGTCTCGTTGCGCACTGGGCGCGCCGAGCTCACGCCATTCAAAGAGGTAGCTGAGACCCTTAAGAGCGCCGCAACGCAGGAGTGGCTGCGCATTGATGCACCAAAGCTCACCGGTCATGTGGTGGCGGTTCCGCGCCGCGATCAGATGCCGGGCGACTTCAACGAGCAACTCGTTGTTGAGTTCTACTCGCGATAAGAGAGGAGAGGCAGATGACAGACGCAGTGACTTCACGAATCGCCCCGCTCGAGGAGCTCGGCTCCTACGGCAAGTACGAGGCTGGCCCGTTCGCCCCTGGCTACGGTGTCACGCTCGGCAACGCCCTGCGTCGCGTACTGCTCGGCTCGCTTGAAGGGGCTGCGGTCACCGCTGTTCAGATCACTGGCGTCCAGCAGGAGTTCTCTGCACTCCCAGGCGTCCGCGAGGATGTCGTCCAAATCCTCCTCAATGTTAAGAAGATTCGACTCCGCAGCTTCGCCACCGGTCGCGTTGAGCTGACGCTCAACAAGAAGGGGGCAGGCCCGGTCACCGCTGGCGACATCACGCCAAACGGCCAGGTGGAGATCGTCAACCCAGAGCAGATCCTGATGACCCTCGACTCAGACAAGACGGCGATCGAAGCCTTCCTTGTTGTTGAGACTGGCGTTGGCTATGTCTCCGCTGATCGCCTTGAGGCGGATCCAGATGGTGAGGCACGACCACGTGGCGTGATGGCAGTTGACGCCATCTTCACGCCAGTACGCAAGGTGAACTTCACCGTTGAGAACACGCGCGTCGGCCAGGATGTTGACCGCGAGAAGCTGATCCTTGAGATCGAGACCGACGGCACCATCACGCCAGAGGAGGCGGTGCGCAAGGCGGCGGCAATCCTCGTTGGCCAGTTCTCCGCATTCTCTGGGCTTGGCGAAGCACCAGCACCGGCACCAGCCGCTGCGGTTGGTGGCAACCTGCTCGACATGTCGATTGAAGATCTTGACCTTCCGATGCGCGCCTACAACTCGTTGAAGCGTGCAGGGATCGTCAAGGTTGGTCAGCTCCTCACCGCGCTCGATGGCGGCGAGGCTGAACTTCTGAAGCTGCGCAACTTTGGCCAGAAGAGCCTCACCGAGGTTCGCGAGAAGCTCGTGGAGCGCGGCTTCGATGTGCCAGAGAGCACGCTTCCCCTCGATGCCTTTGACGACGAAGATGACGAAGGCGATGACGAAGCTGATGACGCGGAAGTGAAGGCCTGAGATGACGTCGCACGCAATTGGCGGTCGAAAGCTCTCCCGAAAGCAGGGGCCCCGACTCGCCTTGTATAAGAACCTGATCGTCTCTGTCTTGCGTTACGAGCGCATCCAGACGACCGAGGCGAAGGCGAAAGAGATTCGTCCGCAGGTTGAGCAGATCATTACGCTCGCCAAGAAGGGTGGCCTCAGCGCGCGTCGCGCGGTGATCGCTGCGCTACCAAACGAGCCGCTCGTCGTGGATAAGCTCTTTGATGAGATCGTGCCAAAGTATGCGGACCGCACCTCTGGCTACTGCAGGATCACCAAGATCGGCATTCGCCAGGGCGACTCTTCCCCACTCGTCCAGATTGAGCTCGTCTAGGAGGTTGATGTGAACATGAAGACGTGGACGCCTCGCGCCGCAGAGATTGAGCGCAACTGGTACGTGGTTGACGCTGAGGGGCAGACGCTCGGTCGCCTCGCAACGAAGATTGCCACCACCCTCCTCGGTAAGGGGAAGCCAACCTACGCCGACCATATGGATACTGGCGACTTCGTCATCGTGATCAACGCTGAGAAGCTTGTTGTGACGGGCGACCGCCTGCTCACCAAGAAGTACCACTCGCACTCAGGACACCCGGGCGGCCATAAGGAAGAGGTGCTCGGCGACCTGATTCAGCGCAAGCCAACAGAGGCGATCCGACGCGCCGTCAAGGGGATGCTTCCAAAGACGAAGCTCGCCAACGCGCAGATCACCAAGTTGAAGATCTACGCTGGCCCTGATCATCCACACGCACCACAGCAGCCGAAGCCCCTCGCATGAGCCCGAAGGAGAAGAGCGTGAGCAACCTGCCGTACTACCAGGGAACTGGCCGCCGCAAGACCTCCATCGCACGTGTGCGTCTGGTTGCGGGTGAGGGACAGATCGTCATCAACGGACGCACCTACGTTGAGCACTTCGGCGGCGCGATTCCGCAGGCCGAGGTCTTCGCTCCGTACCGCGTCACTGGCACCGAGGGTCGCTTTAACGCGATGGTGAAGGTTGAGGGTGGTGGCATCTCCGGGCAGGCCGGCGCAATCCGCCACGGCATTTCGCGCGCACTCCTCTCCGCAGACCCTGAGGCCTTCCGACTCCCACTTCGCCAGGCCGGCTTCCTGACGCGCGACCCGCGCGCCAAGGAGCGAAAGAAGTACGGCCTCCGACGCGCTCGCAAGGCGAAGCAGTTCACGAAGCGCTGATCTAGCGCAGCTGCGCTGCTGATGGCCGCGGTCCGCTTCGGCACCGACGGAATCCGCGGCATCGCGGGGGAGAGCCTCACCGATCCAATCGCGTACGCGCTCGGGCGCGCCCTTGCCGCGCGCTTCCCAGGTGGAACCATCCTGATCGGTCGCGACACGCGACCGAGCGGCGCAGGGCTCAGCGCTGCACTTGCGGCAGGGGCGAACGCTGCTGGTGCACACGCGATCGATCTTGGCGTCATTCCAACACCTGGGCTCGCCGCAGTCGTTGCGGGTGAGCCGACCGCATCATGCGGCGTGGTGGTTACCGCATCGCATAATCCGGTTGAGTACAACGGGCTGAAGGTCCTCGGCCGCGATGGGCGCAAGGTTCCCGATGCGGTGGAGCGTGAGCTCGAGGCGGCAATCGACGCTGAGCTTGCACGCGGCGCTGGCACCGCGTCGGACCAGGTACGAGGCGTGAGCTCGACCGCTGAAGGAGAGTTGTATCGCGCGCGATACACCGCACTGCTCGCCGCCACCGCCGCCGTAGCGGCACCAGGATCTTCCGCCGCAGCGATCCACGTCCTTGTTGATGCTGCAAACGGTGCAGGTGCACCGTTCGCCGTAGCGGCACTCGCAGCGACCGGTGCCAAGGTTGATGGGATGGCGTTGGGGGATGGCGTCATTAATGATGCGGTTGGTGCCACCTCGCCAGAGGCGTTGGGCGCACGGGTGCTTGCAAGCGGTGTAGATATTGGAATCGCGCTAGACGGCGACGCCGATCGCTGCGCCGTAGTAGATGAGCGCGGTCAGCTGGTTGATGGTGACGTAGTGATCGGTCTCATTGCGCTCGACCGAAAGGCGCGTGGCCTGCCGCACTCGGATCAGGTGGTGGCGACGATCTTGACGAACAGCGGCATTGAGCGACATCTCGCCGCGGCGGGGATCAAGCTCCAGCGCACCCCAGTGGGGGATCGCCATATTGCTGAGGCGCTCGCCGGCAAGCAGGAAGGGTTCGGTGGCGAGAAGAGCGGCCACCTCCTCTTCCCAGAACACGCACCCACTGGTGATGGGCTGATCAGCGCAATTGAGGTGATTGCGCTCTGTGCGCGAGCGAATCAGCCACTCTCACAACTCGCAGCGGCACTCCCGCTTGATCCACAGGTGCAGCGAGTGATTCGCGTGGAGGAGGGTGAGGCGGAGTCGCTCCTCGCCGACCCACGGTTTACCGAGGTACTGCGCGAGGTGGAGGCGCTGCTTAGGGCAGGGGGCGGCCGCATCCTGGTGCGTCCGTCAGGGACTGAGCCGCTCCTTCGCGTCATGGCGGAGGGACCCGATGCTGCAGTGGTAGCGTCGGCAGCGGAGCGTCTCCTTAGCGCCGCAACCAGCCTCCTCGGTCGTCGCTCCTGAGCGAGCGGTAGACTACGCGCATGTTGCGCGAGACGTCGTACCAGCACGAGCCCCCCGCCCTAGGGGTTGATATCGTGCGCGTGGAGCGGATCGCCGGCGTCCTGCAGCGCCACCCCACCCGCTTTGAGGCGCGCGTCTTGACTGATGCTGAGCGCTCCTATGTCCGCGCACGACCAGAGAACTTGGCCGGCCGCTGGGCGGCCAAAGAGGCGGTCTCCAAGGTGCTCGGCCTTGGGGTTCGAGGGATCGGCTGGCGTGAGATCGAGATTCAACTACTCGCCACAGGCCAGCCAACAGTGCGCCTCCACGGCAACGCGGCGCTACGTGCGGAGCAGCTCGGCATTGAAGCGATCGCCGTTTCGATCAGCCATGAGCGCGAATACGCCGTCGCTGTTGCCTTCGGTCAGCGCACTACACGCGAGGCATAAGCATGGGAATCCCTGAGGCGCTCCTCGCCGCGGGGCTACCGCCGCTCGCTCGCGCCGCCTGGGTCGAGGTGAGCCTTGATGCGATCGCGAACAACGTGCGCAGCCTGAAGGCGCGCCTCCCCGAGGATGGTCACCTTGACGTTGTGCTGAAATCGAACGCGTATGGCCTTGGCGCGGTGCAGATCGCTCGCGCCTCCATCGCCGCAGGCGCGCGTGCCGTGCTGGTGGCGACCGTTGATGAGGCGATTCAGCTACGACGCGCAGGGCTCAACGCACCGCTCCGTGTCCTCTGGCGCGTGCCGAGCGAGTACCTGCGTGAAGCGGCGCAACTCGAGATCGGCGTCCCCGCAACCTCTCCCGCCGTCGTCACTGAACTCCTCGCCGCAGATCTACGCGGCCTGTCGCCACTGATCGTTGATGTGGAGGTTGACACGGGACTCGGTCGTGACGGCATCCTTCCAGACGAGCTGAAGGAGCAGTTGACGCTGCTCCGCGCCGCGAGTGATCGCATCGCACTGCGCGGCATCTGGAGTCATCTCACCGCCGCAGAGGATGCCCCTCGATCTGAGCGACAGGCTGAACGACTGAACGAAGTGGCTGATCAGCTCGCCGATCCTGCAACTGGTGGCCTCAGCGTGGGGCTCGAGCGTCACCTCGTCGGATCTGGCGGACTACTGACCATGGGTGGCACGCAGCACGTTGCGCGTGTGGGGATCGCCCTCTTCGGCGTGGTGCCGAATGCGCTGCGCTCTACCTCTTCTGCCGCTGATATTGGCTTGGAGCCGGTCTATCAGCTGATCGCTCGGCCGGTTCGAATCGCAACGCTCCCTGCGGGGCACGGCGTAGGCTACGGCCCGCACTTCGTCGCGAAGCGTCCATCACGCATCATCACCCTGCCGATCGGCTATGCGGATGGGATCTCGTATCACGACAAGGACCACGCTGAGGTGATCGTCCGTGGAGTGCGGCTCCCAGTGGTCGGCACGATCGCGATGGATTCGATCACGATTGACGCCACAGATCACCCAGCGCAGGATCTCAGCCCTCTGGACGACGTCATCTTTATTGGACGATCTGGCAACGAAGTGATTGAGCCGGTAGATGTTGCACGTCGTCGCGAGACGATTACCAATGAGGTCTCAACCAGTTTCTCTAGCCGACTTGCGCGTGTCTACACGCGCGCTGGACAACCAGTTGCTGTCGCCACGCTGATTGAGGTCACCGCATGATGGAGGTCGCCCGATGAGCGAGAACCTTCGCGAGGGGACTGAACTTCGCTCCCCGGCGCCGCTCCTCCTTCTAGTTGAGGGGCTCGATACGATCTCCGCCGCACTCGTTCGCGAGGGTGGAGGGGGTGAGGCCCTGCTCGGCGCGCTTCGCGTCCCGCGTGGCGGTTCAATCGAGGCGCTTGGTGCGACGCTCGCCGCAAGCGCAGGTCTCTCGGGGCTGACGGAACAGGTGCGTGGTGGCGTGGCGGAAGCCGCTATCGCCGCTGGTCGCCTCGCAGCGCGCCTCGGCGTCCCGATCCGCGTGGTTGAGGTGGAGGGGGACGCTTCGCGCATGCTGCTGGCGGGGACAGACCGCTCAACGCTCTCCTTTGAGGTGGCCGCGGCGGCACTCGTTCCACTTGACCCAACTGAGCGACGTCGTCGCGCGGACGGCGTCCTCGCCCTTCTTGGGCGTACCGATCGCTCGGCGATCAGTGATGCGCTTGGTGACCTTGCCGACGCGCCGCTTCGTGACCGAGACGACGAGCGCGAAGAGATTCGTGCCGCCGCAACCGCCGATGCGCTGCGCCGACTCGGTGAGGCGCTCAGCGGAGAGGATCTCGGCGAGGCGGAGACGGATGCCGCACCACTCCTGGTCGTTGGAAGTGCCGCGAGCCTCATTGCAACTGGCGCACTCCCGCTCACCGTCCTTGCGCCACTGATCGCTCCGGGACGCACCAGGATCCTCCTTGAGCCGTATGGGGTCTTTGCCGCGCTGGGTGACAGCGCACTCGATGATGAACACGCCGCATCCCTGCTCGGCTCACTGATGAGCGACCTTCTCCTCCCTGGCGGCGATCTCTTCCTTATCGATGCAGGCGCAGAGGACGAGGTGACCCTGCAGATCAACGGCGAGTCACAGGGGCTTTTGCGCGGCAGTTCGCTCGTCCTTCCACTGCGGAGCGGGGAGTCGGCTGAGATAGAGATCAGCGCGAGCAACCTGCAGCTGCACGCAGAGATGCACGGCGGAATCAGTCGCGCCGCGGTGATCTTTGGCGATGCCCAACTTGATCTCAGCGCTGATACGCAGGGCACGCTCTCTGCGGCGGCAGCTGCAGCGGTCGCCGCCGCACCGATCCCCGCACCGATCCAGATTCTCCCAGTGGGTGGAGGTGCGGCGGGGCATCGGAGCGCACGTCTCCTTCTCGGTGACGGAGTAGACGGCCACGTGCACTTCAGTGAAGCCGAACCGGATACGGATGGTTGGGAGGCGGCGCGTACCGCTGGGCTTCTCGCCATCGTGCAGGCGTCTCCAGAGACGGTGCTTCGCGCACGGGCCGTTGGTGTTCGTGGCGTGATCGTCTGCGGGCTAAGCGATGGCGAGCGTGATGCGCTCGCCGCCTCACTCGAGCGTCGCATTGCTGCGGCGGTTGCAACAGAACCGTTCGGACTTCTGATCATGACCTCGCGCCGAATGAGTGAGAGTGGCAGGAGTTCGGTCACCGCCCTCCTTCGTAGCCTGCATGGTGGCCGCGTCACACTAAGTTCTGAGCCGATCGGCCTCCTGATGGCGAGCGCTTCAGCACTGCGGGAGATCAGCGACGCGCAGGGTAGCGACGTGCGCGTCATCGGTGGTGCATATGAGGGCGCGTCCGGCACCTGGGAAGGCCTCGCTGATCCACGTGCGGACGATCCACTCGGCGCAGTCCGGATTGGCGGTGTCCTACGCGCAATCCCACTCGGTGACCTTCAGCGCATCACCGCGTGAGCGCGCTGAACCTCACACTCTCTACGCTCGAGCAGACGCAGCAGCTCGGCGCACTCCTTGCGGGGCTCGCTCAGCCGGGTGATCGGCTCTTCCTTATCGGTGAGATCGGTGCGGGGAAGACGACACTCGCCCGTGCGATCGGCGCCACGCTGCAGGCGGATCCGCCACTCACTTCGCCAACATTTGTCCTGATGTCCGAGCATCACGGCACGATGCCGATCTGGCACGGCGACGCGTACCGGCTCCCTGATGGGAGCGATCCACTCGCGCATGGACTGATTGACGAGCGACAGGCGAGCGGCCTCACGATTATGGAGTGGCCGAACCTGCTGCGCTGGCCGACTAGCGGCGGTGGTGCGGCACAGATTACGATCACCCTGCAGCCCGGTGCGAGTGAGGAGCAGCGCATCGCGCAGATTGCGTGGGACGATGCGGCACGCCTCGAGCGTCTCCAGAAGGCGCTGCGCGCGGCGGGACTGGAGTTGCACGTTGCCTAGCGCCGCTCCCCGCACACCAGCACTCCTCATCCTGGATGGCTCGTTCGGCGAGGGCTGCGTTGCGCTGCTCCGCCTTGATGGCGAAGTGACTGGTCGCTTTGAGAGCGCTCCTGAGCTGAGGCCGCATCAGCCACTCGTCGCACGAGCGGCGGCGCTCCTTCCTGATACGGCGGCGCGAAGCGAGCTTGTCGCTGTGCTGGTCGGCGTTGGCCCAGGGAGCTACACGGGGCTCCGCGCGGCGGCGAGCCTCGCCGCTGGTGTGGCCGCAGCACTCAACATCCTCGTCATCCAAGTGCCATCGGATCGCGCCCTCCTGCTCGCGCGCGATGCGTCGGGTCAGACTGATCCGGTGGTCCTCCCGCTTGGAGTGCGTGAGGTTCTGGTCGTGGATGCTGCGGGGAGTCGGATCGCCGAACGAAGCGGTGCCCCAGCAGGGGCTGACCTGGAGCGCATCGCTCCGCATCTCCCAGCGGCGCTCGCCAGTGCCGCCGCCGACGCGATTGATCTGCTGCGCGTAGGTGGGTGGCGCACGGAGTCTGGTCGCGAGGCGAGTGAGATTCTGATCCGCTATCCCGCGCCGCCGCGTGGCGCAGAGGGGAGCGTCGCTCGATGAAGCGTGCCGACTATGCGATGCGTCGCATGACGCTTGAGGACCTCCCCGTCATGCGCACGATTGAAGAGGCGAGCTTCACCGCCCCATGGCCGGGGAGCGCCTATGAGTCCGAGCTCACCACGAATCGCCTCGCTCGTTACGTGGGGGCGTGGCGCGGCGACGAGCTACTTGGATTCGGCGGCATCTGGCTGATGGTTGACGAGGCGCATGTGACGACGATCGCGGTGCAACCGCGCCTGCGTGGCGAGGGGATTGGGACGGCGCTCATGCTTGAGCTGCTTAGCGAATCACGTCGCGGTGAGGCACGCGTTGCAACCCTTGACGTGCGCGTCTCAAATCTAGAAGCGCAGCGACTCTATGCGCGCCTCGGTTTTGTTGAGGAGGGGCTACGGAAGCGCTATTACGAAGATAACGGTGAAGATGCGCTGATCATGACCACCGCTGAGTTGAGCGATCCAGGGCAAGAGGCGCGCGAGCGGCTCGCCCTTGCCGCACTTGATGCGGGTGAGCGACTCCCACCCGCTGAAGCATTTGCCGTTGCGGCGCTCGGCGCGAACCAGAGGCGCAGATGAGTCGCGAGCGGTTGATCCTTGCGGTTGAGTCAAGCTGCGATGAGTCGGCGGTCGCCCTCGTACGCGAAGGTGGCGAGGTGCTCGCCGAACGAGTTGCCAGCCAGAGCGATCTGCACGCCGCGACTGGTGGCGTGATCCCCGAGGTTGCGGCACGGGAGCATCACCGCTGGGTGCCGAAACTCATTGGCGAAGTGATGGTTGAGGCTGCAACGCTCGGCGTGGCGAACGAGATTGATGCTGTGGCGGTGACGACGGGGCCGGGTCTGATCGGCTCGCTCCTTGTTGGCGCGGGTGTCGCGTCGGCGTGGGCGTGGGGGCGCGGCCTCCCAGTTGTTCCAACGAATCACCTTGAGGGACACTTTCGTGCCGCATGGCTGCGTGGCGCTGGGGCGTTAGCAGCGAGTGCGCCAACCCTTCCGGCGATTGGGCTGATCGTCTCGGGCGGACACACGTTGCTGGTTCGTGTTGATGCAGATGGCAGAACGGAACGGCTTGGCGGAACGATTGATGACGCTGCGGGCGAGGCCTTCGACAAGATTGCGCGACTCCTCGGGCTCCCGTATCCAGGTGGTGCCGCGCTCTCGGCGCTCGCAGCAGGTGCAGCGCGAGGGGGTGAGCTACCTGGCGGACTGCGGCGTCTCCCCGTGGCGCAGACGGACGGTGAGTACGACCTCTCCTTTAGTGGTGTGAAGACGGCTGCGGCGCGCATGGCGCTCGCCGCGATCGGCGAACCCGCCGCATCACCCGGTCGCGCCGCGGCACTCGCTGCAACACTTCGTGATCACCCAGTGCCCGCCGCCGCCGCTGCTGCCATCGCCGCCGCCGCGCAAGACGCGATCATCGCCGCACTCGTCTCCCGCGTGGATCGCGCACTCGTCGCCACTCCTGGCGCCTCGCTCGTTGTTGGCGGTGGGGTTGCCGCTAACGTGCCGCTACGAGAAGCGCTCGGCGCCCTTGCTGCGCGTTACGGCCGTACGCTTAACGTTCCGCCAGTGCGCTGGTGCACCGATAATGCCGCCATGATCGGTGCCGCCGCACACGCCGCACTGCGCGAAGGGCGCGCAGAACTGCAGGACCCTGCACGTGGGGTGAGCGTCGCCGCCTCCTGGCAGTTCGGAGCGGGGGCACCGGTATGAGCCCAACACCAGGCCGACCGGCACGACGGGGGGCGCCGAGAGGCGCCGCGAAGGGTTCGGCGAAGGGGGTTGTGGAGGGGCATCTCGCCAAGCGACGGCTGAGCCAGAGCTTCCTTGTTGACCTTGAGGCGCGTGACGCGATCGTTGCCGCCGGCTCTGCAGCGCACGGCGAGACGGTGCTCGAGATTGGACCAGGGCTCGGCACGCTCACCGAGGGGCTGCTCGCAACAGGTGCACACGTGATTGCAATTGAACTCGACGACGATCTGCTGCCGCGGCTCCAGGAGCGTTTCGCTGCGGAGATTGCCGCTGGTCAACTCACGCTCGTCCACGGTGATGCACTGAATGTGGACCTTGAGCCACTCCTTCCAGCGAGTGGTGGCTGGCGCGTCATCGCGAACATCCCGTATCACATCACCAGTCCACTCCTGCATCGGCTCCTGCTGCTGCCGAATCCTGCGCAGCGAATCGTGCTCCTCGTTCAGCGTGAGGTTGCGGAACGGATCGCGGCAGAGGTGGGCGACTGGTCGTATCTCACCGCATTTGTCCGCGCACGGGTGGAGGCAACGATTGTGCGCACGGTGCGACGTGAGTCGTTTGATCCGATCCCAGCGGTTGACTCGGCGGTGCTCGTCCTTGATCGGCTCTCCGCCGATGCGGCGCTGAGCCTCTCGGAGGAGGATGAGGAGCAGCTCTGGCGACTGGTGCAGGCGGGCTTCCGCGAGCGACGGAAGAAGCTACGCAACGCGTTGCCGCGTGCACTCCCAATCCCTGTTGATCAGGTGATGGCGGCGCTTGATCGCTCGGATATTGACCCAGACCTTCGCGCCCAGGCGCTCGGCGTGGAGGAGTGGGTGCGACTACTGCGCGAACTCGGCGGCATTCCAGGTGCGCCGACACGTGCGCCTCGCATGATGCGCACCGAGCCTGGCGAGGCGCCAACACGGCGCGCACGCGTTGGCGCAGGACGCGTTAACTGGGTGGAGCTCGATGCGCCAGGGAAGGTGAACCTGACGCTCGCGGTGCTTGGCCAACGCGGCGATGGTTACCACAACCTGCACTCGGTGGTCGCACCGCTCCGTCTCGCTGATCACCTCACGCTGCGACTCCGTTCAGCGGGGGAGAGCGAGGATGAGCTGCACTGCGCCGGAATCCCAATTCCTGGAGCGGCGGAGAATCTGATCTACGTGGCGTTGCGCGAACTGCGCGCCGCGCTTGGGCCAGAAGCGCCACTCCCGCCAATCTCGGTTGTCCTGGAGAAGCGTCTCCCTGTTGCCGCAGGCCTCGGTGGTGGATCGAGTGATGCGGCGGCTGCGCTGCGTGGCGCGCTGCAACTCTGCAACCTGAAGATGGAGCCGCGCCAACTAATGGAGGTTGCGGCACGGATCGGTTCCGATGTTCCACTCTTCCTCCCCGAAGGTCCGGTGCTGATGGAGGGTCGCGGCGAAGAGATCACGCCGCTCACGCGGTGGTCAGAGCCGACCCCCGGTGTCCTGCTGGTGAGTGCCAGCGAAGGGATCAAGACCCCCGACGTATTCGCCGCATTCGCTGGCGGGATTCGTGGTGAGTCGTATGGTGCAGCGCTTGTCAGCTCTCAGCACCTGGCGCAGGAGTTGACCACTGGGCTCTCAACGGCGGAGCTACTGTTGCGCTCCTCCACGCTCGCCTCTGCGAACGATCTACTCGCCCCTGCGCGCGCGATCACGCCATGGCTCAGGCCGCTCGACCACGCCCTGCGCCGCGTGCTTGGACAACCCCTCTCGCTCTCAGGATCGGGGCCAACCCTCTTCCTCCTCTATCCTTCGCTCTACGATGCTTCAGCGGCTGGAGCGCTGCTCGAGGCGGCGGTTGCCCGCGGTGAGCTGGAGTTACCGCCAGGTGGCGTGACGATCACCGCGACAGAGTTGGCATAGCGAGAGGAGTTCTCTGATGGGTAAGGCGATTAACGGACCTGGGGTTGCACCAGCGATCGGACCATATAGTGCGGCGATCGCCTCTGGCGATCTCCTCTTCTGTTCTGGCCAGCTCGGCATGGACCCTGCCACTGGCGACCTTCGTGACGGCGTTGCAGCGCAGGCGGAGCAGGCGCTCGTGAACCTGCGCGCACTACTCGCCGCCGCTGGGTTCGGTGTTGAGCACGTGGTGAAGTGCACCATCTTCCTGACGAACCTCGCCGACTTCGCCACCGTCAACGAGATCTATGGACGCACCTTCTCGGAGCCGTACCCCGCACGCTCAACCGTGCAGGTGGCGGGGCTCCCCAAGGGGGGGCTCGTGGAGATTGAGGCGATCGCCCAGAGGGTCGGCTAGACTCTCCTTCAGATGACACCCTCAAGTACTGGGCCGGAGCGCCTTTCGGGCGTGACGGCCATCATCCTCGCTGCTGGAGTCGGCTCGCGCATGGGCGCCGCCGAACCGAAGGTTCTGCACCCACTTCTCGGCCGTCCGATGGCCCTCTGGGTGCTGCAGTCGATCCACACCGTGGTGAGTGACCCTGCGATCCTCCTTCTCTCACCAGCAACTGCTGCGCTCCATGCGCTCGCCCCAAAGGGGACGCTGCGCGCTGAGCAGCCTGAGCCGCGCGGCACGGGTGACGCGGTGCGCTGCGCACTCCCTGCGCTGCCAGCTGGCGCAACTGAGGTGCTGATCGCCTGCGGCGATACACCGCTCCTTGAGCCGAGCACGATCAGCGCGCTGATCAATGCGCGCCGCGCCGCCAAGGTGCCGCTCGCCCTCGCCGCCTTCCACGCTGAAGATCCAACTGGATACGGTCGCGTGGAGCTGAACGACGCCGGTCGCGCCACGCGCATTGTTGAAGAGCGTGATGCGTCGCCGGAGACTCGGGAGAGTGATCTCGTCAATGCGGGACTTTACGTTGTTGAGCGCGCCTGGCTTGAGACGGCGTTGAAGGGGCTCACCGCATCCAAAGCGACGGGCGAGATCTACCTCACCGACCTTGTCGCCGCCGCAGCAGCGGCTGGCAGCCCAGCCCCGATCCTTCTTGGGAGTGGGGCAGACCTTGAAGGGGTGAATGATCGCCGCCAGTTCGCCGACGCGGCAGCGGCGCTCCGTGAGCGAATCAACGCGGGGCATATGGAGCGCGGCGTTGGGATGGTTGATCCGACGACGATCTGGATCGATCCTACGGTTGAGATTGCGGCTGATGTGGCGATTGAGCCGAACGTGATGATCAGTGGCGCCACCGCAATCGGGGCGCGCAGTCGCATCGAGTCTGGCTCGCGCATCCACCAGAGTCAGATCGGTGCAGGCTGCACGATTCGCTCGAGTGATATCAGCGAGTCGCGTCTACACGACGGCGCGGAGGTGGGGCCGTTCGCACACATTCGTCCAGGCTGCGACATTGGCGCCGGCGCGCATGTGGGGAATTACGCCGAGCTGAAGGCGACGACACTTGGCGCGCGCGTCAAAGTTGGTCATCACAGCTATCTCGGTGACACGACCGTTGGTGAGGCGGCGAACATCGGTGCAGGGACGATCACCGCGAACTATGACGGGGTGGCGAAGCATGCGACCTCAATCGGTGCGGGTGCTTTCACGGGGGTCGGCACGCTGATCGTTGCGCCAGTAAAGATGGGGACGAAGTCGAAGACTGGCGCAGGGACGGTACTTCTTGAGGACCTTCCAGACGGCGCACTCGCGGTAGGGGTTCCGGCGCGTATCATTGCCGGGAGAGAGTGATCTGAATGCTTGCTGATCTTGGCCTGATCCTGCTCCTGATTCTCCTCAACGGGCTCTTCGTTGCTGCGGAGATCGCCTTTGTCACCGTCCGACGTACGCGTCTTGATGAACTCGCCGATGAGGGAGATCGACGCGCCGCGCGCGCGCTGCGCCTCCTCAAAGACCCAGGCCGCTTCTTGGCGGTAATTCAGGTTGCGATCACCTTCCTCGGCGCCCTCGCTTCGGCAGTCGCAGCGGTGAGCATCGTTGAGCTGCTTGCGACGCCGCTTAGCGGCGTGTCGTGGATTGGGGAGCGGGCTGGCGCACTCGCCCTCCTTGTCGTTACCCTCCTCGTCTCCATCGTCTCCATCGTCCTCGGCGAACTGATCCCGAAGGGATTCGCCTTGGCGAATCCTGACCGGATCGCACTCGCCGCATCGGGACCGATCTCCCTCTTTGCAAAGATTGTGAGCCCACTCGTCGCACTCCTCGTCCTCCTCACCAAGGCGATCTCTAAACCGTTCGGCATCGACCCAACGCGCACCCCAGAGCTCTCCGCCGCAGAGATTCGCCTGATCGTGGAGCAGGGGAGCCAGCAGGGTGTCCTTGAGGCGGAAGAGGAGCAGATGATCTCCGCCGTGATGTCGCTCAGCGACTCGAAGTTGCATGAGGTGATGGTGCCGCGCATCGACATCGTTGCGATCGATCAAGAGGCAACGTTCGATGAGGCGGTTGAGGTTGTTCTCAAAGAGGGTCACAGCCGAACACCGCTCTATCGAGAGTCGGTCGACCATATCGTCGGCATCCTCTATGCAAAGGACCTGCTGCGGCTGATCGCCGCAGGCGGGCCGCGACCACGCCTCCGCGACATCATGCGCCCAGCACTCTTCGTCCCTGAGTCACAGTCGGTTGATGACCTGTTGCACGAGCTGCAGCGCCGAAAGGTGCACATGGCGGTTGTCTTGGACGAGTACGGCGGCACCGCCGGCCTTGTCACCATCGAGGACCTTCTTGAAGAGATCGTTGGAGAGATCCAGGACGAGTTCGACGAAGAGGAGCCGATGAAGGTGGAGATCGGTCCAGGTGAGGTGATCTTGGACGGTCGCGCCGATATTGATGACCTAACTGAACTTGTTGAGCCGGCACTTGAGCTCGAGGACGACGAGGAGTACGACACGCTCGGCGGCTTTGTCTACCACCGCATCGGTCGCGTTCCGGTCGTGGGTGATGCCGTAGTGATTGAGCCGTTCGTGATCACCGTGATTAAGGTGAGCGGTCGCCGTGTTGGGAAGGTGCGTGTCCGCTGGACGCCGATCAGCGCCGCCGCCGCGTCAAACGGAGACGAAGGGAAGTAGGCTGCGCTCCGCTACGCGGAGATGACGCGTGTCAGGATCTCTTCTAGTCGCTCGATCGCTCGCGGGTTCATCGCCTTCACGCTGTGGATCTCCTTCAGGGCGCGTTCACGCCAGATCGCCGCCTGCTCACGCGTGTAGGCCTCAGCGCCAGTGCGCTCAAGGACGGCGAGTCCAGCCGCAACCAGTGCCGCGTCAGGGTTCGGCGTGGAGAAGAGTCGGTCGAGCGTCGCCCGATCTTCGGTGTTGGCATGCTCTGCTGCGTAGAGGACGGGGAGCGTCTTCTTATGACGCGCTAGGTCTGACGGCTCTTTCCCTGTGGCCGCCTCGCTCCCCCAGATGCCAAGAAGATCGTCATTGATCTGGAAGGCGAGCCCTAACGCCCAACCGAAGGAGCGGAAGCGAGCAATCACCTCGTTGTCATCAGTGGCGAGTACCGCCGCTGATTCAACACCGCCGGAGATGAGCGCAGCGGTCTTGCGGCCGATCATCTCAAAGTAGTGCTCCACGCTCTGCATTTCGTTCTTTTGGCTCGCGGCAATATCAATGAACTGTCCCTCGCAGAGGCGAAGGCAGGTCTCGTCGTAGATCTTCATCATGCGGATCACCTTTGCATCGGAGAAGCCGAGCGCGCTCAGGCGGTGCGTTGCGACGCGGCTGATGGTGAAGAGGGCGTCACCCGTGTTGATGGCGTGAGGGATACCCTCACGCACCCAGAGGGTGGGTCGCCCACGGCGCTCTGCGTCACTATCTTCAATATCGTCATGCACCAGGCTGAAGTTATGACCGAGTTCAACGGCAGCGGCTCCAGGGATGGCGCGCTCCCAGTCGCTGGAGAGCGATGCGTAGGTGAGCAGCCCGAGGAGTGGGCGCATCCGCTTCCCGAGCCGCGCGGTCGGATCGCCGTAGCCCATGTGATAGCGGATCTGGTCGTACATGTTTGCGGTGATCGGCTCCTCCCACTCCGCAAAGAGTTCAAGGATCGCCTTGTCTGTTGCGGCGATGAGCACGTCAAGATCTAGCTCGAGCAGGTTCGCGCCAGAGGGTGTGCCCCGTAACTCCGTCATACCCCAATGCTACCCTGACCCTATGCCTGAACGCCGAACCTCACGGACGCTGGCGGTTGTCACCTCCCGATTTCGATTAGGTGAGGCGGATCGCGTCCTCACCCTCCTCTCGCCGGATCGCGGCAAGTTCAAGGCGATCGCGAAGGGGGTGCGCAAGCCAACGAGTCGGCTCGGTGGCGGCGTGGAGCCGTTCGCCGAACTTGAGGTCGCCCTCGCCACTGGTCGCACCTTCGACATCGTGACGCAGGTGCAGTCGCGTCGCGTCTGGCTCGGACTCCGCGACCGACTGAAGAGCAGCGCCGTCGCTTGGTACGCGGCGGAGCTCGTTGAGCGCGCCACCAGCGAAGAGCAGCCTGAGCCGCAACTCTACGAGCTCCTCATCCACGCCTGGGATCTCCTTGAAGCCGGCGCCTCCGATGAGCTGGTTGCGCGCTGGGTTGAGCTCGGACTTCTTGATGCGGCAGGACACGGCCCAGAGCTTGATCAGTGCCTTGATTGTGGACGCGCACCGATTGAGGGGGAGGGGCTGCGCTGGGACGAGGCGGCGGGCGGTATCCGTTGTGCAGCGCATAGTGAGGGGCTTCCACTTAGTAGCGACGCGCTGCGCCTGCTGCGCGCGCTGCGACGATTCCCTCCAGAACAGCTCACGCAACTTCGCCTCCCCGCAGGGCCACTCGCGGAGGCGGATCGCGCTCTCCGTGGCTCTATCCTGCTGCTCTACGGACATGAGCCGAAGAGTCGAAGCTTCCTTGATGAGGTGATGGCATGAGCGAGTTGGCGAGGCGCTCTCGCTCCTCACCTATGCGGCGGGGTCGCTCCTTCTTGGGCGTGCCCTCTAGCGTGCGACGGATCGGGTAGGCTTCCACTTCATGAGCATCACCGCCGATCCTTCGATCACGCTCGCTGGCACGCCGGCCGCTGACGCGACCCCCGCGGTTGCCGATCTCGACGTCATCGTCTCGCTCGCCAAGCGCCGCGGCTTCGTCTTCCCAAGCTCGGAGATCTACGGCGGGATCAACGCCGTCTGGGATTACGGCCCACTCGGCGTGGAGCTGAAGAACAATGTGAAGCGTGCCTGGTGGCGCAGCATCGTCCAGGAGCGCAACGATGTTGTTGGTCTTGATGCTGGCATCTTGATGCACCCACAGGTGTGGCGTACCTCGGGACACGTCGGCTCGTTCAGCGATCCGCTCGTTGAGTGCACCGCCTGCAAGCGCCGCTATCGTCTAGACGAACTCCCAGGAACAGATGCGCTCACCACACTACAACTTGCCGAGGCTGACATTGTCACGAAGCTCGGCCTCGTCTGTCCTGACTGTGAAGGGAGCCTCACCGCACCGCGTCGCTTCAACCTGATGTTCAAGACCTTCATGGGCCCAGTGGAGGAGGATGCCTCCGTCATCTACCTGCGCCCGGAGACGGCACAGGGTGCATATGTCCAGCACAAGAACGTTCGCGATGCTGCACGGAAGAAGATTCCATTCGGTATTGCGCAGATCGGGAAGTCCTTCCGCAACGAGATCAGCCCAGGGAACTTCGTCTTCCGCATGCGCGAGTTTGAGCAGATGGAGCTGCAGATGTTCGTGCGACCAGAAGAGGGTGCGACCGCTGCCTTTGATGAGTGGCTCCCACGCCGGCTTGAGTGGTACAAGGCGTACGGCGTCTCGCCAGAGCGGCTCCGCGCGCGCGAGCATGCGGCTGATGAGCTCGCTCATTACGCAAAGCGCGCCATTGACGTTGAGTACCGCTTCCCATTCGGATGGAAAGAGCTCGAGGGGGTGCATAACCGTGGTGACTTTGACCTCTCCCGTCACGCGGCGGAGAGCGGTGAGAGCCTCTCGTACTTTGATCCAGCAACGGAGCAGACCTTCACGCCGTGGGTTGTTGAGGCAGCCGCTGGCGCCGACCGCGCCGCCTTCACCTTCCTGATTGACGCGTATCGCGAAGAGATCGTGCGCGACGAAAAGCGCGTCGTCCTCGGTCTGCACCCAGAGCTCGCGCCGTACAAGGTGGCGGTGCTCCCACTGCTGAAGAAGCGCGATGATCTCGTGGAGCTCGCGCATAAGATTCGTAACGGCCTCTCACGTGAGTTCACGGCGGTCTACGACGACACGGCCGCCATCGGGAAGCTTTACCGCCGCCAGGATGAGATCGGCACGCCATGGTGCATCTGCGTGGATGTTGACTCAATGGATGACCACGCCGTTACCGTGCGCGATCGCGATAGCATGGAGCAGGAGCGGGTTAGTGTGGATCGACTTGAGGAGTACTTCCTAAGTAAGTTGCGCGCCGCGCGCCCGTAGCGCTTACTCGGTCGGTTCGGTAGCCCCAGTCGCTCCGGTCGCGCCAGTCGGTTGCTTCCCCGCCGGCCAGTAGAGTTCCTTATGGATCGCTTCCTCAGGAAGTCCATACGCGCGGAGCTCCAGCTCCGCCGCAACGATCATCTCGGGATTACCACAGAGGTAGGCGACCGCTCCGGCGGGGTCCACTCCGAGATCCTTCAGTGCCGACTGGATTACCGTCTCGACGCGTCCGGTTCGTCCGCTCCACCCTGCGTTCGCAGGATCGTTCGGACGAGAGATCGATGGCACGTAGGTGGCGGGATATTCGCCGCTTGCGTTCCAGCCATTTAGCAGTTCGGCGTAGCCGATATCTGCAACGTAGCTCACGCCATTCAGGTAGATCGCTCGACGTGGTCGGCCATCGGCAAGCAGGGTGCGCGCCATAGAGACGAATGGGGCAATGCCAGTTCCGGACGAGATGAAGAGATGAATCCGGTCATCATCTGGTTGGAGCGTGAACTTCCCCTTCGGTGCGAGGACGCGGAGCCCGTGCCCAACTGGAAGTGCAAAGGCGAGTGGCGTGAACGCGCCACCACGAACGAGTCGAAGATAGAGTTCGTAGCCGCCGGTCAGGTCGCGTGCGGATGATGCGATTGAGTAGGGGCGCTGCATCCACTTTTCGCCAACCTTCACGCCGATCGTCACGTACTGTCCCGGTTCGAATGGTGTGGGTGCGCCGGTCGGCTTGATCCAGACACGCGCGAGGGTGTCGGTGTCATCGATGCGGGCGGCGAGCGTCGCGTTGTAGCCAGGGTCCTGCGCAAGGATGCCGAGCGACGCTGGATCTGAGCTGCTACCGCTCACCGCTACCTCCGCTACACGACCCGCGCGCCATCACGTGGCGCCTCCCGTTGAGTGTAGGGGAGCCCCCGCGTGCTCGCCGCGCGCCAGACAGCGCCACCCCGGCCCCATCCAGCGGCGGCTGTTGACGGTGGGGGGTGTGGGTGGCATCCTTCCGCGGATAGGACTTGACACCCACGGGCAGCCGCTTTGCCCGCCACCGAAGCCCTTTGAGGAGGTCAGCCAGCCGATGGCTTCAGGGAGCGTCGCCGAAGTCAAGAGTCGACTCGCCGTCGCCGACGTTGTCGGCGAGACGGTCCAACTGCGCAAGGCTGGAACCACCTTTAAGGGCCTCTGCCCATTCCACGGGGAGAAGACGCCATCGTTTGTCGTCACGCCGGCGCGAGATTCGTGGAAGTGCTTCGGCTGCGGGAAGGGGGGCGACATCTTTACCTTCGTGATGGAGCGCGACAACCTCCCATTCGGCGAGGCGCTCACACTCCTCGCCGCCAAGGCGGGCGTCGTCTTAGATGAGCGGAGCCGCGCAGAGGATGTGCGGCGCGCTCGCCTTCGCGAAGTGCTTGAAGGCGCCGTCAGCTTCTATCACGCCATCCTTCTCTCGCACGACCTTGGGAAGCCGGCGCTTGAGTATCTACACAGTCGTGGTTTCACCGATGCAACGATTGAGTCACAGCGCATCGGTTGGGCACCAGAGTCGTGGGACGCCTGCTCCAAGGCACTCTCCGCAAGGCGTGGTGCAACACCAGAAGAGCTTGACGCCGTTGGGCTGACAACAGATCGTGGTGGCGGTCGTGGTGCCTACGATCGCTTCCGTGCGCGAATCATCTTCCCGATTCGTGACGCGAACGGGAAGATCACGGGGCTCGGTGGCCGACTTCTCCCTGTTGATGATTCGCGTGGCGACCACGGCCCGAAGTATCTGAACAGCGCTGCAACGCCACTCTTTGATAAGTCGCGCACCCTTTATCTAATTGACAAGGCGAAGGCGGCGATTCGCAAGAGCGGCACCGCCGTGCTGGTTGAGGGATACACTGATGCGCTGATGGCACATCAGTCGGGCTTTGAGAACGTTGTTGCAAGCATGGGGACGGCGCTTACTCCAGCACAGGTGGCGCTCCTGCTGCGTTACGGCTCAAAGATCGTCCTCGCCTATGACGTTGATGCCGCCGGTGCAAAGGCTGGCGCTTTTGGGGCAACCGAACTTCTTCGTCTTGTGACTGAGCTCGCCGGCGTTGCTGATGGTCCGTCACTCGTTGATGTTGGGATCGTGAAGCTTCCCGATGGGAAGGATCCTGACGAAGTGGTGCGCGATGAACCTGATGTGTGGCGTGCCGCCGTTGAGCGGCCGATCCCCGTTGTTGAGTACCTGATTGAAGAGGCGGCGAACGCGCACGATCTGCGCGATCTCGGCGGACGGAAGCGCGCCGTTGACGCGATTAAGCCAACGCTGCGCATCCTGCGCGACCCAGTGATTCGCGACGGCTATGCCGCCGCCGCCGCGCGGAGGATCGGCGTGGATGAGTCAACGATCCGTGAGGCGATCCGCCGCCCTGGCGGAGATGCCCCAACGTCACTCCAGGACGGGAAGATCTCGGCCGACAGCGTGCGCGCCGCCGACCTTGAAGGGGATCTTGGCGCCATCTTGGCGGGGGTCTCGCCCCCTGAGGCCGAACTGCTACGCCTCCTCCTCCTCGCGCCTACAGAGCGTCTGCGGGTCCGTGAGACACTAGGGGACGAACTCTTCTCCAGCGGGCTTGCCCGCTCGCTCTGGCACGGCCTTCGTGCTGGGCTGGACGCGACGTTGGAGGCTGGGGGAGCCCCCACTTCGGTCGAGCAACTTCCGGCGGCGATCCAGGGCGAAGAGCGACGACTCGCACAGGCGTTGCTCGCACGCGACGGGCAGCCGGTAAGCGTTGAACGAGTGCGGATCGGTATTGATCAGACAGCGTTACGACTTGAGGCGGACCGACTCGATGAGGCGATGGCCTGGTCGCGTTCGGAGATCGCAGAGGCGGAACGCGCAACGGATGCGCCGCGCGTCCGTGAACTAATGGAGCGAGAGCGTGATCTTGGCGTAAAGCGAAAGGTCTTGGATCGGCGGCTGATGGCCTCCGGCGTGATGACAGCAGGGAAGGGGGGCCTACGATGACCGCAAAGAAGCCAGCTCCAGCCGCGAAGCCCGTCGCAACAGCGAAGCCTGCGACAAAGCCCGTCGCGAAGCCCGTAGCCAAGCCTGCCGTCGCCAAGTCTCCAGTGAAGCCTGCGCCTAAGCCTGCCGCTAAGCCTGCCGTAACAAAGGTCCTAGCGAAGAAGGCGGCTCCGTCGAAGCTTCCGCAGAAGTCAGCAGCGCCCTCCAAAAAGGCTGCGCCAAAGAAGGTCGCGCCGAAGAAGGTGGTCCCAGTGAAGGCCGCTGGAAAACCAGCAGCTAAGTCCACCACCAAGGCCGCCACTAAGTCAGTAGTAAAGCCGAAAGGAAAGGCAACGCCAAAGCCGGCTGCGAAGACACCTCCGAAGCCAACCGCGAAGGTCGTCGCCACAAAAGCAGCTGAGAAGCCAGGTGCGAAGGCGAAGGTGGCGCCGCTCGCCACCGTCGCGTCAAAAGGGAAGGGGTCAGCGTCGAAGGGTGGTGCAGCGAAGAAGGGGGCGGCTACGGAGCCAGATCCAACGGCGAAGCTCGCCGGCATCGCTGAGCCTGGCGCAGGCGATCTCGCCGAGATTGAGGCGGATGCCGTAGAGATCCTTGATCCCGAGGCTGCCGCTGCGGCTCTGCTGGAGGTTGCAGCGCCCGAAGTCGCGAAGGTCGCAGAGGTGGTCGCCGAGACGGTGACCGAGTCCGTCGGCATTGATGACCCAGTTCGCATGTACTTGAAGGAGATCGGTCGCGTGGGGCTGCTCACCGCAGAAGAGGAGGTCGTCCTCGCCAAGATGATTGAGCTCGGCGAGCAGATGGCGGACGAGCCGTGGAAGGCGATCTACAACCTGCACCAGTGGACGTACCACGAGACGGAGCTGAAGACGCGCAAGAAGAAGGAGTGGTATCGCTTCGATCCGATCATTGCTGAGAAGGCGCACGTCACCTTCCGTGAGGCGATCGCCTTCTACGTGAAGGGGCACAAGCTCGGCGAGTGCAAGATCACCGGTTTCGACAAGGCGGTCCGCGAAGTGGCGGCGCTCCCAGGGAGTGACACGGCGCAGAAGAACCTGCTCGTCGCCAAGAGCTTGGTGAAAGCCTTCAACGATCCGAACCGTCGCAACCTTGCGGCGAGGACGAGCGAGCTCGTTGATTTCGCCTTCCAGGCGGTGAGCTCGGGCGACCTGAACAGCCGCGACAACCCGGTGCTGAGCAAGCTCTTCGTCTGGTCGCGCGATGAGATCGCTTGGCCGGCGATGGAGGCGTATGTGCAGTCTGGGAAGTATGTGAGCGCAACGGGAGAGGACTGGCTGCGTGAGGGCGGCTGGGATCCTGAGAACCCGGCGCTCGGCAAGCTTCGTGGTCGTGAAGGGGCCGTCGTGCAGCTCGGCTGGCGCGGTCGCGAAGAGCTGACCAAGGCGAACCTCAGGCTTGTCGTCTCAATCGCAAAGAAGTACATCGGTCGTGGCATGAGTTTCCTTGATCTCATCCAGGAGGGGAACATCGGCCTCATTCGCGCGGTGGAGAAGTTTGAGTACATCAAGGGCTTCAAGTTCTCTACCTATGCAACCTGGTGGATTCGCCAGGCAATCACGCGTGCGATTGCCGACCAGGCGCGCACGATTCGCATCCCCGTGCATATGTACGAGCAGCTGAATCGTTTGACGCGTATTCAGCGGCAGCTCTTCCAGGAGCTTGGCCGTGAGGCAACGGATGAGGAGATCGCCACCGAGTTGACCAAGGTGACCGAGACTGAGGTGACGGCCGAGCGCGTCCGGGAGATGCGTAAGGTGAGCCAGGAGCCAGTCTCGTTGGAGACGCCGATCGGCGAAGAGGAAGATAGCCACCTTGGCGACTTCATCGAGGATAAGTCGGCGAAGAAGCCAGATGAGGCGGCGAACAGTCAGCTGCTCAGCGAGCAGATCGTTGCAACGCTCGAGTCACTCAGCGCGCGCGAACAGCGGGTGTTGCGACTGCGCTTCGGCCTTGAGGATGGGCGACAGCGCACGCTGGAAGAGGTGGGCGCCGAGTTCAATGTGACGCGTGAGCGCATCCGCCAGATTGAGGCGAAGGCGCTGCGCAAGTTGCGACACCCATCACGCTCGCGCAAACTGCGCGACTATCTGGACTAGTCGCGTGGCTGCCCATCAGACGAGTGCGCTGGTCCCTGAAGGGATCGGCCTGCATGCTCGCCCTGCGGCGCTCTTCGTAAAGCAGGCGGCGGCCTTCAGCTCCACAATTCGGCTCAGCTGCGGCGAACGAACTGTGGACGGGAAATCAATCCTTGGTGTCCTGCAGCTCGGCGCCTCTGCGGGGAGCACGGTAGAGGTCCGCGCAGAGGGGGACGACGCTGAGGCGGCCGCTGAGGCGCTCGCCGTCTTCATCCGCACGATCGCTTAGCGGCGTTCTGCAGGGCGCGCCAGCGCGCCGCTAGTCGCAGACTTCAGGGCAGACTGCGTGCTACTGGGTGACCACCCAGATAAGCAAGTCGATGGAGGGGATATGGGCACAGATATCGTCGCCGCAGCGAAGGGCGTGATTAAGGGACTCGGTGGGGCAAAGAACATCAAGTCGAGCGAGCCCTGCATCACGCGGATCCGCTGCGACCTTGTTGACCTGAAGAAGATAGACGAGGCGACCCTGAAGAAGGCTGGCGCGATCGCCGTCGTGAAGTTTGGGAAGGGTGTCCAAGTGGTGATGGGAACGCTCTCGGACAACATCGAATCTGAGATGCGCCGCCAGATGAAGCGCTGAGTGGCGGAGCCGGTCACCCTGCTCGCCCCCTTCGCGGGGCGGGTCGTCCCGCTGAGCGACCTTCCCGACCCCGTCTTCGCACAGGGGATCATGGGTGGTGGGGTCGCGATTGACCCCGTTCAAGCGGATCAGATCCTCGCCCTCGCGCCGTGCGCGGGGAGCGTGGCGAAGCTCTTTCCAGGCGGGCACGGTGTGGCGATTGAGAGCGCCGCTGGTCCAATCCTCCTCCACCTGGGCCTCGACACCGTCACCCTCAAGGGGGTCGGCCTCACCGCGCTGGTGGGGGATGGCGACCAGATCGTCGCCGGGCAGCCCCTCGTCGAACTCGCCGCCACCAGTATCCGTGCTGGTGGGATCTCGCTCCTCACCCCGATCGTTGCGATCGGTGGGCAGCGGGTTGAGCTCCTCGCCACCGCGGGGGGGCAGGTTCAGGCGGGGGAGCCGCTCCTCACCGTTCACCCCGCCTAGCCCACGAAGCCCTGAGCACGATTTAGCTCCTGGATGGGGCGAAAGATAAGGGACCTTAATGAAACCCCTTGTCATACCGCTACCTGGGGAGTAGGGTTATCCACAAGCGGGAGCCGTCCTGACCGCAAGGGCAGGGCCTCGCGCTTAAGTGGAGGTACAGAGAATGTTGGAGTACATGCAGAAGATCGGTAAGGCGTTGATGCTCCCGATCGCAGTGCTTCCGGCGGCGGCGCTGTTGCTTCGCCTCGGAGTACTTTTCAGTGGTGGTGACGCGGGCCAGGGCTTCGCGGGTCTCGCCACGGACACACCGCTTCTTGCGGTGTGGAAGGTTATGGCACTCGCTGGAGACACCGTCTTCGGCGCACTGCCAATCTTGTTCGCAGTCGGTGTGGCCGTTGGCCTTACCGAGGGTTCCGGCGTTGCCGCCCTTGGCGGTACGGTCGGTATCTTGATTCTCAATGCGATCAATAAGCAGGGTTCGATCAGCGACATCCTGAATGCGACCCCAGACGCAGCCCCTCTCAAGATGGGCGTGTTCGGCGGTATCATTATCGGAGTTGTTGCTGCGTGGGCCTACAATAATTACAAGGATATGAAGCTGCCGAGCTACCTCGGCTTCTTCGCCGGTCGTCGCTTCGTCCCAATCATCACGGCGCTCGCGTCGGTGGGTGTGGGCATCGTGGCAGCCGTCGTCTGGCCACCAATCGGGCAGGCCATCCAGAGCTTTGGCGACGCGATCGTCACGATGGGTGCTATTGGCCTCATCCTGTACGGCTTCGCCAACCGCATGCTGCTCCTCGTGGGCTTGCATCACATCCTGAACACGTTCGTCTGGTTCCAGCTCGGAAGCTTCACTAAGGCCGACGGCACCGTTGTGAACGGCGACCTTAACCGCTTCTTCGCTGGCGATCCAACCGCAGGCCCATTCATGGCTGGTTGGTTCGTGGTGATGATGTTCGGCCTCCCGGCCGCGGCATACGCCATCTACCAGGCTGCAGACAAGAGCGAGAAGAAGGCAACCGGCTCCATCATGGGCTCGGCGGGCTTCACCTCGTTCCTCACCGGTATTACTGAGCCGATTGAGTTCAGCTTCGCTTACGCGGCACCGGCACTCTTCGCAGTGCACGGTCTCCTCTCCGGCGTGGCACTCGCCATCTGCGCACAGCTCGACTGGGTGCAGGGCTTCGGCTTCTCGGCAGGCTTGATCGACTACCTGCTCAACTTCACGTTGGCGTCAAGCGCGTCAGCGGGTGGAAGCACGGGACCCCTCGGGATCCTGGGCTTGGGCGTTGTCTTCGCTGCGCTGTACTACGTACTGTTCGCAGCGGTGATCAAGAGCCAGAATCTTGCCACCCCTGGCCGCACGCCGGTCAAGGGCAAGGGCCGACGCTAACTCGTGATCCAATCCGTCTCGGCTCTCTGGGCTTAGGCGGAAACGCGTGGACGATCTAATCGTCCTAGGGCTGGTAGTCGCCGTTTGGTGGCTACCAGCCCTGCGCGTTATTCGAGATATGGATCTCATCCCAGGAATTCCGCGCCCACTTTTTTGGTCAGTCTTGCCGGTGATTGGCCTCCCAATCGTGGGGCCGCTCTTCTACGCCACCTGGCTGCGCCGCAGGCTCTTCAACATCGGCGCTAACGCCCTGCAACTCCGCGAAGAGCGGAACCGTGCCCGCCGCGCCCGAGGGGCGGGCGAGGAGCTCGGCGATCCCTCTCGTCGACGCTGACCCTGCTACCATTTCGCCCTTGGCAGCCTCGCGCTGCTGACCTGTTCCGGCGTAGCTCAGTGGTAGAGCGGGCGGCTGTTAACCGCTAGGTCGTAGGTTCGAGCCCTACCGCCGGAGCCAGCAACATTGATTCTGTATTGAGCGGCAGGAGGACCAGATGGTTGGCACAGGCCTCAGCGAAACCCCCGCCACCTACCGCACAAAACTCGCTGCGCAGGACGATGCACAGCTTGACGCCTGGGTTGCCGGATCACTCCGCGATATCGCCAAGCGAAGGGGTGTGGTGCAGTCGGTGCATGAGCTGAGCAAGGCAACCGGTCTTGATGACGATGCGCTCGCTGGGGCCTTCACCCTTGGCGGTGGTGCCGCCGCAACGATGGGGCGCGACGCTGAGGGGCAACTGATCTTCCCCGCCGTGGCGCTCTGGGCCTTCGTGCCGGGGATCCGCGCCTACGAGCCGAAGCTCGGCCGCGATCGACTGATCAACTTCCTGGTCGCGACCTTCGAGGAGGTCGTCTACATCTAGCGCGATCTGCGCGCCGCCGCTCTAGTGATCGGCGAGGGTTCGGGCTATTCGCCCTTCTGGCGGAGGATTGCGGCGAGGTTATCCAACTTGTTGCGCGCGATCTGCAACCACTTCGCCATATTCGTGCGATCGAGGTGGTTCAACTTGACAGAGCCGTCTGCGCGATCGATCGCATGAAGGATGGTGGCGAGCTCTTCGATGGCGTTACCGAGTGACTCCCGCGCGGCGGTGAGACCTGCATCGCTCGCCGCAGGGAGCGCCGCACGGAGTGGGGCGTTGGCGAGCGGCGTCGCTTCAATGATTGGCGCAAAGGCCTGCGCCTGGGCTGGCGCCGGTGCTGCTGTTACGACAGGCGCAGGGGCAAACGTTGGTTCGGCAACTGGGGCTGCGGCAGGAGCCACTGCTGGTGTGCCGAGGCTTGGGTGCTCGCTCTCTCCACGGACGGCCTCCTTCAGTCGCGCAAGTGAGAGCTCGCCGCGCGCGATCTGCGCTGCGAGTTCGGCGCGACGTGCAGGGTCATCAATCTTCATCAGTTCGTAGGCGTGACTGATAGTGTCGGAGCGTTCGGCAACGAGGGCGCGCACATCGGCCGGCGCGGCGACAAGTCGGAGGCGATTCTCAATGTAGCCCTTATCTTTGCCGAGCTTGTTGGCGAGTTTGCGGATGCTGTAGCCGAGCTCGCTCGTCATGCGCGCGAAGATCGCCGCTTCGTCAAGTGGCGAGAGGTTCTCGCGCTGCAGGTTCTCAATCACGGCGATCTCGATCGCCTGCTCGTCGCTCATCTCCTCAATGATCGCGGGGATCAGGGCGAGGGCGAGTGCGGTCACGGCGCGCCAGCGGCGCTCACCAGCAACGATCTCGTAGTGGCCGCGTTCGAGCGGGCGTACGAGGATCGGCTGGAGGACGCCATGCTCGCGGATGCTCGCCGTGAGGTCTGCAAGTGCCGCTGGGTCGGCGGCGATGCGCGGCTGCTTCGGATTCGGCGTAATGCGGTCAACGGCGATCTGGCGGACGGCGCGATCGTGCTGCTCACCTTCTGGCTTGAGGAGCGAGAGGACAGAGTCGCTGAGCTTCTCCTCCTGCGAAAGGCGCTGGCTTGCCGCTGCGCGAAAATCAGGCTTGGCCACGTGCGATCACCTCCGCTGCTAACTCGCGATACATCTCCGCCGCGTCGGAGACTGGCGCATACACGGTGATCGGCTTCCCGGTGAGTGGCGCTTCGCCGAGGCGCACTGTTGAGCCGATGATTGTCTTGAATACTGGCGCATCGGCGTAGCCCTGCATCTCGGCGAGCATCTCCTTGCCGAGCACGGTGCGCTGATCGACGAAGGTGGGGAGGAGTCCGAGTACGGTGAGGTCCTTATTCAGCTTGGAGTGGATCGTCTTCACCACGTTGAGCAAGTTCTTCAGTCCCTTGAGTGCGTAGTACTGCGCCTGCACTGGGATGATCACCGCATCCGCCGCCACGAGCCCATTGATCGTGAGAAGGCCGAGCGTTGGCGGGCAGTCGATGAGGATGTAGTCGTAGGCGCCACGCGTGCCGTCATCAAGCGCCTCGCGCAGCGCGTACTCGCGCCCCATCGCGTTGAAGAGGTCCACCTCTGCCGAAGCGAGGTCGAGGGTTGCTGGGGCAACGTGGATTCCGGGGAAGTCGCTGTGCAGGATGATCGGTGCCATGGAGCGCTCCTGCGAGATGAGGACGTCCGCAGTTGAGCGGGAGACATCGGCGAGATTGAAGCCGAGGCCAGCGGTCAGGTTCGCCTGGGCATCCATGTCGATGGCGAGCACCTTTAGGCCGCGCTCTGCGAGCGCTCCAGCGAGGTTGACGACCGTGGTCGTCTTTCCAACGCCACCCTTCTGGTTGGCGACCGCAATGACCTTCCCCATGTAACTCCCTCCGCGGGCGCTGGCGGTGTGCCGCCTGTGCGCCTTGCGCATCCTACCCCCTTGTCTTTGTTCGTAGTGGCGTCTGTGCGCTGTCTGCGTACACGGACGTCGTACGGGCGAAGCCCCACATGGCTGCCTCTCTCCATACGGCTGTCTGGCGGGGTGGGGGTGTGGGAGAATCTCAGGGACCGGCGGCGGTGGCTGCCGCTGTAACAAAGTGACATGTAACAAATGGGGGGGTCATGGCGGGGGACGGGGAGCGAGAGGCGGCGCGGACGACGACCAGCTCTGGGATCCCGCTCGCCCAGGAGTACGGCCCAGAGAGCGCGAGCGGCCGCCTAGAGGCTGAGATTGGGGCGGCTGGGGCGTACCCATACACCCGCGGCGTCCAGTCCACGATGTACCGCGGCCGCCTCTGGACGATGCGCCAGTACGCCGGCTTCTCTACCGCCCGCGAGTCGAACGCCCGCTACCGCTACCTCCTGGAGCAGGGGCAGACAGGACTCTCAGTCGCATTCGACCTGCCGACCCAGATGGGCTACGACTCCGACGCCCCTGAGGCGGAGGGGGAGGTTGGACGCGTCGGGGTGGCGATCGACTCGCTCGCCGACATGGAGCAGCTCTTTGATGGGATCCCGCTCGACAAGGTCTCAACCTCAATGACGATCAACTCGACCGCGCCGATCCTGCTCGCCCTCTACGTGGCGGTTGCTGAGCGACAGGGGGTACCACGTAGCGCGCTCGCTGGGACAACACAGAACGATGTGCTGAAGGAGTACATCGCACGCGGCACGTATATCTTCCCGCCAGAGCCGTCCATGCGCCTGATCACCGATGTCTTTGAGTGGTGCAGCGCTGAGCTGCCGAAGTGGAACACGATCAGCATCTCTGGCTATCACATGCGTGAGGCGGGGGCGACCGCCGCGCAGGAGCTCGCCTTCACCTTCGCCGATGCGATCGCGTATGTAGACGCGGCGATCGCGCGCGGCATGGAGGTGGACGCGATCGGGCCGCGACTCTCCTTCTTCTTCGCCGCCTGGACCGACATCCTTGAGGAGACGGCAAAGTTCCGCGCCGCGCGGAGGATCTGGGCGCGACTGATGCGCGAACGATTCGGTGCGAAGAGTGAGAAGTCGCTCCACTGCCGATTCCATGTGCAGACCGCAGGATCTGCACTAACTGCGCAGTCAATTGACAACAATGTGGTGCGCGCCGCGTATCAGGCGCTCGCTGCAATCTTTGGCGGCGCGCAGAGCCTGCACGTTAATGGGAAAGATGAAGCGCTCGCGCTACCAACAGAAGAGTCGGCGCGTCTCGCACTGCGAACACAACAGGTCCTTGCGCACGAAGCGGGCGTTATTGGAACGGTTGATCCGCTCGGTGGAAGTTGGGCGATTGAAGCACTCACCGACAAGATTGAAGCCGAAGCGCTGGAACTGATCGCCGAGACGGATCGGCTCGGTGGCGCCGTTGCCGCGATCTCCGCCGGCTTCCCGCAACGCGCCATTCAAGATGCCGCCTTCGCATATCAGCGCGAAGTGGAGCGCGGCGATCGTGTGATCGTTGGCGTGAACCGTTTTGTTGACGAGGAGGCAAGCACGCCACCGATTGCCCGCATTGATCCGGCGCGCGAGAAGGAGCAGGTTGCCTCACTCACCGCATTCCGTGCAGCGCGTAGAGCCGCTGCGGCCGCTGCGGCACTCGCCGCGATTCAAGCGGCGGCGAAAGGGAGCACCAATCTGATGCCACTCCTGATTGACGGCGTAAAAGCTGGGCTCACCGTTGGCGAGATCAGCGGCGCACTGCGCGAGATCTGGGGCGAGTATCGAGAGTCGCTCGTCCTATGAGTGCAGCGTCGCGTGAGGTTGGAGTGAACGGCCTCCCGCAGGACGGTCTCCCAGTGAGCGGTCGCATTCATCACGTCGCCACGGTCGTGCGCGATCTCGATGCCGCGGTGAAGTTTCACGCTGAGGTGCTCGGCCTGCCGCTCGAGCAGATTGCCGACGTCCCTTCACAAGAGGTGCGGATCGCCTTCCTCACCGCCGGTGACTCAAAGATTGAGCTTGTGGCGCCAACGAACAGCACAAGCGGCGTCGCGCGCTTCCTCGAGACAAAAGGCGAGGGCTTTCACCACCTCTGCCTAGAGGTTGCCGACATTGATGCAGAGTTGGAGCGACTTGCAGCCACGGGGATTCAACTGATTAACGCAGCGGCGGTTGAAGGTGTTGAGGGGCCGGTCGCCTTCCTTCATCCGAAGAGTTGCCACGGCATCTTGGTGGAGCTGATTGAGGCGCCAGGTGGTCCAGCGTGGAAGCGCCTCGGCTACGGAGATCCAGCGCAGCTGCGGATTCGCTAGGCCTTCTTGTAGCCCGCTTCGATTAGGAGGCGTGGGAGTTCCGTAGGGGAGCCAGCCACCTTGAAGCCCGCCGCCTCAAGCGCGGCGATCTTGTCCACCGCACGCCCTGAGGCGCCAGAAACGATCGCTCCTGCGTGCCCCATGCGGCGCCCCTCAGGGGCGGCACGTCCAGCGATAAATGCGACGCGTGGGAGGTGCTTCAGGTGCTCGGCGGCCCAGGCGGCCGCCTCCTCCTCTGCAGATCCACCGATCTCGCCGATCAAGACGATCGCGCGCGTCGCCTTGTCTGCGGCGAAGAGCTCGAGCGCTTCGCGGAAGGTGGTGCCGATGATCGGATCGCCGCCGATGCCGAGGCAGGTTGACTGACCGATCCCCGCATCCGTCATCGACTGCACCGCTTCGTAGGTCAACGTTCCGGAGCGGCTCACCACGCCAACGTCGCCAGGGAGATGGATTGACGCAGGGATGATGCCAACCTTGGTTCCGCTCCCGTTTGCGCCAGGTGATGTTGCACCAGGGCAGTTCGGTCCAATCAGGTGTGCGCCGTGCGCGCGAACAATCGCGAGCGCACCAACCATGTCGTGGACGGGAATCCCTTCAGTGATACAGAAGATGACTTTGATGCCAGCCTCGGCCGCTTCGGCGATCGCATCTCCCGCGCCTGCTGCTGGAACGAAGATGCAGCTCGTGTTTGCGCCCGTCTCGCGCACCGCATCAGCCACGGTGTCAAACATCGGGACGCTGTTATCAAGTGCGCGCTCTCCGCCACGACCCGGCGTGACGCCAGCAACGATCTTCGTGCCGTACGCCGCCATCTGCGCAGCGTGGAAGCCACCCTCGCGACCGGTGAGCCCCTGAACGACGAGACGTGTCTCTGGTCCAACAAGAATGCTCATTGCGTCCCTCCCGCGGCAAGTGCCACCGCCTTCTCCGCCGCTTCGTCAAGGCTGGTCGCGGTTGCAAATCCACCTGCGGTGAGGAGCTCTGCCGCCTCTTTTGCGTTCGTCCCAACAATGCGAACCACCATCGGAACGGTGCGCTCCTGCTGTCCGCGTGCTTCGATCAGGCCGCGCGCCACTTCGTCGCCGCGTGTGATGCCACCGAAGATGTTTACGAGGATCGCCTTGACGCCCTTGTCTGCAAGGATGATGCGCATCGCGGCGGCGACCTTGTCGGCGCGTGCGCCACCACCAATGTCAAGGAAGTTTGCTGGCGTACCGCCAGCGCGTGTCACAAGGTCAAGCGTGGTCATCGCAAGTCCTGCGCCGTTCACCATGCAGCCAATGCTGCCGTCGAGTCGGATGTATGCAATACCCATCTCGCGCGCCTCGCGATCAATCGGATCCTCACTATCCTCGTCGCGCCACGCCTCAAGTTCCGGATGACGCTCAAGAGCGGAGTCATCAATGGTGATCTTTGCGTCAAGGCAGACGAGTCGCTCGCCACCGGGTAGTTCTGATGCAGGGACAACCGCGAGTGGATTCACTTCCACAAGATCTGCGTCAGATTCGCGCGCAACGCGAACGAGTCCCGTTGCAATCGCCACGAACTGCTTGAGTAGATCGCCACGTGCCCCAATGCGGAGGCCGAGGCGTCGCGCCTGGAAGGGGAGGAGTCCTGCATGTGGGTGCGCGTTCTCGCGGATGATCGCCGTTGGATCTTTTGCGGCGACCTCTTCAATCTCCATACCGCCAGCGGCGGACGCCATCAGCAAGATGCCGCGGCTACTGCGGTCGATCAGTGCGGAGAGGTAGATCTCGCGCAGGATCTCGGCCGCTGGGGCCACGAGCACGCGGCGCACGGGGAGATCCTTGATGGTGAGGGCGAGGATCTGTGCGGCGATCTTCTCCGCCTCATCGGCGTTGGCGGCGAGCTTGACGCCCCCCGCCTTGCCGCGTCCGCCAACGAGCACCTGCGCCTTGATCACAACCTGCGCGGCGCCACTGGCGAAGAGCCGCTCTGCAGTGGCGCGGGCAGCGGCAGGGGTGGTTGCAACCTCGCCGTCGGGGACAGGGAGGCCAGCCCGGCGTAGGAGTTCCCGTGCCTCAGCCTCGTGCAGTTTCATCTCGCCTCCGCTCGCTGGGTCGGGCATCTGCCCGAGTCGTCACGAGGGAGTGTACGCGTGCAGACTTTAATCGGCGCGGGTAGGATTGAGATGAGTGAAACACGGTAGGGTGCGAGGCAAAATTGAGAGCAAGGAAGGGGTCGCACGTGGCTCAAGGATCTAGCCCTCTCGCCTCCCCCCAGAAGCTACGCAACTACCCGTCCTATCGGGGCGGGGAGGGGATGGTTGCCTGGGCCTTCCATCGAATCTCGGGCATTGGAGTGTGGGCCTTCATCGTCCTTCACGTGATCGACATCTGGTTGATCGGTGCCAACCCTCAACTCTACGACGACCTCGGCAAGTTCTACTCGAGCCCTCCTGGCCGTGTGATGGAGACGCTTCTTGGAGCGGCGCTCTTCTATCACGCGCTCAACGGCATGCGCATCGTGGTAATGGACTTTTGGCCCGCGCTCACCGCCTACCACCGCCAGTTGTGGCGCGTGGTTTGGATCGTCTTCTTCGCGCTCGGCCTACCGGGCGCGTACATCATCTTGAAGCCCATTTGGGAGGTTGCAGGATGAGCGCTCAGAAATATTCAGTCTCCGGTCGTCCTCGCCCAACAGGGTCGCAAGTGGATCTCTACGTCTGGTGGGCGGTACGAATAAGCTCACTTGCACTCTTTGTCCTTGCACTCGCACACTTCGCGATGACGCACTTCGTCTTTGATCCTGGTGATCAGAGTGCGGAGTGGGTCAGGCAAACCCGTTGGAATTCTGTCGCCCTTCGCGCGTTGGACTGGGGGATGCTAATGGCAGTGTTGGTGCATGGATTCCTCGGCATGAGGACGGTCATGCAGGACTATGTCCCTTCACGCATCAAGCGTGGGTCACTCATTGGCCTTTACGCAATCGCGCTCCTCTTATTCGTACTTGGTACCCAGGTCGTCGTCACACTGTCAATGGATTAGTGACTGTATGAGTAGTGCACTTCAAGCGGAGGCGGGTCAGATCGATGTCGACGCGATCGTCATCGGTGCTGGCGGCGCAGGGCTCTGGGCCGCACTTGAGCTAGCACGCGAAGGGATCCCAACGGCGGTACTCACGAAGCTCTATCCGACGCGCTCGCACACAGGCGCCGCACAGGGTGGCGTCTGCGCTGCACTCGGCAATGTTGAAGAGGATCACTGGGAGTGGCACATGTTCGACACCATCAAGGGTGGCGACTACCTAACCGATCAGGATGCCGCCGAGGTGCTGGCCCGCGAAGCGATCCCTGCGGTCATTGAACTTGAGCGCATGGGGCTCCCATTCAATCGCACCCCGGACGGAAAGATTGACCAGCGTCGCTTCGGCGGTCACACGCGCAACTACGGTGAGGGACCAGTGCGACGCAGTTGCTATGCGGCCGATCGCACGGGCCACATGATTCTGCAAACGCTGTATCAGCAGTGCATTAAGGCGGGCGTAAAGTTTTACGACGAGTACCACGTTGTGGATCTCCTCTTTGAGGGCGGCAGTGCAGATCAGGGTGGACGCTGCAGTGGTGTGGTTGGCTACAAGATCGCTGATGGTTCGCTCCACGTGCTGCGTGCCAAGGCGGTGCTCCTTGCAACTGGCGGATATGGACGCGCCTGGCGCGTAACCTCTAACGCGCACTCTCTCGCTGGCGACGGTATGGCGCTCGCCTGGCGTCACGGTGTGCCACTGATGGACATGGAGTTTTATCAGTTCCATCCAACAGGGATTGTTGGGATCGGGATCCTCCTCTCTGAGGCGGCGCGCGGTGAGGGTGGCTATCTGCTGAATAACGAAGGGAAGCGGTTCATGGAGGATTATGCGCCGAAGCTGATGGAACTTGCCCCGCGCGACATGATCTCGCGCGCCATGTATCAAGAGATTCGTGCAGGACGCGGGATTGACGGGAAGGACTACGTTTATCTTGATGTGCGGCACCTTGGCCGCAAGGTGATCGAAGAGAAGCTCCCTGACATCACCGACTTCGCTCGCGTCTACCAGGGCGTTGAGCCGATCAGCGAGCCGGTCCCAGTGCAGCCAACCGCGCACTACGCAATGGGCGGCGTGCCAACGAACCTTGAGACCGAGGTGCTTGCGAACGCCGCAGGTGGCGTCGTCCCTGGCCTCTTCGCGGCGGGCGAGGTTGCATGCGTCAGCGTCCATGGCGCGAATCGCCTTGGGACCAACTCACTCGTAGATCTCCTCGTCTTTGGCAAGCGCGCTGGGAAGCGCATGGCAGCGATTTGCAAATCAACCACCGCCCCGAAGCACGTTGCGGGGGCCGAACGAGCGATCCGTGAGGAGATGCTCGCCCTCTCCACCCGACCCGAGGGGGTGCGCCCGGCGGAGATCCGCCGTGCGCTGGCCGACGTGATGATGGAGAAGGTCGGCGTATATCGAGACGAGGCACTCCTCACCAGCGCGGTCCAAGAGATCCAGCGACTGAAGGGGGAGTACCAGCGCGTGCGCGTTGAGGATACGGGGAGCGTCTTCAATACGGATCTGCTTGAGGCGCGTGAGCTCGGCTACCTGCTTGATGTATCTGAGGCGACCGCCGTCTCCGCACTGGCGCGAAAAGAGTCGCGTGGCGCGCACAGCCGCGAAGACTATCCAGAGCGCGATGATGCGAAGTTCCTGGCGCATACAATGGTCTGGCGCGGCGCTGATCAGGCACCAGCCACCAAGCTCGACTACAAGCCGGTGACCATTACCAAGTTTGAGCCGAAGCCACGCGTGTATTAGGAGGCGTGATGGATGTTGAGCTGAAGATCCAGCGTTTTGATCCTGAGCGAGACAGCGCGCCGCACTGGGAGACCTACCGCGTCCCCGTGGAGCCAATGGATCGCGTCCTTGATGTGCTGACGCGCGCGAAGGAGCTGCTCGATGGGAGCATCACCTTCCGTCGCTCATGCGCCCACGGCGTCTGCGGCTCCGATGCCCTTCTCATCAACGGGCGTAATCGATTGGCCTGCAAGGTGCGCGTTGAGCAGCTTGGGAAGAGCATCAGCGTGGCGCCGCTCCCTGGCCTTCCTGTGGTGAAGGACCTCGTGGTGGATATGGATGAGTTCTTCGGCAAGTACCGATCCGTGCTTCCGTTCCTCATCGCTGATGAGCCAGAAGGGGCAGGGGAGCGCTTGCAGTCACAGGAGCAGCGAGATACGTACGACGACACCACAAAGTGCATCCTCTGCGCGGCGTGCACGAGCTCCTGCCCGAGCTTCTGGGCACAGCCGGAATACGTTGGCCCTGCGGCGATCGTCAATGCGCACCGATTTATCTTTGACTCACGTGATCAAGGAGCGGACGAGCGGCTTGAGATCTTGAGCAACGAAGATGGCGTGTGGCGCTGTCGCACCACCTTCAACTGCGTTGATGCCTGCCCTCGCGGGATCAACATCACAAAGGCGATCCTTGAGGTTTCTTCGGCGATCGGTTCGCGCGGCTAGCGCGTAATGCGCTCGCTGATCGGCAGGACAGACGGCGCCTGCCGGGGGAATCCTGGCCCAGCATCAATCGGCGTTGCACTCTATGACGCGTCACGCGATGGGTCTGACCGACCAGATGCGCTTCCGGATGCAACCATCTCCGCCGCGATCGGAACGACGACGAACAATGTGGCGGAGTGGAAGGCGGTCATCTCGGCGATTGAACTTGCAGCCGAGCTCGGCGCATCTGAGCTGCGACTTCTACTAGATAGCAAGCTCGTTGTTGAGCAGCTCAACGGTCGTTGGCGCGTGCGTGATGCGAAGCTTGCACCGCTCTGCGATGAGGCGCGCGCGCGACTTGAGCGCTTCACACAATGGAGCGCAGCACACGTCCCTCGCGAGCAGAACGGCCAGGCCGATGCGCTCGCGAACGAAGGGCTTGATCGTGCACTGCGCGGCGGTCCAGCATGGGTGGTGCGTCGACCAGATGATGTGGCGCGATCTCGCGGCGCATCGGATCGTGCATCGGAGCGTGAAGCGGGTGACACTCCAGCCTCGGAGGCGGATGGTGCTGCTACGCGGCTCACACTGCTTGGCACTGGCGCATCGCGTGGTGTGCCGCGCGTTGGCTGTCGCTGCGAGGTCTGCCTCTCAAGGGATGCACGTAACCAGCGCCTGCGCAGCTCGCTTCTCTTGGAGTGGCGTGACACTGCAACGGATACGTCGTGCGCCGTGGTGATTGATCCAGGAATGGATCTTCGGCAGCAGGCGCTTCGCGTTGGACTGGAGCGCCTTGACGGCGCGCTGATCACGCACATTCACGTGGATCACACCGGTGGCATCGACGAGCTGCGCGCCTACACCGATGCACAGGATGCGGTGATGGAGGTTGGTGCCGGACCTGAGACCTGCGTCGAGCTTCTTCGTCGTTGGGAGTACGCATTTGATGGGCGGACCGCACCCGGGCATGGGATTCCAGCACTTCGGCTGGTGGAGGCGCGTCCGCATGTGCAGATTCGCGGTCGCACCTTTGAGGCGATCCCACTGGTTCACGGTCGCCGTCCAGCGCACGGCTGGCGCAGCGGCGGCGTTGCCTATCTCACCGATGTGAGTTCAGTGGCGCCGAGCTCGCGCGAGCGACTGAAGGGGCTCGACACGCTGATCATCTCGGCGCTGCGTGACCTGCCGCACCCAACGCATCAAACGGTGGAGGAGGCGCTCGCCGTGATTGCGGCGCTTCAGCCGCGCTGCGCGATCCTCACCCACCTGGATCATGACCTCGACTACCAGGAGCTCTCGGCGCGCCTCCCTGACGGGGTGCTTGCCGGCTTTGATGGGCTCGTCGTGGAGGTCCCGGCGCGCTAGACTCCCCACCGGCGAGATGGTCGGACGGCCGCGAGCGCACCCTCGGGTGCGTTCGAGGAAAGTCCGGGCTCCAAGGTGTAAGGCAGCGGGTAACGCCCGTCCGCCGCGAGGCGCGGACTAGTGCCACAGAGACGAGTCCGCCACTGAGCTTCGGCTCGGAGGCGGGGTGAAACGCGGCAAACTCTGCCTGGAGCAAGGTCAAATAGGAGGACGCTTCAGCCCTTGTGGCTGGAACTGGCGCACCGCCAGGGTCCTCGGGTTGATCGCTCGAGCCACTGAGTAATCGGTGGCCTAGATGGATGGCCGTCCCTCCCGCAAGGGGGGACAGAACCCGGCTTACA
>JBIJDR010000072.1:0-3176 GCA_044343985.1 Candidatus Limnocylindrus sp.
GCTGACCGTCCTTGATGCCGTCTGCAGCGCGCCGCACTACCCCGTTGATGTGCAGGCGCTCGACACCGACTTCCTCCTCTGCTCGCCGTATAAGTTCTACGGCCCACACGCCGGTCTCCTCTACGGGAAGCTGCCGCTCCTTGAGCGCTTCGGTCGCTATAAGGTGCGCCCCGCACACGATCTCTGGGAGACAGGAACCCCAGCCTTCGAAGCGATGGCGGGCGTGACGGCGGCGATCAACCACATCGCCTGGATCGGCGCCGAGTTCGGCGACCCTGCAGATCATGCGCCACTCAGCGGTCGTCGCGGCCAGCTTCGCGCTGGGCTCAAGGCGATCACGCGCTATGAGACAGATCTTGTGCGCCTCCTCCTTGATGGTGTGGACCAGATCAGCGGCGTGCAGGTGCGCGGCATCACCGATCGAGCGCGACTGAACGAACGCACCTCAATCGTCTCCTTCACGATGGACTTCGCCACGCCAGACGAGGCAGCGGAGCATCTTGGTCACGACGGCATTCAGGTCTGGAGCGGCGACTTCTACGCGCCGAACGCCATTGATGCCCTCGGCCTCACCGAGAAGGGTGGCGTGCTGCGCACGGGGCTGATGTCGTACAACACCGCAGATGAGGTGCAGCGACTCCTCACCTCACTGAAGACACTCGCCGCACTGAAGACACTCGCCGCATCCAAGAGCTGATCGTGCGCGCGCCGATCATCCTGATCACCGTTGCGGATCACGACGCCGATCTTGATCCAGCACGCGTCGCACTCGTCAACGCACGCTACGCCGACGGCATCCGCCGCGCCGGCGGCCTGCCGATCCTGATCTCATCCAACGCAACCGCGGCGCAACGCGCCACCGCCTTCGCCAGCGCGGAGGGGCTGCTCCTCTCTGGCGGCGCAGATATCCATCCCGATCGCTACAACGAATCAATCGATGGTTCAGTGGAGATGGACACGGCGCGCGACACGTTGGAGTGGGAGGCGATCGCCGCCGCCGACGCGCGAGAGCTCCCAATCTTCGGCATCTGCCGCGGCATGCAGCTCCTCAATGTGCATCGCGGCGGCAGCCTGTTGCAGCATGTGGATGGACAAGTTGGTGCGGCGTATCCAGCAACACCTGCACTTACGCATCCACTCAACGTGCAGCCCACCACACGACTCGCCGCGATTCTCGGCGATCAACGCGCGCCACTCGCGGTGAACAGCTACCACCATCAAGCGGTCACACCAGAGCGACTCGCCGCAACACTGATCCCCTCCGCCTACGCCGACTCACCGCGCGGGATCTTGGTTGAAGGGCTTGAGGAGCCAGGAGATCGATTCGTCCTTGGAGTGCAGTGCCACCCCGAGCGAACCGAGAGCTCGCCCGCCGATCTTGAGCGCGTCTGGGCCGCCTTCGTTGCGGCGGCGGCGAGCACGCCTGGTGCGGCAGGGAGTGGTGTGGCACAGTCTGGGACATGACCCGGACGAGCCGACACGGCAACCCAGACGAGGACTTCACTAAGAGCGATCGCTCGGCGCGCCTCCTCCGCACGCTGAAATACGTTGAGGCGGTCGGTGAGTCGGGGATCCGGCCGAGCGACCTTGCGAAGAAGCTCGGCGTCAGTCGACGCACCGCCTACCGTGACCTGAAGGCGCTCGAGATGGAGGTCGACATTCCGATCTGGAATGAACACGGCCGCTGGGGTGTCTCACAGAGCGGCCTCCTCCCTGCACTTCGATTCAGCCGCGACGAAGCGCTCGCCATTGTGCTGGCGGCGCGACTCCTCGCAAAGTTCGCCACCGGCTACGACCCAGAGTTGGGTGCGGCGCTGATGAAGCTCGGCGGCATGCTCGATGAGCCGCTCCGCTCCGCGGTAGAGCGCACCGTCTCACAACTGAGCAACCTGCGCGATCAACCAGAGGCGCAGTCGCGCCTCCGCGTTCTGGCCAACGCCTGGGTGAACGGCCGTGTCGTGGAGTTCGAATATGCCGCCGCCTGGAGCAACCCAGGATCCCCCCGCACTGCGCGCGTGCATCCGTATCTGATTGAACCGTCATCAGCAACGCTCGCAACGTATCTGATTGGATTTGACGAGACGCGCAACGCGATGCGCACCTTCCGTGTGGATCGCATTGTCAATCCACGCATGACGCCGTCCACCTTCGTTCGGCCGAAAGATGTTGAGCTAGAGCGCACCCTCGCCGCCGCCTGGGATATCGTTGCCGATCAGCCACTTGAAGAGATCGTGATCCGCTTCACACCTGAGGCGGCGTCGCGCGCATCTGAGACGCGCTGGCATCCGTCACAAACGAGCGAACGTGAAGCGGATGGCTCACTCCTCTGGCGCGCGCGTGTCTCCGGACTCTTAGAGGTGCGCTCATGGATCTTGGGCTGGGGCGATGGGGCCGAAGTGCTCAAGCCGCAGGCACTCCGTGACGATCTTGCGCAGATACTGCGCGCCGCGGCAGCGCGCTACACCGGCGCATGAGCGGCAACGGTGCCGGTGAGGCAGCGCGCTTTAAGGCGGTCAACCTGATCAGCGATCCGATCCACGGCTACATCGAGTTGACTAAGCGACTCACGCCAGAGGGTGCCGCAGCGCTCGGCTACCTCGCGGAGGAGGCGGCCGAAGAGGATCTCCTTGACACGCCGTGGTTGCAGCGACTCCGGCGCATCAGTCAGTTGCAGAGCGCACGTTGGGTCTTCCCTACTGCCGAACACAGTCGTTTCGCGCACGGCCTTGGTGTGATGCATGAGGCGGGCCTCTGGGCACGCCACCTGTACAGCTCACTCGCCGAGCAGTTGCGCGCCAGTGGCGATCCCGTCCCAAGCGAGGGGCTCGTTGTCGAGACGCTGCGCGTTGCCGGACTGCTGCATGACGTTGGCCATGGCCCATTCGCTCACTTCTTTGACCACGAAGTGTTGGAGAAGTTCCCAGCGCCTGATGACGCGCGCCGCGCGCCAGGGAAGCGCCTCGCGCACGAAGATCTCTCGGCGCTAATCATCGAGCACGAAGTTGGCGAGATCATCGGCAGACTTCGCCGCGCACCGGGTGAACACGCGGAACGCGATCGATTCAACGAGGGCGAGTCGATTGACCCGACCTGGGTGAGCTTCCTCATCTCCAAGCCGCCGCTTGAAGATGCAGCAGCGCCAAAGTGGCTGCGCATCATGCAGCCGCTGCTGTCAG
>JBIJDR010000025.1:0-12609 GCA_044343985.1 Candidatus Limnocylindrus sp.
CTAATCCGAACCGCGCAAGCGCAAAGCGCTGCGCGAGGAGCTAGCCCGCGATCTCTAGTGTGATCTCAACGTTCCCTGCGAGTGCGGATGAGATTGGGCATCCACCCTTCGCCCCCTCCGCGAGCTCCTTGAACTTTGCAGCGTCAAGCCCTGGGACTACGCCATTCAGCGTGAGTGCCGACTTGGTGACGCGCCATCCCGCCTCGACCTTTTCGAATGTGACCATTGCGGAAACATTCAGCTTCTCGGCTGGCGTGTTGTTGCGTGCGAGGCCGCCGGAGAGCGCCATCGCAAAGCAGGCGGCGTGTGCAGCGGCGAGGAGCTCCTCTGGCGAGGTGACGCCGTCATGCGTCTCTGAGCGGCGTGGCCAGCTCACTGGGAGTTGGCCGATTGCGCCACTCTCAACGCTGGTGATCGTGCCCGAACCCTCAAGTAGGGTGCCGGCCCAGATGGCCGAAGCGGTTCGTGTTGTCATGTTGCTACTCCTTAATCATTTTTATGGCCCGCTGCGCCTTCGGCGGGTATCCGCAATACTAGCGGGGACGGCGCCGGATCTCCGAGCGCACGAACGATAGTTGGAGGTCCCTGTGTTCTTCCTTACAAAGCTCGCCGTTGCACGACGAAGTGTCACCATCCTGATCGCCCTTGCGGTCTTTGGGGGTGGCGTGGCGAGCTGGGGGAACCTGAAGCAGGAGCTCCTGCCAAACATTGACTTCCCGATCGTGACCGTGATCGCCCCATACCCTGGCGCGGGCACCGCCGACGTTGCCGAGCAGGTGGCGTCGCCTATTGAGGCGGCGGTCGCCGCGGTCCCAGGTGTTGAGTCGCTTCGTTCGGTCTCTACAACTGGCCTCGGCTTTGTCAGCGCGGAGTTCGCCTACGGGAGCGACGTCAAGGAGATCCTCCGACTCGTTGAGGCGGGGATTAACAGTGCGAACCTTCCTGATGGTGTCACACCTGTTGTGCGCAACTTCAATATCAACTCAGCAGCGGTGGTGATCGCCACGCTCTCCCCGAAGGGCGACACTTCGCTGACCGAGCTCGCTGAGCTCGCGGAGGCCGAGCTGATGCCATCACTCCGGGGCGTTGCAGGAGTCTCTTCTGCCGACCTCTCCGGTGGCAGCGAGCAGCAGGCGATCATCATGATGGACGCGGCGAAGCTCGCCGCTGCGCGCATCAGCGTCTCTCAAGTGCAGGGGATCATCCAAGGGAACAACCTCACCTTCCCTGCGGGCCAGCTGCCTGTGGACGGCGCGCTCGTCCCAGTCTCAGCAACCGGACGCTTCACCTCTATTGAGCAGTTGCAGCAGCTTGTGGTTGGCGGCTCTGTGGACGCAACGGGTCAACCTGTCCCTGTCTTCCTTGGTCAGGTTGCCACCGTCTCGCTCGCCGAAGTCCGGACCACCGGCTGGTCTGAGACCAACGGTAAGCCTGGCCTTGCACTCAGCGTCAGCAAGTCTGCCGAGGCGAACACGGTGACTACCGCGGAGGAGTCGATCGCCGCGATCGACGAGTTCGTCGCCAACCATTCGCAGCTCGTTGAGCGGTCCATCGTCACCGACTCGTCCGTCTTCATTCTGGAGTCCATTGACGCACTCCTGATGGAGGGCGGCCTTGGTGCCGGCTTCGCCGTTGTGGTGATCTTTATCTTCCTGCTCAACCTGCGCTCCACGGTGGTGGCGGCGGTGAGCATCCCGTTGAGCGTCCTCGCCGCGATCATCCTTATGTCAACGACTGGGATCTCGATCAACATCATGACCTTGGGCGGCCTCGCCGTTGCGGTCGGGCGCGTGGTGGACGACTCCATTGTGGTGCTCGAAAACATCTACCGGCACCGCAGCCAAGGGGAGCCGATCGGCGAAGCGGTGCTTAACGGAACGCGCGAGGTTGCTTCGGCGATCACTAGTTCCACCATCACCACGATTGCCGTCTTCCTCCCACTCGGGGTGGTTGGTGGCCTGATCAGTCAGTTCTTCCTTCCGTTCGCCTTGACGGTGACCTATGCGCTGCTCGCATCGCTCATCGTCGCGCTCACGGTCATCCCAGTGCTCGCCTACTTCCTTGTGAAGGTGAAGGGCAGCAGCGCAAAGATCCCGTACGAGGTGAAGGGGGAGCGTGAGGAGATCTCGATCTGGGGTCGCATCTACCTTCCAATCCTTGGTCTCGCCTTGCGTGGTCGCATCACGAAGTTCGCGACACTCGCAATCTCCGCCGCACTCTTTATTGGTTCGTTCTCACTCGTCTCGCAGATCCCAACCCAGTTCCTGAATAGCGGAAGCGAGAAGGTGCTCACCGTCACGGTGAATCCACCACTCGGCACCTCTACTCAACGTGTGCTCGACCGGAGCCGCCAGGCGTACACGCTGCTTGAACGTGATGCTGAGGTTGAGCTTGTGACCACATCAATCCCAGGCGAAAGTGCAACGGGGAGCCAGACGCTCACCGCCGCCATCACTGGGCGCGCCCCGAACGCGGCACGCATGACGGTGATCCTTGACCCTTCAACGGATCTTGCCGTTGCGAAGGATCGTCTCAATGAGATCCTTGCACCTGTGGGCACGGGCGGCTGGACCGTCACCGTGGAAGAGATTGGTTTTGCGGCGGGATCAAACGCGATCTCCATCATCATCACGGGTGAGCGTGCCGCCGAAGTTGAGGCCGCATCCGACCTGCTCGTAGATACCCTTGCCGCGAACAGCAACCTTGCAAATGTGAAGAGCGATCTCGTCAAGGCGGGCCGCCAGGTTGAGATCACCGTTGACCCGTCGCGCGCCGCTGGTGCCGGACTCTCTGCCGCCCAGGTGGCGGGGGAGCTGCGCAACCTACTGGTGGGCGCTCCGCTCGGGCAGATCTCAGTGGACGGTCAAAAGGTCAGTCTCTCCATGAAGATCGATAGCTCCCTGATGACGAACCTTGATGCGCTGCGCGCATATCAGGTGGGGGGTGTCACCAAGGTGCCACTCGCCGCGATCGCCACGGTGGAAGAGATCTCGGTGACATCTAGCATCACGCGAATCGACCAGTCACTCGCGGCGAACGTCTCAGGTGAGATCGCCGTGGCGGATACTGGCGCCGTAAATACTGAAGTGAAGAGTGCGGTGGAGAAGCTCCAGGCGGACGGATCGCTTGATCGCGTCAGCGTGCGGCTCGCCGGCGTCACCGAACAGCAGAACGAGTCCTTCAGCGGCCTCTTCACCGCGATGGCGGTGGCGATCCTGCTCGTCTACCTGACGATGGTGCTCGTCTTCAACTCACTCGTTGATCCGCTGGTGATCATGTTCAGCCTGCCGCTCGCGGTGATCGGCGCCTTCCCAGCGCTTTTGATCACTAACCGACCGATCGGCATCTCCGCGCTGATCGGATTCCTGATGCTGATCGGCATCGTGGTTACAAACGCCATCGTGCTGCTTGATCGCGTCGAGCAGCTTCGACACGAAGGGGTGCCAACAAAGGAGGCCCTCCTTCGGGCGGGTGGAACGCGCGTGCGCCCAATCCTGATGACGGCGGTCGCCACGATCCTCGCCCTCACCCCGCTCGCGGCGGGACCGAGCGAGGGTTCGATCATCGCCGCAGAGCTTGGGACGGTGGTCATTGGGGGGCTTCTCTCCTCAACGCTCCTGACGCTGCTCGTGGTTCCGGTGGTTTACAGCCTGGTTGATGGGTTGAAGTCGGCGCTCTCCCGAAAGGGTTCGGCCGCCGCCTAATCCTGATACGATCAGTCGGGATTCCACCGCACGAGCCTGATCTCGTGCCCGGGTCCACGGTGAGCGCAAAGGGGGCTGTATGACGGTCGTCAATCCGAACGTTCGAGACGAGCGGGAGCAGTACGCCTTTCACGACGACATCACCTACCTTCGCGAGACCAAGGCGGGCCTCACCGAGGCGACCGTCCGCGAGATCTCTGAAACCAAAGATGAGCCAGCCTGGATGCTGGAGTACCGCCTCCGCGCCTACAAGCACTTCGAGGCGCGCGCCATGCCGCACTGGGGTGGCGACCTCACCAAGCTCGACTTCTCCAAGATCGTCTACTACCGAAAGCCATCCGAGCGCGAAGAGAAGTCGTGGGATGACGTGCCTGATCAGATTAAGAAGACCTTCGAGCGACTCGGTATCCCTGAGGCGGAACGAAAGTTCCTCGCAGGCGTTGGCGCGCAGTACGACTCCGAGGTCGTCTATCACTCCGTCCGCGAGGATCTACAGAAGCTCGGCGTGGTCTTCATGGGTACCGACCAGGGGATGAAGGAGTACCCGGAGATCTTCAAGAAGTACTTCGGCACTGTGGTCCCCGCAGAGGACAACAAGTTCGCCGCGCTGAACTCCGCGGTCTGGTCTGGCGGTTCATTTGTCTACGTGCCGAAGGGCGTCGAGGTGCCACTCCCACTGCAGGCCTACTTCCGCATCAACGGTCAGAACACCGGACAGTTTGAGCGCACGCTGATTGTTGTTGATGAGGGTGCGAGCCTTCACTACATTGAGGGCTGCACCGCGCCGAACTGGGCGACCGACTCGCTTCACGTTGCGGTCGTTGAGGTTATTGCGCTTCCTGGCTCCAAGGTGCGCTACACCACCATCCAGAACTGGTCGAACGATGTCTACAACCTGGTCACCAAGCGCGCGCATGCGCACGCTGGCGCAACGGTTGAGTGGATTGACGCCAACACTGGCGCACAGCTCACCATGAAGTACCCAGGGATCTACCTGCTCGGCGAGAAGGCGCACGCGGAGATCGTTTCCGTTGCCGTTGCCTCTAAGGGGCAACACCAAGACACGGGCGCCAAGGCGGTCCACCTTGCACCGAACACCACGAGTCGCATCGTGGGGAAGTCGGTCTGTAAGGATGGCGGCGTTGCAACCTATCGCGGCACCGTGAAGGTGGCCCCTGGCGCAACTGGCGTCACCACTAGCGTCCGCTGTGACGCGCTCATCCTTGACGAGGGGAGTCGCTCCGAGACGTATCCATACATCGACATTCAAGAGGACGACACCTCGATGAGCCACGAGGCCACGGTTGGCCGCGTCTCAGACGACCAGATCTTCTACCTGATGAGCCGCGGCATGACCGAGAACGAGGCAACGAACCTGATTGTTCAAGGCTTCCTTGAGGTATTCACCAAGGAGCTCCCAATGGAGTACGCCCTTGAGTTCAATCGCCTGATCCGTCTGGAGATGGAGGGGGCGCTCGGGTGAGTGCCGCTACGCCCGCCCGTCGCGGGGTTGCAGACCTTCCACTCAGTTGGGCGAACGAGTCGGAGCTAAAGCGCCTTGATGCTGCGCTCGGCGGAGCAAGCCAGCGGGCCTCCGCCCTGAAGGCATTCAGCTCGCTCCCGACCGAGGCCAACCTCCTCTTCACCGGCTACGTGGACCTGCGCGCCGCAGATCTTGAGGCCTCAACACTCCTCGCCCCTCCAGTAGCGATCAGCGATCTCCCCGCGAGCGAGCTCCCCGCAGGCGCTGCCGCCCTGGTCAGCATCTCGGCACGCGGGGTTGCCCTGCACCTTGGCGCTGAAGCACGCGCCGCTGGCCTCACCGTTACGTCGCTCCTGGGCAACACGCCACTCGCTGGCGCTGAGAGTGATCGCATGACGGCGCTGATCGGCGCCTGCTGGAACAGTGGGACGGAGATCAGCCTGCCGAGCGGCTCGATCACGTCACCCATCATCATCCGCATTGAGTCCCCAGCGCAGGGTGAAGCGCTCCTCGCGCGCATCGTCGTGAAGCTTGGCGAGAACGTAAGCGCGACGATTAGCGAAGAGGTGACTGGCGGGAGTGCTGATAGCGGTAGCACCAGCGGCACCACGGCGCGCGCGCTGCTTGCCACAACCAGCGAGGTGACGCTCGGCAAGGGGGCGAAGCTCCGCCTCGCCTCAATCCAGGAGCTCCCAGAGGGCGTTGTCTATCTGCCAGTGCGCCGTCACGAATTCGGCGCGAACTCGGAACTACAGATCGCCGCGGCGCAGATCGGTGCGCGCTTGGTGCGCGGTCGGATTGATCATCAGCTCACGGGGAACGGATCAAAGGTCCGCCAGGTTGAGGTGGTCTTCGCTGGCGCTGATCAGTTGCACGATCTCACCACCTACAGCCTTCACGCTGGTGAGAAGACGGTGGGCGATCTGCTCGCCAAGGGGATCTTCGCAGGCAAAGCGCGCGGCTTCGTCAAGGGTGTCACCACGATTCCGCGATCTGGTCGCGGTACCAACTCATATCTTGGCGAGTTCGGGATGCTCCTCTCCAAGACGGCGCGCAGTGTGGCGATCCCATCACTCTGGATTGACCAGCCAGATTGCGAGCGCGCCGCACACGGCAGCTCCGTTGGACCAATTGATCCGAACCAGATCTTCTACCTCCGCGCCCGCGGCCTCACTGAAGCCGAAGCGCGACGCACCATTGTCATGGGCTACCTCGAACCGGTGGTTGCGGCACTTCCACTTGAAGAAGAGGCAGATCGACTCCGCGAGGTGCTCGCCGCAAAACTTGACGCCGCCTTCGCCGCGCAGTCGGCGGCGGCAGCCACCGCGGCGTAACCTCAGCTGGTGCTGCAAGAACGACTCTTCCCCGCGTCTGAACTCGCCGACGGTACGGCACGCCTCGCCTGGCCGAACGGCAAGGCGATCCTGGTGGTGAATCGCGGCGGAACCCTCTATGCCGTGGATGGCGTCTGCACGCATGAGTATTGCGAACTTGATCGCGGCTTCATCGCTCCGGCTGGTGCAGCAACGCCAACGGTGACCTGCCCACTTCACCTTTCACGCTTTGACCTGACCACGGGCCTCCCGCTCGACCCGCCAGCAGAAGAGCCGCTCACCGTCCATAAGGTGAGCGTGGATGCAGAGGGGTGGATCGTCCTCGAGGTCGTCTAGCGCGACGCGCTACGATTCACGCATCGGCGCGCTGCGCTGGGAGGCGAGAGGGAGGGGCCATGCAGGAGATCAAGGATCGCGCCGCAAGCCTCGCTGGGCTCGCCTTAGAGCGCGATGCGATCTACCTCTACGACAAGCTCGCCGCGCTCGAGAAGGATCCGCAGCGCAGAGCGGCATTTGAATCCATTGCGGCGAGTGAGCGCCGTCATGCCGCCATCTGGGAGGCGAAGCTCATCTCGCTCGGCGAACATCCGCCGGTTGCTGCGCGTCCGAGTTGGCGCGTGCGACAGATTGCGGTCCTCGCGCGTATCTTCGGCACGCGCGCCGTCAGCGACATGGTGAAGGCGTTGGAGGGCTTCGAAGAGGAGGTCTACGGCGCGCACAGTGATGTCGCCGAGGTGCACGAGATCGCCAAGGATGAGGCGAAGCATGCCGAGATCTGGCGTGACCTTGATGTTGCATATAAGACCAAAGGGGTTGGCGCACACCGCGCCGCCGTGGTGGAGACGCAGGCGCGTGAGCCGTGGCACCGTTCAGGTGGCGGCGGGACGTTGCGTGCCTCCATCTTCGGTGTCTCAGATGGCTTGGTAAGCAACGCGGCGCTCGTCTTCGGCATTGCTGGTGCAACCAGTACCGGCCAGGGTTCGTTTGTTGTTCTTGCTGGCGTTGCGGGACTCCTCGCCGGTGCCTTCAGCATGGCGGCGGGGGAGTACGTCTCTATGCGTAGTCAGACTGAAGTACTTGAGCGTCAGATTGAGTTGGAGCGCGCCGAACTTGAGGCGATGCCTGAAGAGGAGGAGAAGGAGATCGCGGCGATTTATCGCAGCCGTGGATTCGGGGAGGCTGAGGCGGCGGCGATTGCAAAGCAGCTGATGTCTGATCCGAAGGTTGCGCTGGATACGCTGGTGCGCGAGGAGCTGGGACTCGATCCGGAGGAGCTCGGTTCACCGTGGGGCGCTTCGATCGGCTCCTTCTTTTCGTTTGCCGTTGGCGCGTTTATCCCACTCCTCCCATTCATCCTGCTCACCAACGGCACAGCGCTACCGGTGAGTATCGTGCTCACCAGCCTCGCCCTCTTCGGTGTTGGTGCGGCGGTGAGCCTCCTCACTGGGCGCTCTGCGCTCTATTCAGGCGCGCGGCAGTTAGGGATTGGCGCCGTAGCGGCGGCGATCACGTACCTGGTGGGCAGCCTGATCGGCGTGAACGTCTAGATGCTGCCACTTCCGCCAGACTCCATTCTCTTCTCTATTGGCCCGCTCGCCATCCGTTGGTACGGGCTCCTCTACGCCGTTGGCCTTCTCGTTGCGTACCAGTTCATGGTGCGTGAGGCGAAGCGTCGCAAACTGAACGCAGATCTCATTGCCAATGGTCTGATCATCATCTCGATCGCCGCACTCGTTGGCGGTCGCCTCTATCACGTTGTTGATGCGTGGGATCGCTATTCAGCGAATCTCATCGGCGCGCTGATTCCGCCGTATGAAGGGCTCGGTGCGCCGGGCGGCCTCATCACTGGCACGATCGCGCTGGCTGTCTTGCTGCGCCGCTGGCGCCAGTCACCATGGGGCTGGGTTGACGTGGTCGGCCCCGCCATTTTGGTGATGCAGGCGATCGCGCGATGGGGAAACTGGTTCAACCAGGAGCTCTACGGTCTTCCTACTGATCTCCCGTGGGGGCTCGCCATTGATTGCGCGCATCGCACCGTTGCAACGAGCTGCAGCGCGATCGGTGAAGGCGCCCGATTCCACCCGCTCTTCCTCTACGAGTCACTCTCTGGTTTTGCTGGCGCTCTGCTGTTGCCAGCGCTCGGCGAGCGGCTGAAGAAGCGCGTGGCACCTGGACTGATCGGCCTCTCCGCCATTGCTTGGTACGCGGTGACGCGCCTCCTCCTTGAGGGACTGCGCCTGGAGAACTGGAAGGTAGGCGGTGTCCCTACGGCCTACCTCGTGATGGGCGGCATTCTGCTGGTCACACTGCTGATCGCCGCAGCGCGCGTCCGATCGGCGGCGCCTGCCACAGCACGCAGGCCAGCACGAAGGAAAGCGCGCACGACGGCGAAGCCGAAGCGGCGTAGGATCTAGCGAGCGGCAGAGGCAGAGCGGAGGGGACATGGCAGGGATTCAGCGACGTAAGGTCACCGTCATCGGTGCAGGAAATGTTGGCGCCACCACGGCACAGCGCATCGCCGAGTCTGGTCTTGCCGATGTGATCCTTGTCGACATCGTTGAGGGGCTTCCACAGGGAAAGGGGCTTGACCTTGCCGAAGCGGCGCCAGTGATGGGGCATGACGCCCGCATCATTGGAACGAACAACTACGACGACACCAAGGGTTCCGACATCATCGTGGTGACGAGCGGCATCGCCCGTAAGCCAGGGATGAGCCGCGACGATTTGATCAATACCAACGCGGGGATCGTCCGCAGCGTTGTCAGCGAAGCGGCGAAGCGCTCACCTGATGCGATCCTGGTGATTGTGACGAACCCTCTTGATGCAATGTGCCACGTTGCCCTGAAGGCGTCGGGCTTCCCGAAGAAGCGTGTCATCGGCATGGCCGGCACGCTCGACTCGGCGCGCTTCCGTCACTTCATTGCAACAGAGACGGGGGTCAGCGTGGAAGACGTTCGCGCCTTTGTGCTGGGTGGACATGGCGACACGATGGTGCCGCTCCCGCGTTATTCAGCCGTTGGCGGCATTCCGCTGCCAGAGATGTTGAGCGCCGAACGTATTGAGGCGATCGTGAAGCGCACCCGTAGTGGTGGCGCAGAGATCGTTGAGCTCCTAAAGACCGGCAGCGCCTTCTACGCGCCAGCCGCCGCCACCTTTGAGGTGGTGGAGAGCATTCTGCTCGATCGTCGCCGCCTGATCCCGTGCGCCGCATATCTCGAGGGCGAGTACGGCGTGCAGGGGCTCTACGTTGGGGTGCCGGTGGTGATCGGTGCGAGCGGCATTGAGAGGATCATTGAGATCACGCTGACTCCAGAGGAGAGCGCCGCCTTTAAGAAGTCGGCCGATGCGGTGCAGGAGCTCGTCGCGCTTCTCTAGTTGGCAGCGGAAACTAACGCCAGCGGGAGCTAGAACCAGCGGGTGGTGACCACTTTCTTCGTGGTGTAGAACTCCACGCCGTCGCGTCCTGTGGCGTGCAGGTCGCCGAAGAAGCTCTTCCTGCGGCCGCTAAAGGGGAAGAAGGCCATTGGCGCCGCAACTCCCACGTTGACGCCGAGCATCCCTGAGCTTGCGCGACGCTTGAACTCACGCGCCGCCTTCCCTGAGGCGGTATAGATGGAGCCAGCATTGCCGTACTCGTTGGTCTCCGCCATCAGGCGCAGCGCTTCGTCCAGATCCTTCGCGTAGAGGACGGAGAGGACGGGCCCGAAGACCTCCTCGCGCGCGAGCGGGGAGTTCTCTTCAATGCTGAGCATTGTTGGGCCAACAAAGAAGCCCTTCGCTGGGCCCGTGCCACGCCCGTCGCGAATCATCTTGGCGCCAGCGGCGACCCCTTCGTCAACGAGGCGATGGATGCGCTCGCGTGCGTCGCCGCGGATCACTGGGCCGAGCGAGACCCCTTCATCAAGGCCGAAGCCCATCTTTAGCGTGTCGGCGTACTCGGCAAGCTTTGGCAGGAGTCGCTCGCGTGCCTCGCCAACCACCGTGAGAACAGATCCAGCGAGGCAGCGCTGCCCCGCATTGCCGAATGCAGACTCAGCGATATTCGGGACGCTCTGGTCCAGCACTGCGTCCGGCATGGCGATGATGTGATTCTTTGCACCGCCGAGCGCCTGCACGCGCTTCCCGTTCTTGGCGGCGGTTTCGTAGACGATCCGCGCCACGCGTTCGGAGCCAACGAAGCTGATCGCATCCACACCCGGGTGGCTGATCAGTCCGGTCACCGTCTCCACGGCGCCGTGGACCAGGCTGACGACACCGGTTGGGATCCCCGCCTCTTCGCAGATCTCCACGATGCGCTGCGATGAGAGTGGCGTGCGCTCGGATGGCTTCAAGATGAAGCTGTTCCCGCAGGCGATTGCGAGTGGGAGCATCCACATCGGCACCATGAAGGGGAAGTTGAACGGTGTGATGCCGGCGACTACGCCAACAGGGAAGCGCACCATCTCCGAATCAATGCCGCGCGAAACCTGATCAAGGTTCTGGCCCATGAGGAGGGTCGGAGCGCCGCAGGCAAAGTCAACCACCTCAATGCCGCGACGAACCTCGCCCGCCGCATCGGAGAAGACCTTCCCATTCTCGGTGGTGACCAGTTTGGTGAGCGCCTCACGATTATCTAGGAGCGCTTCGCGCAACTTGAAGAGGTAGGTGGCGCGCTCCGGTGGCGGCATCTCGCCCCACTCAAAGGCGGCGGCGCGTGCGCCAGCTACGGCGGCGGCAACGTCGGCGGCGTTAGAGAGGGGGACGTGCGCAAGGATCTGTTCTGTGGCTGGGTTGGGGACGGCCAGCGTCTCGTTAGAGGAGGAGGCGACCCAGCGCCCAGCGATGAAGTTCTTCAGCGTCTCGGGCGCCTTCTGCGCGGCTAGGTGCTCGATATTCATGGGCATAGCGGTATTCTGCCGCAGGGCTAGAAGTTGTGCCGCAGGGCGCGGAAGTGTCGCACGCTGCGCGACAGCGGCGGCTATTCTCTGCGGGAGCGGTCGCTTGACCGAGGCAGCGAAGGGGGTCCCATGGCGGCAGTGAACGTTCGCACCGGGATGAGCAGCGAAGAGATGGTTGCCCTCTCCAAGCGGCACACCATGACTGAGTGGTCGCCCCAGGCTGCAGCGAATCCAATCCCGATTGACCATGCAAAGGGCTCCTGGTTCTGGACGCCGGAGGGCGATAAGTTCCTCGACTTCAACAGTCAGTTGATGTGCACGAACATTGGTCATGGTGACGAGCGCGTGCTGAAGGCGATCACGGATCAGGCGGCGAAACTCGCCTACGCGAATCCATTCATGGCAACGGAGCCGCGCGCGCGGCTCGGCGCAAAGCTCGCTGAGATCTGCCCTGGCGATATTGACGCATTCTTCTTTACGAATGGCGGCGCAGAGGCGGTGGAGAACGCCTTCCGCATTGCCCGACTCTTCACCGGTCGACACAAGATCGCTGCGCGCTACCGTTCGTATCACGGCGGTACCTCTGGCGCGCTCACCGCAACGGGCGACCCGCGCCGGTGGTTCACGGAGCCTGGCATGCCAGGCGTCTTCCGCATCCCTGACTTCCACGAGTTCGGCGCTGATGCACCGCGTCCCGCCGCCGAAGTGCTCGCCGAGACGGAGAAGATCCTGAAGTTCGAAGGGCCACACACCGTTGCGGCGATCATCATTGAGACGGTTGTTGGAACGAACGGCATCCTGATCCCGCCAGACGGCTACATGCAGGGGATGCGCGAGATCTGCGATCGCTACGGCATCCTCCTCATCGCTGATGAAGTGATGGGCGGATTCGGTCGCACGGGGAAGTGGTTTGGCGTGGATCACTGGGGTGTTGTTCCGGACATGATCACCATGGCAAAGGGCCTGACGAGCGCCTACGTGCAGCTCGGCGCGCTCGGCATGCGTCGTCACATTGCGGATCACTTCGCCGAGAAGGTCTTCGGCGCTGGGCTCACCTACAACAGCCACCCGCTCGCCTGCGCCACGGCACTGGCAACGATCGCCGTCTATGAAGAGGATGGCCTGATTGAGCGCGCGGCGAAGAGTGGGAAGACGCTCCGCGCACACCATGAGCGAATGAAGGCGAAGCACCCCTGCGTTGGCCCGATTCG
>JBIJDR010000067.1:0-3625 GCA_044343985.1 Candidatus Limnocylindrus sp.
GAGGCAATCCCTCCCGCCACACTCACCCTCGTCCGACTCGGGCTTGGCGTTGCCGTGCTGCTCGCTTTTGGTCGACTGCGCGGCGTGAGTATCGGCTGGTCCGACGTGCCGCATCGCGCCGCTTGGACCGCAGCGCTCGTTGCCGCAACGAGCATGCTGCTGCAGTTCGGTGGAACGGCGCTCACCTCCGGCGTTGAGGGTTCGGTGGTGACGATGGCGACGCCGATCTTTGTCTTGCTCTTCGGTCGACTCCTTGATGGTGTGGCGATCCCGCGACGCGCGTGGGGCGGCATCGCGCTCGCCGTTGCTGGTGTACTGCTCCTCTCACTGCGTGGGAGTGGCGGCAGTCTGAACGTGAGCGATCCGTCGCGACTTCTTGGCATGCTGGCGCTGATTGGTGCAGGCGCAACCTGGGCGCTCTACTCGTCGCTCGGACGTCCGCTCGTTGCGGCGATCGGTGCGAGTCGCGCGATCGGCCTAACCGCCGCACTCGCCCTTGTTTTCATCACTCCTGTTGCAGGGGTTGAGCTGCTGCTCGGTGGGATTGATCTTGCCGCCGCCACCACCCCCGCCGCACTCGGCGCTGTGGCCTATCTCGCGATCGCCGCAACTGCGATCGGATGGTCGCTCTGGTATCGCGGCTACGCCGCCGCCGCACCACGCGTTGCCGCCGCGGCACTCTTCCTCCAGCCACTCGTTGCTGCACTGCTCGGGGTTGGACTTCTTGGTGAAGCGGCCGATCCCGCGCTCGTCGCCGGTGCGGTGCTGCTCCTTGGTGGCGTTGCACTGATCTCGCGCGGCGAGTCGACGCGCTGATGCAGGATCTGCGCCGCTACCGGAACGAGACGCCACCCGTCACGGGGCTCGCTTCCATCACGCACGACGATCGCGGCGTTGAACAGAGTCCGGCAGACGGCGATCGCGCCGCATGGAAGTCGTGGGTCTCCGCATCAAAGACGCGCAACTGGCTCCGTCGCGATCCGCTCCTTGACTGGCTTGAGGTGCACGGTGAGGCGAAGGGCTTCATCAAGGATGCGGAGGTGGACGCCGATCCGCCGAGCCCCTACGACCTACGACGACTCCTCTTTGCGAAGGGGAACGCCTTTGAAGAGGGGATCTTCAAACTCCTCGAGCCGAAGGTCAGCACATGGGTAAAGATCGCGGACGGTTGGGAGGAGACGCGCAGTGTAGAGGCGGCGCAGCGCACCTTTGAGGCGATGCGCAGCGGTGTGGAGCTGATCGCTCAGGCAGTGGTGCGCAACCCAGAGGATCAGACGTATGGCGCAATCGACCTCCTTGCGCGAAGCGATGCGTTGGCGAGACTCTTCCCTGGCATCGTGGATGCGGGCGAAGCGACGCACCCAGCACCGGCGCTCGCTGGTGACGACGGCGTTCCGCCGCCATGGCACTACGTGGTGGTGGACGTAAAGTTCTCCACGCTGGATCTCAGCGTCAACGGGCTGGTGAGCAGTTCACATCGCCACTATGCGGGGCAGGTGCTCGTCTACACCGCCGCGGTGGCACGACTGCAGGGCTACTGCGCCGCCGAGGCGTATCTGCTCGGTCGCACCTGGACGAGCACGAAGGGTCGCGGCCGCGGAGCACTTGATCGTCTCGGTCGCGTGCTGGTAGAGCGCGAAGAGACGCGCGACTCGGCGACGCCACTTGCAATAGAGGTGGGCCGCGCCATTGAGTGGATTCGCAGCGTGCGCCGCGACGGCGCGAGCTGGGATGCGCTGCCACGACCAACACGACCGGAGCTCTACCCGAACACTGGCGCGAACGAAGATCAGCCGTGGAGCGGTGCAAAGAAGAAGATCGCCGATACCATCGGCGAGTTGACGGTCCTCCCCGGGGTGAATCCAGACTTGCGCGATGCGGCGATCGCGCGCGGCATCCTCCGTCGCGATGAGCCGAACCTTTCGCCAGAGCTGCTCGGCGTCACCGGCGATACGCGGCCAAAGCGGCTCGCCCTTGTCTTGGCGGCGAATCATCCTGATCAGGTGGCGCGCATCGCGGCGAGCCCTGGCGCCGCCGTGATCCCAGAGAAGATTGAGTTACTCCCAGACCTTGAACGACACTGGCGCAGGCCGTGGCGACTCGAGTTCTGCGTTGACTTTGAGAACACGCAGAACCTTGATGATGACTTCAGCCGACTCCCCGAAGTTGGTGGCAACGTCTGCATCTTCCAGGTTGGCTGTCTTGTACAAATTGACGGGCGCGTCCCGACCGCGGCGGAGTGCGCTGCCGCTGGCGTGCCGAGTGAGTTCGGCCAGTGGACGGCGAAGCGCCTCTCACTCGCCGGTGAGCGCGAAGTCTTGGACGCGTGGCGCGTCTTCATGGACGCGTGGCGCGCTGCACTCAACGTGGGCTGGAGTGACGCGCGCATCATGCACTGGTCGCCAGCCGAACCGAACCTGCTGAAGAACTCCTACAACTGTGCCGCCGACCGTCACCCCGACTGGTCGCTCCCCGACGAGCTCGGTTGGTTTGACGCGCTGGATGAACTTGTCCACCGCGTCCCAGTTGGTGTCTATGGTGCATGGGGCTTCGGGCTGAAGCAGATCGCGAAGGGGATGCATAAGGCTGGACTGATTAAGACGGTGTGGGGTGACGGTCCCGCCGATGGGCTCGGCGCGATGGCTGCCGCTTACGAGGCCGAGCGGCGTGCGGCGCTGAGCGGCGGCGCAATGAGTGACTTTGACTTCATGCAGGCGGTCGCCGAATACAACCAGGTCGACTGCCGAGCGATGTCCGAAGTGGTGAGCTGGCTCCGCGCGAACCGTTAGCGACGGCGGTAGCGCCGCGCGATCACACTAAAGAGCGGGAGCTTCGTCAGCAGTTCAGAGATTGGTCGCGCCTCGCGACCCTCACGCCCCTCGACGGCAAGGAGACGGTCGGCAGCATCGCCCTCAACGTGACGTGGGTCGCAGGTGGCAAGGTCGATCGCCACTTCACCGGGAATCGGTGTGCCGAGCTGATCGAGCAGGTTGGCGGGAATCCCTTGGTCACCGAACTCGGCGCGCAGCTCCTCTTCAAGATGCCAGCGCGGCTTGCGGAAGAGGACGGCGCGCCACGCCTCCGCAACGGCGGGGGTGACGGTGCCGTCGCCTGGCTTTGGCGATGGAGAGAGATCCTTGCCGCGCGACCAGCGCGCCGCCTGGTGCAGAAGGGTGTATTCGTCGAGTTCGAGATATGCGGCAAGGTCGTCTGCTGGTGAGGTGTCGCCGAAGATGGCACGAATCCCTGGCGCGAACGCCTCTTGCATGTCGAGGTCGATTCCACGCACCGTGCGATGCAGATAGACCTGCTGGTACATGAAGTGGCGCGCATTCAAGAAGCTCTCCAGCGCGCCGACTGCGGGCTCATAGAGGGTGAGACCGCGCGGCCCGATGAAGCTGTAGCGACGGAGTCGCTCCACATCTACAGCGCCAATCTGCACGCCGGTCATGTACGCGTCGCGGCGGACGTAGTCCAGGTTGTCGACGGTGAAGACGCCTGACAGCAGCGGCTGCATGATGCGCAGCCACTTTGGCGCTGCTGCATCTTCAAGCGGCGGCTTGGAGATGAGGAAGCTCACCCAGGTCGGGTCAATCGACTCGCCCTCGTTGAATCGATCGCGTTC
>JBIJDR010000068.1:0-3623 GCA_044343985.1 Candidatus Limnocylindrus sp.
GCGGAGCTCACTGCATCGCCTCGCGCGATCCCTTCGTCGGTGCGCTCGCCGCGCCAGACTCAATCGCCGCCAGCTTGTTCGCGGCGGTGATGTAGGCCACGAGTGAGGCGTCAATGATGTTCGTGCTGAGCCCCTGCCCACTGACGATGCGCGTCTCTGGAAGCGGCTTCCCATCCGCGTCCATGTCAGACGAGCGACGGCACTTCACGGAGACCTGACCCTGCGCATCCTCCCCTTCGGAGACGGCGCGGATCTCGTATTCGGCGAGGTTCGGCCGCCATCCGAGCGTTGGCTCAATCGCAAGGTCGATCGCCTCATAAAGCGCATCAACCGGGCCATTTCCGGTTGCCTCCGCCTTCTGATCCTTACCGTTCACCCGCACCTCCACGCGGCCAGCAGAGCCCCCGCCGTGAGAGCTTTCCACGCTCCAGTCAACGAGCTCAATCGTCGCCGCGCTGCCTGTGGCGGCGCGTTTATCAACGAGCGCCAGAAGGTCGGCGTCGGTGAGCTCCTTCTTGATGTCGGCGAGCGCGATCGCTTCGCGGTAGAGCGCGTCGAGCGCTTCACCGGTGAGGTCGTGCCCGAGTTCGGTGAGCTTCGCTTGAAGTCCGCGTCGGCCAGAGAGCTTGCCGATCGTCAGCGACGATCCGAGAAGTCCAACCGACTGCGGCGTCATGATCTCGTACGTGAGCGGGTTCTTGAGGACACCGTCCTGATGAATCCCCGACTCGTGCGCGAATGCATTCGCGCCAACGATCGCCTTGTTCGGCTGTACCGCGAAGCCGGTGAGATAGCTGACCAACCGACTCGCGGCGGTGAGCTGCTCCGTCTGGACGCGGATGTCATGCGATTCAAACTGGCCCGGTCGCGTGCGCAGCGCCATCACTACCTCTTCGAGTGAAGCGTTGCCAGCGCGCTCGCCGAGTCCGTTGATCGTGACCTCAACCTGGCGTGCCCCCGCCTGCACAGCGGCGAGCGTGTTCGCCGTGGCGAGGCCGAGGTCGTTGTGACAGTGGACGCTCACCGTGGCGTCGCGACCAACGAGGTCCACGACGCGCTTGGTGAGTGCGGCGTATTCAGACGGGATGGCGTAGCCAACGGTGTCTGGGATGTTGACCGTGGAGGCGCCAGCAGAAACCACCGCCTCATACACCTGCATCAGATAGTCGTAATCCGTACGGCTTGCATCTTCGGCGGAGAACTCCACCTCGGCGTCACGACCGAGTCGCTCGCGCGCGTACTTCACCCACTTCACCGCCTCGGCGAGTGCCGCCTCACGTGTGGTGCGCAGCTTATGCGTGAGGTGAATGTCTGACGTTGCAATGAAGAGGTGCAGGTGCGGTCGATCCGAACCCTTGATCGCATCAATGGCGCGCTGAGGGTCGCCATCCTTGCAGCGCGCGAGCGCCGCGATGCCGATCCCCTTCGTTGACTCGGCGATCTGTCGCACCGCCTCAAAGTCTCCTTCTGAGGCGGCGGGAAAGCCGGCCTCAATGACGTCCACCTTCAGCTTGGCGAGCTGCCGTGCAACCTCCAGCTTCTCCGCAACGGTGAGCCCAGCGCCTGGCGCCTGCTCGCCGTCACGCAGCGTGGTGTCAAAGATGCGAACCGCACCAGTGGCTACGCCGGGTCCCGGTGCGCCGTTCACTTGCCGGCGCCCTTCTCCGCAGCACCCTGTGCGCCGTCAATATCCACCTCAACCGGGTTGAGGAAGGTCATCTGCCGACGCAACTCACGACCCACCTTCTCAATCGGGTGGCCCGAGTTTGCCGCGCGCAACTTCTTGTAGTTTGGTCGGCCCGCCTCATCCTCTGCGATCCAGCCCTTGGCGAACGTGCCGTCCTGGATCTCGTTGAGGACTTCCTTCATTCGCGCCTTTACCGACGCATCAATGATGCGCGGCCCTGAGACGTAGTCGCCGTACTCGGCGGTGTCGGAGATGGAGAAGCGCATGAAGTCCAAGCCGCCGCGGTACATCAGGTCCACGATCAACTTGAGTTCGTGCATCGTCTCGAAGTAGGCGAGCTGCGGATCGTAGCCAGCCTCAACCAGCGTCTCCCACGCACTCTTGACGAGTTGCGCCGTACCGCCGCAGAGGACCGCCTGCTCACCGAAGAGGTCGCTCTCCGTCTCATCCTTAAATGTGGTCTCCATGATCCCTGCGCGCGCGCAGCCGAGGCCGTTCGCGTACGCCATGGTGCGCGCTCGAGCCGTGCCGCTTGGATCCTGATGCACCGCAAAGAGTGCAGGGACGCCGCCGCCAGAAACGTAGACAGAACGAACCAGGTGACCTGGACCCTTCGGTGCAACCATCCCAACGTCAATGCCGGCCGCCGGCGTGATGCGGTTGAAGTGAATGTTAAATCCGTGCGCGAAGAGGAGGAGTGCACCTGGCTTGATGTTCGGCGCAATCTCCGCTTCGTACATCTTCTTCTGCGCCGTGTCTGGGACGGCGATCATGATCACATCAGCGCGCTTCGCCGCCTCAGCGGCGGTCATCACCTCAAAGCCATCGGCGGTTGCGACGGGGCGGCTCTTTGAGCCCTCCGCAAGTGCAACGATGACGTTGAGTCCCGACTCCTTCAGGTTCTTCGCGTGCGCGTGGCCCTGGCTCCCGTAGCCGACCACTGCGATCAACTGCTTCTCGATGCTCGAAAGTGGCGCCTCTGCGCTGTAATACATCTTGAAACTCATCGCTTCACCTGCTCCTCAATGGACCCGCTTCCACGGGCCATAACTACTGAGCCGGTTCGCACCAGCTCCTTGATTCCGAACTCCCGAAGGAGCTCGACCACACGGTCCACATCACCCGGTTCACCCACGATCTCCACGATCACGGCGTCGTCCCCAAGGTCCACCACGCGGCCGTGGTGCATCTCGGCGAGGCTGACCAGCTCTGGGCGGCTCTTGGAGGTGACCCGCACCTTGATCAGGGCGAGCTCGTGCTCCACGATCGCGCTGTCGGTCACGTCCTCCACCTTGAGCACGTCGATCAGCTTGTAGAGCTGCTTCGTTGCCTGCTCCACATGCACCTCGTCACCAAGAATGGTGAGGGTCATGCGGGAGGTATCGCTCCGCTCCGTCACGGAGACGGCGAGCGACTCAATATTGAAGTTGCGCGCGCGCATCAGGCTCGCCACGCGATTCAAGACGCCTGGTCGATTGTTCACGATCGCCACGATCAGGTGGCGTCGTGCATCGCCAGATCCAGGGAGGGCACGCGCTGGCGCAGCGCCGCTCACTTGCTTCCCCCCTTCGGTGCGTTTGGATCGGTCGGGTCAACGCGTGGGCCGCTCGCCCCTTCGGTGACGTCTTCGCCGTCATCCCCCCACTTGTCGATGAGATCGGAGAGGCCCTTCCCCGCTGGCATCATCGGGTAGACGTTCTGTCGCTCCGCAATCTCAAACCAGATCAATGCCGGGCCATCCACAGCGAGTGCCGCGGCGACGGCGGCATCCACCTCTTCAGGCTTCGACACCTTCCATGCGGGGAGGCTGTAGGCATCGCAGAGTTTCAGGTAGTCAGGGCCGGCGAGCTGCTCTGAGTGATAGTTGCCGCCATAGACAATCTCCTGCCACTGGCGGATCATGCCGAGCTTCTTGTTGTCCATCAGCGCAATCTTC
>JBIJDR010000069.1:0-3537 GCA_044343985.1 Candidatus Limnocylindrus sp.
GGCGACCCAAATGAGGCGGCGCAGGCGTGGGGCGTTGCCATTGAACGCCGAGATGCGCCAACGGTGCTCGCCTTTACGCGACAGAAGCTGCCAGTACTTCCTGGCTCCATCACTGGAGCGTCGGCCGGTGTAAGGCGCGGCGCATATGTGGTGCGCGAAGCGAGTGCGCAGGCGAAGGCAATCCTCATCGCAACAGGCTCAGAGGTACACCTCGCCGTTGCAGCAGCGGATCTCCTTGAAGCGTCTGGCACCCCAACGCGCGTTGTCTCAGCGCCATGCCTTGAACTCTTCGGCGATCAAGACGCCGCATATCGTGAGTCGGTCCTCCCCGCCGCGGTTCGTTCACGCGTCGGCATTGAGGCGGGTGTCAGCCTCGGATGGGATCGCTGGACGGGGAGCGACGGCGCAATCATCGCCATGGATCGCTTCGGTGCATCCGCACCTGCACCGAAACTTTTCGCAGAGTTCGGCTTCACTCCAGAGCGCATTGCAGAGGTTGCGCGTGGCGTGATCGCTGGGACGCACCGCGGCGTGATCCCAACGCCGCACCTGCACGACGGCCACAAGGTCGGCTGAGTGTCGCAGCGGAAGCTCGCTATTGCCGCAGACCACGCGGGGGCCGCGCTCAAGGCGGCACTCCTCAACGAACTGCAGAAGATCGCTCCGGAGTGGGAGGGAGTCGACCTTGGCGGTGACGGGAGCGACCTGACTGACGACTACCCAGATGCCTCGCGCGCGGTTGCTGAACTGATGCAGCGCGGCGGCGCAGAGCGCGGCCTACTGATCTGCGGCTCAGGGATTGGCGTCACGATCGCCGCAAATAAGTTCCACGGCATCCGCGCCTCCATCGCGCATGATCCAGCTTCAGCAGAGCAGGGTGTGGTGCACGACGCTATGAATGTGCTCTCGCTCGGCGCCAAGGTGATTGACGCTGCGGCTGCAGCCACGGTGCTCGCCGCCTTCCTTTCCGCCACGCCAAGTGACGCAGAGCGATACGTCCGCCGCACCAAGAAGGTTCAACAGATTGAAGAGGAGCAGGGGTGAGCGGCGAACTCAAACTTCCGTTCACCGCCCGCATCGGCCGCACCACAGATCTCGCCGCAATCAGCTCCACGCTTGAGCGCGCACGGGACGAAGAGTGGGCCACGCGACTTGCCGATAAGGACGTCACGCTCTGGAGTAACGACGCTGCGGTCCAGGCGAAGATCGCAAACCGACTCGGCTGGCTTGATGCGCCAACACACTTCACGGCGCAGATTCCAGCGCTTGAGGGCTTCGGCGAAAAGATCCGCGGCGCAGGCTTCACCACCGCAATCGTGGCGGGGATGGGTGGCTCATCGCTCGCGCCAGAGGTTCTTGCTACCGCCTTCGCAGAGATTGATGACTGGCTGAAGGTTCGCGTCTGTGACTCTACTGATCCTGCAGCGGTTGCCGCCGCACTGCGCGGCCTTGATCCGAAGAAGACGCTCGTCATCGTTGCAAGCAAATCTGGAACCACGACAGAGACGCTCTCCTTTGCCGCGTACGCCGCAGAGTGGATCGGCGCGGCGGTAGGCGGTGCAGAGCGTGCACTCTCATCAATGATTGCAATCAGCGACCCTTCGCCGTGCATTGATGGGATCCCAGGGAACGAGAAGATGCTTGACCGCTTCCTGAACCCTGCAGATATCGGCGGCCGATACTCAGCACTCAGCTTTGTTGGGCTCGTTCCCGCCAGCCTCCTCGGCATTGACCTTGACCCACTCCTCGCGGCAGGATCCGTTGCCGCCGCTGAGCTGCGCGAGCCAGAGCCAACGGCGAATCGTGCCGTTGCACTCGGTGTGGTGATCGGCGCGCTGGCACGCGAGGGGCGCGACAAGTTGACACTCGTTGTTGATGCACCAATTGATGGCTTCGGCGCGTGGGCGGAACAGCTTGTTGCCGAGAGCACCGGGAAGCACGGCGTTGGCGTTGTCCCTGTTGATGGTGAGCCTCTCGGTGTAGTCGCGGACTACCAGGATGATCGACTCTTCGTCCGCATCTCGCTTGATGGCGGCCGAGCTCCAGTTGCCGCAGATGGCAGCGGTGTGGAGACGCGATTGAGCGAACTGGCGGCGGCGGGGCATCCGGTGATTGAGATGAACCTGAGTGACCCGATTGACCTTGGCGGCGAGTTCATGCGCTGGGAGATCGCTACCGTAATTGCTGGCGTGGTCCTTGGCATCAATCCGTTTGATGAACCGAACGTCACAGAATCCAAGAACAACACCGTGGCGGTCCTTGGAGAACTCGCCGCAGCGGGGAGGCTTCCAGAACTTGCGCCGAAGGCTACGGATGGCGGGCTGCAGATCTGGGCTGATGACGCGCTTCCCGCCGCCTTCAGTGATGACGCGGTGAAGCTCGTTGCTGGTCAGCTGCAACGACTTGCTCCGCGCGGCTACGTTGGAATTCACGCTTATATTGCAACTACGCCAGAGCGCACCGCTGCGCTCACCTCACTTCGTCAACTGCTACGTGACGCAACGCACCGTGCCACCACCGTTGGCTACGGCCCGCGCTTCCTCCACTCCACTGGCCAGCTTCATAAAGGTGGCGCGGCGACCGGCTGGTTCGTCCAGCTTGTGGCGAGCCATCCCGCCGACATAGATATCCCAGGGAAACCGTTCAGCTTCGGTCAGCTGGTTGATGCACAGTCGCTTGGTGACGCGCGCTCACTGGTTGACCACGGCCTCCCCGTCCTCCGCATCCACCTCGGCGCAGACCCAGACGCGGGGCTCGCCGCCGTGGAGTCGCTCCTCCGCCGCGCGCTCAATGCCTGAGGCGCAGTGGGTGGTGCCCACGCGCTAGCATCAGCAGTGACGGCCCACCTGCGGCCACAAGTGAGGAGGCTCCTGTGAAGATCGGATTCATCGGCCTAGGGAAGATGGGTGGCAACATGGTGAAGCGCCTCCTGCGTGGCGGACACGAGGTGGCGATCTGGAATCGCTCGCGTGAGAAGACCGACGAGATCGCCAAAGATGGCGCAACTCCCACCTACACGGTGAAGGATCTTGTTGCGGCGCTCCCCTCCCCACGACGCGTCTGGGTGATGGTGCCGAGCGGTGATGCAACCGAAGCGATGATCGACGAACTGATCCCGCTCCTCGCCAAGGGCGACACAATCATTGACGGCGGGAACTCCAACTTCCACGACACGATCCGCCGACACGAGAAGCTCGCAGGTCACGGCATTCACTTCATTGACGCAGGGACATCGGGTGGTGTCTGGGGCCTAGAGAACGGCTACTGCATGATGGTTGGCGGTGACGATGCGCCGGTGAAGGCGATGGAGCCGATCTTCCTCACCCTGGCGCCAAAGGATGGCTACATGCACTGCGGTGCAAGCGGCGCTGGCCACTACGTGAAGATGGTGCACAACGGGATCGAATACGGACTAATGCAGGCGTACGCCGAAGGCTTTGAGATCCTTGCCAAGTCGCGCTACAAGGTTGACCTTGCGCAGGTTTCTGACCTCTGGATGCAGGGCTCCGTTGTGCGCAGCTGGCTCCTTGAGCTTGC
>JBIJDR010000026.1:0-12071 GCA_044343985.1 Candidatus Limnocylindrus sp.
CAGCCCCCCTCGCAACGAAGCCCCCTTCGTGGGGTTGAGCTCCGCCACGCTCAGGGCCTGGTGAGGAGGAGCGACCCCTCTGGGGTAATCGCGATCGAGTCCTCAAAGTGGGCGGCGAGGCCCCCATCGATTGTTACAACGGTCCACTCATCGTCCATCACCCCGACCTCTGGGGAGCCGAGGGTGAGCATTGGTTCGATCGCCAAGCAGTGGCCAGGGGCGAGGGTGAGGCTCTTCCGCCCCGTCCGGTAGTTCGGCACCTGGGGGGCCTCATGCATAGCTCGGCCGATCCCATGCCCCACATACGGCCGCACGATCCCGAGCTTCGCGGCGAGCGCCACATCCTCTATGGCCGCCGAGACCTCCTCAATCGTTGCCCCTGGTCGCGCCGCGGCAATGCCAGCGTCGAGCGCCTCCCGCGTCACGCGGATCAGTCGCGCCGCCTCAGGGGGTGCCTCCCCTACGTAGAAGCTGCGTGCGGCGTCAGCATGCCAGCCGTCAATGATCGCCCCCGCATCCACTGAGACGAGTGCTCCGAGTTTGATCTCACGCTCGCCCGGGATCCCGTGCACCACCTCGTTATCAAGGGAGAGGCAGATCACACTAGGGAAGCCGTGATACCCCTTGAAGTTGGAGCTGGCACCCGCGGCGAGGATGTGGCGTTCGGCGGCGGCGTCAATCTCTGCCGTGCTCGCCCCCGGTACTGCGAGCTGCTCAACGAGCGCAAGAACTTCGGCAACAACGGCGCCAGCACGGCGCATCAGCGCCACCTCAGCTGGGCTCTTTCGCGTAATGCCACTCATATGCTGCTGCTCATCGCTCTCGTCGTTCGTGCCGCGCTACGCGCTGAAGCCAACCGCAGCGGCGGCGGCGGCGAGGCGCGACTGAATCTCTGAAATCTCGCCGACCCCCTCCACCACCTGCAGGCGACCTGATGCGCGGTAGAGCTCCACCACATCGTTGAGCGCGGCGAGCTGGTTCTCTAGTCGAGCGGCAACTGTGGCTGGTGCGTCGTCACTTCGCGTGATCAGTGCCGAACCGCACGCATCGCAGCGATCCGCAACGGTTGGAGGGCGGTGCGCTACATGATAGGAGCGGCCGCAGTCTGGACAGACGCGTCGCCCAGTGAGTCGCGCGGTGAGCACTGCAACGTCAACGTTCAGTAAGACTGCAGAGATTGCGCGACCACTGGAGGAGAGTGCGGCGTCAAGTGCCGCCGCCTGCGCCGGGTTGCGCGGGAAGCCATCAAGGATCACGCGCTCCGCCGCGTCAGGCTTGGCGAGTCGCGCACTGATCATGCCGATCGTGACCTCATCAGGGACGAGCCTCCCTGCATCAATGAACGAAGAGGCGGTGCGACCGAGTTCGCTCCCCGCAGCAATCTCCGCGCGGAAGAGGTCGCCCGTGGCCACATGTGCGGCGCCAGTGGCGGTGGCGAGTGCCTCCGCCTGCGTCCCCTTCCCTGCGCCCGGGGCGCCGAGAAGGACCAAGATCACTTGATAAAGCCCTCGTAGTTTCGCATCAGCATCTGTGCCTCAAGCTGCTTCATCGTCTCAACCACCACGCTCACGGCAATCAGCAGGCCGGTGCCGCCGAGGCTCAAGCCGAGGCCGCCCAGGTCACCGAAGAGTGCGCCGAGTGCGTACGGAGAGACTGCGACGATCCCGAGGAAGAGTGAGCCGAGCAGGGTGATCCGTGTGACGACCTTGCCGAGATACTCCTCAGTTGGCTTCCCTGGACGAATCCCTGGGACGTAGCCACCATTCTTCCGCAACTGATCGGCGGTCTCATCCGCCTTAAAGGTGAACGCGGTGTAGAAGTAGGTGAAGGCGACAGTGAGCAGGAAGTAGAAGGGAACGTAGACGATCTCATTCTGTGGCCCAAGCGTGTTGACGATCCAGGTTGCGCCAGCGGCGACCCACTCAACCTGCGAAGCGGTGAAGTAGCCGGCGATCTGTGCTGGGAAGAGCAGGATGCTCATTGAGAAGATGATCGGAATCACTCCAGCCTGGTTCACCTTCAGCGGGAGGAAGGTGCGACCACCCTGGTAGACGCGATTCCCGCGAACGCGGCTTGCGTACTCCACAGGGATGCGGCGCTGCCCCTCGGTGATGAGGATGATTGCGGCAACAGCTGCGGCGCCAACGGCGCCGAAGGCGACGAGCACGGCAAGGTCTGGCGCCGCGAGGAACTCCTGGATTGCACCCGGGACGCGGCCGATGATGCCAGCGAAGATGATGAAGCTGATTCCGTTACCAATGCCACGCTCCGTCACAAGCTCACCGATCCACATCAGGAGGAGTGAGCCGGTCGTAAGGATGACGATCTGGACGAGCGTCTCGGGGCTGGCGAGGTCGAAGGTTGTGGTGAGCACCTGCTGGCTGTTGAGGAGCGCCAGGAAGGCGTAGCTCTGCAGCGCCGCGAGCGGCACCGTCAGGTAGCGGGTGTACTGGTTGATCTTGTTGCGACCGTACTCGCCCTCACGGCTCAACTCAATGAGTCGTGGGACCACACCGCTCATCAACTGCATGATGATCGAGGCGTTGATGTACGGGTTCAGGCCGAGGCCGACCACGCTGAATCGCGCCAGTCCACCGCCTGAGAAGAGGTCGAGGAGGCCGAAGAGGGCGTTGTCCTCAAAGAAGTTGGCGAGGGCGGCGGGATCCGCACCAGGGACTGGGACGTGGCTGAGGAGTCGGAAGACCACGAGCATCGCGCCTACAAAGAGGATCTTGCGACGAATCTCTGGTGATCGCACCGCGTTGAGTAGGGTCTCAATCATCGATCGACTCCTCTCTCACTCTCTAGCAAAGCGCAAACGCGCTTGGTGCGACGCTTAGGCGTCCGCTCCGGCGGACGGCTCGCTCGTCTCAGATGCTGACTTCTTCGGTGCGCTCTTCTTCTTTGTGACGCCAACGGCAACCGCGCTCTCCTCTGTTGGGAGCTGGAGCACCTGGGTGCTCCCGCCTGCCGCCTTGATCTTGGTGAGCGCGCTATCGGTGAACGAATCGGCAAGCACGAAAAGCTTCGCCGAAAGGTTTCCGCCACCGAGCACCTTGAGTGGCTTGCCACGGCTCTTCATCAGGCCGGCAGCCTCAAGCACGTCCACGTTGATGGTGAGTGGCGACTCGCCCTTCAGGCGACCCGCGTCGATCCAGGTCTGGATGCGACCAACGTTGACCACCGCGGACTCCACGCGGAGCACATTGCGGAAGCCACGAAGCTTCGGGATGCGGATATGAATTGGGGTCTGACCACCTTCGAACCAGGCTGGGATGCTGCCACCGCTGCGCGAGGTCTGGCCCTTGGTACCGTAACCGGCGGTCTTACCACGACCCGCAGCGATACCGCGGCCAACGCGAATGCGCTTCCGCTTTGATCCAACCGCTGGCTTTAGGTCGTGTAGTTTCACTTCGCTACCCTCTTCGCCTTCTTGGCGTGCTTCGCGTGCTTCAACTTCTTGGCGGCAACAAACTTTGCCCCCGCCTCGGCCTCGGCGCCCGAAAGCTCCTCAGCCTCTACAAGGAAGCGTACCTGACGGATCGCTCCGCGCACGGCGGGATTGTCTGGAAGGATATTGCTGTGGCCGATACGGTCGAGGCCGAGCGCGCGGATGGTGCCGCGGTTGCGCGAGACGTGGCCGAGCTCACTTCGGACCTGTGTGACCTTCAGCAGCTTCTCAGCCATGGTTGGCCTCCTTCTCCTGCTGACCAGCAACGCGGAGGCGTACGCGCTTGCCGCGCGCTGCAGAGATCTGCGCCGCGGTGCGGAGCTGGCTCAACGCGTCGATTGCGGCGCGCGTGGCGTTGACCGGGTTGGATGATCCGTAGACCTTGGAGAGGATGTCGTGGATTCCCGCTGCGGTCACAACGGCACGGATCGCACCACCAGCGATAACGCCGGTTCCCTGCGATGCAGGCTTCAGCATGACGCGGCTGGCGGTGTGCTCAGCATGAACTTCGTGCGGGATGGTTGTGCCAAAGAAGGGGACCTTGATCAGGTGCTTCTTCGCGTCCTCAGTCCCCTTGCGGATTGACTCTGGGACCTCGCCCGCCTTGCCAACACCAACGCCAACATGGCCCTGGCCGTCACCAACGACGACGAGTGCGGAGAAGGTGAAGCGGCGACCGCCCTTAACGACCTTCGCCACGCGATTAATCTGCACGACCTTCTCGGTGAGGGTCAGCTTTGACGGATCGATCCTGCTCATCTCGGCGCCCTCCTTAGAACTCGAGCCCGGCAGCCCGGGCAGCGTCTGCGAGCGCCTTGAGGCGCCCGTGATATCGGAATCCGGCGCGATCGAAGACTACCTGCGCAACGCCAGCAGCCTTGGCGCGCTCGCCAATCAGCGTGCCGACCGCAGCGGCCTCTTGCACCTTGGTCATCTTGGCGTCGCCCTTCGCAGCGGCATCCAGTGTGGATGCGGCGGCGAGTGTTGCGCCGCGCTGATCGTCGATCACCTGGGCGTAGATGTGATTCAGGCTGCGGAAGATCGCAAGGCGCGGACGCGCTGCGTTCCCCTCTACCGTCAAGCGAATTGATGTGTGGCGGCGCTTCCGCGCGGCGACACGTGTCGTTGCGCGGCTCACTTGGCACCAACCTTGCCGGCCTTACCGGCCTTGCGGCGGATCACTTCGTTGGCGTACTTCACGCCCTTCCCCTTGTACGGTTCAGGCTTACGCAGCGAACGAATCTCCGCGGCGATCTGGCCGACGAGCTCCTTGTCGTGACCCAGAACGGAGACCTTCGTCTGGCCGTCCACCTCAAAGGTGATGCCGGCTGGTGGGTTGATTTCAATTGGGTGGCTATAGCCGAGGGCGAGCGTCAACTTGCTGCCAGCCTTCGCGGCACGGTAGCCGACGCCGTTGATCTCCAGCTCTTTGCGGTAGCCCGTTGAGACGCCCTCCACCATGTTGGCGACGAGGGTGCGGCAGAGGCCGTGCATCGAGCGGTTCGTCTTTGAGTCGCTTGGGCGGCTGAGCTGCAGCGTGTCACCCTCAGCAACGATGGAGATCACGCCTGGGAGGGCGCGCGAAAGCGTCCCCTTCGGCCCAGTAACCGTGACCGTACGACCCTCAATGGTCACCTTGACCCCTGAAGGGACGGAGATCGGCTTGCGTCCAATGCGTGACATCAGCTTGCTCCTCTCACCACACGTAGGCGAGGATCTCGCCACCGAGCTCGGCCTTATGGGCCTGCGCTCCGGTCATGATCCCCTTGGATGTGCTCAGGATGACGATACCGAGACCACCGAGCACGCGTGGGATCTCTGTCTTACCAGCATAGACGCGCAGGCCAGGCTTGCTGATGCGCTTCAGGCCGGAGACGACAGGGACCTTCCCGTCCACGTACTTAAGGGTGATCTTCAGGAAGTTTTCTGGGACGGAGCGGGTCTCCACCACGCTCGCCACAAAGCCCTCATCCACGAGGATGCGAGCCATCTGGACCTTGAGCTTGGAGGCAGGGATCAGCACCTCGGCGTGCCGCGCACGCGAGGCGTTGCGGATCCTCGTCAACATATCGGCAATTGGATCAGTGACGTTCATATGCTCACCAACTCGACTTCGTTACGCCCGGAATCATTCCGACGAGGGCGCGCTCTCGGAAGCAGATGCGGCATAGGCCGAACCTGCGAATGAACGCTCGCGGTCGACCGCAGAGCGAGCAGCGATTGTACTTGCGGCTAGAGAACTTCGCTGGAGCTTGTGACTTCAGAACCATCGACTTCTTCGCCATCTCAGCCTCCCTTAATTCGCGAACGGCATGCCGAGCAGTGCAAGAAGTCGCTTTGACTCCTCGTCGCTCTTTGCCGTCGTGACAATCGTGACCTCAAGACCCCGAAGTCGGTCGATCTTGTCGAATTCAATCTCTGGGAAGGAGAGCTGTTCCTTGAGCCCCAGGGTGTAGTTGCCGCGACCATCAAAGGCCTTCCCGGAGACGCCGCGGAAGTCACGGATGCGCGGGAGTGCAACGCGCGTGAGTCGTTCGAGGAACTCCCACATGCGTGCACCGCGGAGTGTGACCTTGGCGCCGATTGGGTTCCCCTCGCGCACCTTGAAGGTTGCAATGGACTTCTTCGCCTTGGTGACGACCGGTCGCTGACCTGTGATCAGAGAGAGGTCGCCAACGGCAGCGTCGATCGCCTTGGCGTTGGCAAGGGCTTCGCCGAGGCCGATGTTCACCACGATCTTCTCGAGGCGCGGCACCTGCATGGCGTTCTTGTAGCCGAACTCAGTCTTCAGGGCTGGGACCGCCTCACTCACGTAGCGCTCCTTCAACGAACCGCTCACTTGGCCACCACCTTTCGTGGGAACTCGGTGGAGCAGCGGCCGCAGAGACGACGCTTCTCGCCGTCGGCGGTGCGAGTTGACTTGATGCGGACCGGTCGATCGCACTTTGGGCAGACAACCGCCACCTTGGCGAGGTCGAACGGAGTGGCGATCTCAAGGATGCCCCCCTTATCGACCGTTGGTGTCTGCGAGCCTGCGTTCATCTTCTGGCGCGGCTTCTGGTGCTTCTTGGCGATGTTAATGCCGGTCACAACGACCTTCCCTGGGGCGACGAGTCGCTCCACGGTGCCGCGCTTCCCTGCATCCTTACCGCTCAGCACGGAGACCGTGTCGCCGACGCGAATCGCTGTGGTGGTGCCGTATGTCGAACGCATCAGAGCACCTCCGGCGCGAGCGAGATGATCTTCATGTAGTCGCGATCGCGCAGCTCACGCGCCACTGGCCCAAAGATACGCGTGCCGCGCGGGTTGCCATCGGCGGCGATCAGCACAGCGGCGTTCTCGTCGAAGCGGATAAAGCTGCCGTCTGGTCGCGCAATCTCCTTCACGGTGCGCACAACCACAGCCTTAACCACGTCACCCTTCTTCACGCCAGCGTTCGGGGTGGCCTGCTTGACGGCGGCGACGATCACGTCACCCACGCCAGCCACGGTGGAACGGGAGCGTCCGAGGATGCGGAAGCACTCAATCTCCTTGGCGCCGGAGTTGTCAGCCACGCGGAGGCGGGTTCCCGTCTGAATCACAGTGAGCCTCCCTCTGCGCGCTCAACGATTTCAATCAGGCGCCAGCGCTTCTTCGCGGAGAGCGGGCGTGACTCTTCAACCGTCACGAGATCGCCGACCTTGGCGCTGTTCTCTTCGTCATGCGCCATGAACTTGGCGGTGCGGCGAATGACGCGCTTGTAGACAGGGTGCTGCTGCAGGCGCTCGACCGTGATCACGATCGTCTTCTGCCCAGCATCGCTTACGACCCTCCCGGTCTGCGTCTTGCGCTGGCCCGTCTGCTTCTCAGTCATGTCGCCCCCTATGCCTTCCGGCTCGCCTGGCGCTCGGCCAAGACCATCAGTAGTCGCGCAATGCTCTTGCGCGTCTTGGTCACAACGCTGGTGTCCTTCAGCTGGCGCGTTGAGAGCTCAAAGCGCGCCTGCCAGAGGTCACGCTTCGCGTCGGTGAGCGCCTGCACGAGTTCGGCGTCGCTCAAGGTGCGAGCCTTCACGATGTCAATCATGCCTCTTCCTCCTTAGCCGGCTTCACCGGCTTGACGAGCTCAGGCTCCTTTGGCGCACCATCGGCGACGACTGGCGTCTCCTCAAGCGGTACGCCCGAGGCAACCTTGGCGAGGAACTTCTTACCGAAGACGATCTCTCCGAGATCGGCGGCGCGCTCAAGCGTCACAGTGTTGACTGGAAGCTTCATGGAGGCGAGACGGAAGGCTTCCATCGCCTCCTTCTTCTCAATGCCAGCAACCTCAAAGAGGATGCGGCCAGGCTTCACCACGGCAACCCACTGGTCTGGTGCGCCCTTACCGGAACCCATGCGCGTTTCAGCTGGCTTCTTCGTAATTGGCTTATCTGGGAAGACGCGGATCCAGACCTTGCCACCGCGCTTCAACGAGTGGGTCATGGCGCGGCGTGCCGCTTCGATCTGGCGTGCAGTCACCCAGGCGCACTCGGTGGTGGCGAGACCGAACTCACCAAAGGCCACGGTGCGACCCGACTTTGCAGGTCCGGACATTCGTCCTCGCTGCACCTTGCGCCACTTCACTCGCTTCGGCATCAACATGGTTACGCCCCCGTCCCTGTGTTCTCAGAAAGCGGCTTCGGCTTGAGGACGTCCGCTGGCGCATCGCCGCGGTAGATCCAGACCTTGACGCCAATGCGACCGAACGTGGTTGGCGCGTGATAGATGGCGAAGTCAATGTCGGCGCGCAGCGTCTGAAGTGGGAGGCGACCATCGCGATCCCACTCTTCGCGGCTCATCTCGGCGCCGCCGAGTCGACCGGAGACCATCACCTTCACGCCCTTGGCTCCAGCCTTCATCGTGCGCTGGATCCCCTGCTTCAGCGCCTTGCGGAAGGCGATGCGGCGGGTCAGCTGGCCACCGATTGCGGCGGCGACAAGGAAGGCATCCAGGTCTGGCTGTCGAATCTCCTTGATCTCGAGCTTCACCTTGCCAGCGCTGATCTCGCCGATCGCGGCGCGCAGCACCTCAACGTTCTGGCCGCCCTTGCCGATGACAACGCCCGGCTTCGCCGAGTGCACGGTCACGGTGACGTAGTTGAGTCCGCGCTCAATCTCCACCTTGGAGATGCTTGCGGCGGCGAGCTTCTCATCAATCAACTTGCGGATGCGCAGGTCTTCCTGAAGGAGCTTGGTGTAGTCCTTGTCGGCGTACCACTGGGCGCTCCACGTCTTCGTGATGCCGAGTCGGAAGCCGATCGGATGAACCTTCTGTCCCATATCAGGCCTCCTTCGGGCTTACGGTGATGGTGATGTGCGTCATCGGCTTATTGATGGAGAAGGCGCGACCTTGGGCGCGTGGTCGGAAGCGCTTCAACGTTGGGCCCTCGTCCGCACTCGCGTCGACCACCCAGAGGCGGTCGGCCGGAATGCCGTGGTTCGCCTCAGCGTTCGCCGTGGCGCTCTTGAGGACGGAGGCAACGTCACGCGCGGAGGAGTGCGGCAGGAAGCGGAGGATGGAGGCGGCATCAGCCACCTGCTTCCCCTTGATCGCGCGCACCACAAGCTGGGCGCGTCGGGTTGAACCGCGCACGTACTTCGCCGTTGCCTTCACGCGGATGCTCATGAGGCGCCCCCTGCGCTTGCGCCGGCGACGGCGGTGGTTCGGTCAACACGCGAGTGCCCCTTGAAGAGGCGGGTTGGAGAGAACTCGCCGAGGCGGTGCCCAACCATGTTCTCGGTGACGAAGACCGGCACGTGCTTGCGGCCGTTGTAGACGGCAATCGTGTGCCCGATGAAGTCTGGATAAATCACGGAGGCGCGCGACCAGGTCTTCACAACACGCTTCTCATTGATGGCGTTCATGGCCTGGATGCGACCAAGGAGCCGCTTCTCGACGAAGGGGGCCTTCTTGCTTGAACGAGACATGCCTCCTCCTTCCTACTTCGCGTGTCGCGAGCGGACGATCAGCCGCTGCGTCAACTTATTGCGGCGGGTACGGAGACCCATCGCAGTCTTCCCCCATGGCGTCTTTGGAGGCATGCCGGTTGGGGCCTTACCTTCACCACCACCGTGTGGGTGATCGACCGGATTCATTGCCGAACCACGAACCTCAGGGCGCTTGCCCATGTGGCGCGCACGGCCGGCCTTACCGATCGACATGTTCTCGTGGTCGATGTTCGACACCTGACCAACGGTCGCCATGCAGAGGAGTGGAACATGTCGCATCTCATTTGATGGCATGCGCACCGTAGCGAAGAGGCCCTCCTTGGCAACGAGCTGCGCGGCGGCGCCGGCAGAGCGAACCATCTGGCCACCCTTCCCTGGGACGAGTTCGATGTTGTGGATGGTGGTACCGAGCGGCATGCGCGCGAGCGGGAGGCAGTTGCCGAGCTTCGCTTCAGCGTTCGGGCCCGACTCAATCATGTCGCCAACCTTGAGGCCGTTCGGGAGAAGCATGTAGCGCTTCTCGCCGTCGACATAGTTAAGAAGGCCGATGCGCGCGGAGCGGTTTGGGTCGTACTCCACGGTGGCCACGCGTGCTGGGATGCCGATCTTGTCGCGGCGGAAGTCAATCTTTCGGTACAGGCGCTTATGCTCGCCACCACGGTGTCGGACGGTGATCTTCCCCTGATTGTTGCGACCAGAGCCGCGCACCATCTTCTCGGTGAGCGGCTTGTACGGCTTGTCCGTCGTGATCTCTTCGAACGTCGGCATGGTCATCCCGCGGACTCCGGCGCTCGTTGGCTTCAGTCGTCGTAGTGCCATGACTAGACCCCCTCGAAGAACTGAATCTTCTCGCCAGGGGCGAGGGTCACAACGGCCTTACGCCACGGCGTCGTCTTCCCCGGGAAGGGGCTGCGCGCGAGCGTGCCGCGCGTCAACTTCGCCTTGGTGGTGAGGACGTTCACTTCGGCCACTTTCACTGAGAAGAGCGTGGCGATCGCGGCGGCAATCTCAATCTTGGACGCGTCGTTATGGACGGCAAAGGTGTACTTGCCCACCTGCGACTGCAGGATGGACTTCTCGGAGATCACGGGGCGAAGCACGGTCTCGTGCGCGCTGCGGCTCATCCGTACACCTCCTGGATGGTGGCGAGTGCCGACTGCTCAACGATGATCGTGTCAGCGTTGATGAGGTCAACCAGGTTGAGTGAGTCGGCGCGTAGTACCAAGAGGTACGGGATGTTCGCGGCGGACTTCACGAGGGCGCTGTCAACGGTTGGGGCGACCACGAGGACGCGCTTCCCTGCGCTGAGGGCGACGCACATCTTGGTGATCACCTGTGTCTTTGGCGCCTCGATGCCGAGCACGTCAACAACCTTCAGCGTCTCAACCTTTGCGGCGAGTGCGCCAAGGAGTGCGGCACGGCGCATGCGCTTCGGCATTGGTGTTTCGTGGGAGCGAACCTGTGGCCCGAAGACCACACCGCCGCCCTTCCACTGCGGTGACCGGGTGGAACCCTGTCGCGCACGACCGGTCCCCTTCTGCTTCCATGGCTTGCGGCCACCACCGGCAACATCGTCACGCTTCTTTGAAGAGTGGGTGCCCGTGCGTCGGCCGGCGAGCTGCGAGACCACCGCCTGGTGCATCAGCGCCTCGTTCACTGGGCTCGAGAAGACGGCGGGCAGCTCAACGCTCCCCACCTTCGCTCCAGCCTTTGAGAAGACGTCAACGCTCGGCATTAGATCTGCACCGACTTGCTCATTGCAACGAGCGCATTCTTTGCACCCGGGATGGAGCCTCGGACGAGGATGACGTTGCGCTCGCCGTCGCAGCGGATGACCTTCATCTTCTGCACGGTGACGCGATCAACACCCATGTGTCCGGCCATGCGTGTCCCCTTGTAGACGCGGCCTGGTGTGGTGCCTGCGCCGATGGAGCCTGGCTCGCGGTGATGGTCGGCGCCGTGTGTCTCAGGTCCGCTTGCGAAGCTGTGGCGCTTGATCGTTCCTGCGAAACCCTTCCCCTTGGAGATGCCAGTGACGTCAACGAGGTCGCCCTCTGCGAAGAGGTTCACGTCGAAGGTCTGGCCGAGCGTCACGCCGTCAACGGAGTCCACGCGGAACTCGCGCACGACGGCGCATGCTGGAAGGTCGCCCTTGAACTGACCGAGGTCTGGCTTGTTCAGGCGGCGCTTCCCAGCCTCAATGCCGACCTGCACCGCCGTGTAGCCGTCCTGCTCTGGGGTGCGGATCTTCGTCACCGTGTTCGGCTCGATGGCGACCACGGTTACCGGCACAGAAGTGCCGTCCGCTGCGAAGATCTGGGTCATCCCAACCTTTCGGCCGAGCAGTCCAAGCGTCACTTCACTCACCTACATCTTAATTTCGATGTCCACGCCTGCAGCCAGAGTTAGCCGCATGAGCGCGTCCACGGTCTTTGGTGTTGGATCAATGATGTCCACCAGTCGCTTGTGCGTTCGAATCTCGAACTGCTCGCGTGAGTCCTTGTCAATGAACGGCGAGCGAAGCACGGTGAACTTCTCGATTCGCGTTGGCAGCGGCACCGGACCGATCACATCGGCACCAGTGCGCTGAGCCGTCTCAACGATCGTCTGGGCAGACTGATCGATGAGGCGGTGGTCATACGCCTTGAGCCGAAT
>JBIJDR010000035.1:0-8759 GCA_044343985.1 Candidatus Limnocylindrus sp.
GCGTTGGCAGCGGCACCGGACCGATCACATCGGCACCAGTGCGCTGAGCCGTCTCAACGATCGTCTGGGCAGACTGATCGATGAGGCGGTGGTCATACGCCTTGAGCCGAATGCGGATCCGCTGCTTCGCCATCTGCTACTCGGTGATCTTCGTGATGGAGCCGGCACCAACGGTGCGGCCGCCTTCGCGAATGGCGAAGCGCTGACCAACCTCGATCGCGATCGGGGTGATCAACTCAACGGTCATCTCGACGTTGTCGCCCGGCATGATCATCTCGGCGCCCGCTGGGAGGCCGATGGAGCCGGTGACGTCGGTCGTGCGGAGGTAGAACTGCGGTCGGTAGCCGTTATAGAACGGCGTATGACGGCCCCCTTCGTCCTTGGTGAGGACGTAGACCTCGGCATTGAACTTGGTGTGCGGGGTAACGGAGCCCGACTTGGCCAGCACCTGGCCGCGCTGGATCTCCTCGCGCTCGATGCCGCGGAGCAGCAGCCCCGTGTTATCGCCCGCGCGTCCTTCGTCCAAGAGCTTCTTGAACATCTCGACGCCCGTGACGACGATCTTGCGGGTCGCCGTGATGCCGACGAGCTCCACTTCATCGCCAACCTTGACGATGCCGCGCTCGATGCGGCCGGTGGCGACGGTACCGCGACCCTTGATGCCGAAGACGTCTTCAACAGGCATCAGGAACGGCTTGTCGATCTCGCGGGTTGGCGTTGGGATGTACGAGTCAACGGCATCCATCAGCGCCTGGATTGGCGCGTAGGCAGGATCGGTTGGATCGTCCTTCGCCTCCAGGGCCTTCAGGGCCGAACCGCGGACCACGGGAATCTTGTCGCCGGGGAAGTCGTACTTAGTGAGGAGCTCGCGCACCTCAAGTTCGACGAGATCCAAGAGCTCAGGGTCATCGACCATGTCGCACTTGTTCAAGAAGACCACGATGAACGGCACCTCAACCTGCTTGGCCAAGAGAACGTGCTCCTTGGTCTGGGGCATTGGGCCGTCCGTAGCGGCAACGACCAAGATGGCGCCGTCCATCTGGGCGGCACCGGTGATCATGTTCTTGATGTAGTCGGCATGCCCTGGGCAGTCGACGTGCGCGTAGTGCCGGGCCTCGGTCTCGTACTCCACATGGGAGATCGAGATCGTGATGCCGCGCTCACGCTCTTCTGGGGCGTTGTCGATCGAATCGAAGGCGCGGTACTCCGCGCTCCCCTTCAGGGCGAGGTACTTCGAGATCGCGGCGGTCAGGCTCGTCTTGCCGTGGTCGATGTGCCCGATCGTTCCGATATTCACATGCGGCTTGGACCGCTCGAACTTTGCCTTTGCCATCTCGAATATTCTCCGTCTCTACTACCGTCGCTATTAGCGCCGACGGTTCTCGCTTTCCACCAAGTGGTGGAGCCCACGACCGGACTCGAACCGGTGACCTCGTCCTTACCAAGGACGTGCTCTGCCAACTGAGCTACGTGGGCCAGTTCGATGACTCAATCGCTTCTTTTATTTTCCTTTGCTCTCCCGTGTGTTGTGGTGGGCAGAAAGGGAATCGAACCCCCACAGTCAAAGACGGCTGATCTACAGTCAGCGGAGCTCACCACCTGCTCAACCTGCCCATTGCTGGAGCCGACAACGGGACTCGAACCCGGAACCTGCGGTTTACAAAACCGCTGCTCTACCAATTGAGCTATGTCGGCGCCCACGTCGGGATACCTTGCGGTCCTTCGGTGAGCAGCCAGCATAGACCCCGTCTGGTGCGGGGTCAACCTCGGCCGCGCACGGACGAGGGGTGGGGCGACCCTACTCCGCCGCCTCGGACCCCTCCGGGGCAGGGCTCGTGGCTGGCACGGGTTGTGCCGCTACGGCGGGGCGTTGGCCGAGCACCTCAAAGAGGAGAATGGAGCCGGCCACGGAGGCGTTGAGGCTCGCCACCTTCCCGACCATAGGGATGCGGACGTAGAGGTCGATCCTGCGGCGGATGGCTGGGGAGAGGCCCTTCCCCTCGCTCCCGATCACGAGACAGATCGGCCCGCGAAGGTCGGCGCTGCGGTGGTCCTGCGCCGCCTCGGCCTCGGCACCCACCACCCGAATCCCTCGGAGGCGGAGTGCCGTGAGCTCATCGGCGAGGTTCTCCACGCGGGCGACGAGAAGGTGCTCCACGGCGCCAGCGCTCGCCTTGATCGCGGCGGGCGAAAGGGGGGCCGAGCCGCGTGTCGCCATCAAGATGCCGTGGACCCCGACCGCCTCAGCGCTGCGGATCAGGCTGCCGAAGTTCTGGGGGTCCTCCACCCCATCGAGCGCGAGGATGAAGGGGGCCTCACCGCGACTGACCGCACGGGCGAGGATCTCCTCTGGGGCAACCTCTGGCCGACGTCGAACCACCAGGGCAAGCCCCTGATGTCCGTCGAACCCGGCGAGTTGGCCGATTAGCGCCCCCTCAACTTCGATGATGGGGATGCGCAGCGTGGTGGCGTGCAGCACCACCTGCTGCAGTGCGGCGCGACGCTGTGGGACCACGAGGAGCTTGATCGCCTCGCGTCGCGCGGCGAAGGCCTCTTCAACGGGATGACGCCCAGCAATCAACTCCTGATCAGGACCAACAAGTGCGAGCGCCTGCGCCGGAATGGTGCGCTTTGATGCCCAGTGCCGCGGGCCGTCGGGTCGCGGCGTCCAACCGCGCGCTCCCACCGGGCCTGGACGGACGCCCGGTCGCGGCGCCTGGCGAGGGGCTGGGCGTGGAGCCTGTCGTGGCGGCCGACGCTGTTCGTCCATCAGTGCGAACCGCCAATGCGCCAACGCTGGCCGTCGCGCGAATCTTCAACCAACACGCCAATTGCGGCGAGCTCGTCTCGCAGGCGATCCGATGCGGCGAAGTCGCGCGCTGCACGTGCCGCCACTCGCGCAGCGAGGAGTTCTTCAGCGCCAGCCGGAAGTGTGGTTGCAGCGGGGAGGATGCCGAGCGTCTGGTCAAGATCTTTTAGCGCCGCCTGAAGCGCCGCCGCTGTTGCGGCGCTGCAGTTCGCATCAAGGAGTCGATTTCCTTCGCGAACAAAATCGAAGAGTGCACCAAGCGCCTCAGGAACTGCAAGGTCATTGTTCATCGCGAGCGCGAAACGCTCGCGTGTGGTCGCAGCAAGTGTGGCCCCCTCCGCGCTCACGCTGCCTGGTGCTTCGTCAACGCGAGCCGTTCGTGCGGTGAGTGCGGCGTCAAATGCGTCAAGACGCTCGATCGCTGCGAGGGCGGCGGGGAGCGAGTCGGGGGTGTAGTTCAGCGACGTGCGGTAGTGCGCAGAGATGAGGGCGAGTCGCAGCGCACGCGGCTCGACTCCTTCGGCGAGCAGGTCACTAACGCGGGCAATGTTGCCGAGTGACTTCGACATCTTGTCGCCGCTCACATGTAGATGCGCGCAGTGCAGCCAGGTGCCAACGAAGCGCTTCCCTGTGGCCGCCTCGGACTGCGCGATCTCATCTTCGTGATGTGGGAAGACGAGATCAATGCCGCCAGTGTGTAGATCAAAGCTCTCACCGAGATAGCGCATGCTCATCGCCGAGCACTCTAGGTGCCATCCCGGTCGCCCTGCACCGATTGAGGCCTCCCATGATGGTTCGCCAGGCTTCGCCGCCTTCCAGAGGACGAAGTCGCGCACGTCATCCTTGCTGTACTCGTCCGCCTCCACGCGCTCGCCTACACGCATCGCCTCAGGATCGAGGCGCGCCAGCGTGCCGTAGTTTGGCCAGGAAGCGATGCGGAAGAAGATGGAGCCGTCCTCTGTCTTATAGGCGTGCCCCTTCTCAAGGAGTTGCTCTACGAGCGCGATCTGCTCTGGAATATGTTCCGTGGCGCGTGGCATCACATCCGGCTGCGTCATGCGCAGCGCCTCCATATCCGAACGGAAGACCGCCTCCCAGCGATCGGTGAGGGCGCGAATCTCCTCCCCCTCTTTTGCCGCGGCACGAATGATCTTGTCGTCGATGTCGGTGAGGTTAACGACCCAACGGACGGCGTGGCCACTCGCACGAAGCCAGCGCACCAGGAGGTCGGCGAAGAGGAAGCTGCGGAAGTTGCCGATATGCGCCGGACCGTAGATGGTGGGGCCGCAGGAGTAGATCCCGATCTCTTTCGGGTTCAGCGGCGTAAAGGGTCGTGTCGCACCAGAGAGTGTGTCGCGCAGTTGGAGGCCACTCACCGTGTCGTTGGTCACGTCAGCCCCCCTTCTGCTCGGCGAGGAGGAGCACGGTGCAACGCACCGCACGTCCTGCTCCCTCATCGCCAACCAGATTACCTGTGGATGCCTTCACGCTCACAGCACTGGCTGAGATGCTAAGTAGCCCGGCGATCTTGCTCGCCATCTCAGGGAGTCGATCGGCGAGGCGTGGGCTCCGCGCCGTGATCGTCAGGTCGACCCAGCGCGGCGCGAGGCCTGCAGCGCCAGCGCGCGCCACCACCTCACGGAGCAGCTCGGCGCTATCTGCGCCACGCGGCGTCTGTTCATTCGCGGGGAAGATGCGGCCGAGATCGCCAAGGTTTGCCGCACCTAAGAGGGCGTCGGCAACGGCGTGCAGCACCACATCGCCATCCGAGTGTCCGCTCAGCGCAGGGCTCCCAGGGAAGGCGAGCCCGCCAAGAAGCAGCTCACCACTCGTTCCGACCGGGTGCGCGTCATCACCCCAGCCGATCCGGAGTGCGCCAAGTGCTGGGATGGAGCAAAGCGCTTCGGTAACCGCTCCGAGCGAACCGAGTCGCCGTGCAGCGTCAGAGAGAAGGAGTGTTTCGATCAGCGCAACGTCACTCGGCTCGGTCAGCTTGCGGAGCCGTGCGTCGCCGTCTACAAGATGAACAGTGATGCCGAGCCCCTGCAGGTAGCCGACCTCATCGGTTGGCGCAGAGGAGTGCGCACCGGAGTCCGCGGCGCCAGCGCGCAGCGCATCGATCATGGCGGTGAGATGCGCGCCTGCAAACACTTGCGGCGTCTGTGCTGCGGCAAGCGTCTCACGGCGCACGGCACCAGCGGCAACACGCGACGCGCCGTCACCCGCCACCTGCGTGATGCTGTCGCTCAGCGGCACCACTGGAGCCGCCGCGTCGCTACCGCAAGCGGCGAGGAGTCGATCAATCACGTCCGCGGAGAGGCCTGGTCGCGCCGCGTCGTGAACGCCGATCACGTCGGCAACAGCACCAGGCGCCGCCGCAACTGCGGCGAGTCCTGCAGCGACAGAGGCGGCGCGCGTCGCACCACCTGGAACGATCTGCGTCACCTTCGCTGACATCCAGTCGAGCGCACCGTACGCCGCCACGCGCTCTGGCGCGGTAACGAGCACGACGCGGCGAATAGCCGGATGCGCTTCAAGTGCCTCAAGTGACCAGCGCAAGAGCGGTTTGCCGGCAACGGTGATCAGGCTCTTGTCGAGGCCGCCCATGCGCAGGCCCGAGCCCGCAGCAACCACCACGATGTCAGCGTGCATCAAGTGCCTCACTGATCGCTTCGCGCAGTGTGGCAACGGCGATCACCTTCAACCCGTCTGGTGCCGGCTCCGGCGTTACGCCTCGGCGTGGTGCGGGAACGATGGCGCGCGTGAAGCCGTGTCGCGCCGCCTCGCGGAGGCGACGCCCGAGACCCGCCACCGGTCGCAGCTCACCAAGGAGTCCAACCTCGCCGACCGCCACCGTCTCGCGACTGATCGGACGATCGCTCTGCGACGAAGCGAGAGCGAGCGCCAGTGGTAGGTCGAGTGCTGGCTCGTCCAGCACGATGCCACCAACGAGATTCGCGTAGATGTCACGGTCGCTGATCGCAATGCCAGCACGGCGACCGAGCACGGCGGCGAGGAGGGCGAGGCGCGCCGAATCGAGTCCGCGTCCGGTGCGACGCGGTGCGCCGAAGGCGGCGCCAGCAACGAGTGCCTGCACCTCAACCAACATCGGGCGGCTCCCCTCAAGAAGTGGGGCGACCACCGCCCCTGGTGCGCGCGCCTCGCGATCATCAATGAAGGCGCGTCCAGGATCGTCAATGCCCGTGAGGCCGTGCTCTCCCATCTCAAGGAGGCCGAGCTCATCTGTGGAGCCGAAGCGATTCTTCGCGGCGCGCAGCGTGCGCAGTGTGCCGTGGCGATCGCCGTCCAGCATCACCACCGCATCCACAAGGTGCTCCAACGTCTTCGGTCCCGCGATGCTCCCCTCCTTGGTGACGTGGCCCACAAGGATCACCGCACAGTTGGTGGCGCGAGCGGCGCCAGCGAGCCAGTCGGCGGCGCCACGCACCTGACCAACGCTGCCAGCAGGACCCTCAAGTCCGCCGAGCGTTGCGGTCTGAATAGAGTCAACGATCAAGAGGGTTGGCCGTGCGAGCATCAGCGCCTCGCTGATCGCGCCAACTTCGCTCTCCGCAAGGAGCTCAACACCCTCCGCCGCCGGGCCCTCCATCAGGCCGAGTCGTTCAGCACGATCCGCGATCTGCGCCGCCGACTCTTCGCCAGATGCATAAAGGACGCGACCACCCGCCGCAGCGATCCCCGCCGCCGCCTGAAGAAGCAGCGTGCTCTTTCCAATGCCCGGCTCTCCGCCGAGCAAGACGACCGACCCAGGGACGGCGCCGCCACCGAGGACGCGGTCAAGTTCAGGGACGCCGAGTGGAAGACGTGGCGCGCGATCGGCGCCGGCGAGCTTCAGCGCCTGCGGTCGCGCTGGCCCAGAGGTTGAGGTGCTGCTTGCGGCGCGCACGCGCGCACTTGCGCTCGGTCGCTCTTTGATTGTCTCAACGAGCGAGTTCCACTCGTTGCAGTTACGGCAGGGGTTCTCAAATGCTGGCGCCTCAAAGGCGCAGCGCTGACAGAGCCAGACGCTCTTACTTTTCGCCATCGGGGCGCCGCCCCGACTCAGTCTGCGGCGCCGACCGGCTCAGCCGGCACGGCGGAGGAGAAGGCGCCCCCCTCTTCGTGCAGCATGACGGCAAGTGCATCGCCAACGAGATCAACAACATAGGCCGCGTCAACTGAATCCTCACCGCGCAAGAGTCGCTCAGCGAGCGGATCTTCCACCAGCGTCTGGATTGCACGGCGCAACGGTCGCGCGCCATACGTCACGTCGTACCCAACCTTGATCAGGTGATCCTTCGCCGCGTCTGTAATGGTGAGCGCATGCCCCTGGTCGCGGAGCTGCGAGATGATGCGCTTCACCAATAGATCAACGATACGCCGCATCTCCTCTTGGCTGAGCGGTCGGAAGACGATGCTCGCGTCCACGCGATTCAAGAACTCTGGACGGAAGGCCTTCTTCAACTCTTCGTCCACCTTCGCGCTGATCAGGCCGTACTCCTCTTCAGCGCGTGCATCGGCACCCTCGCCACGCGCACGGAATCCGAGTGACGACGGCGTCTGGATCTGTCGCGCACCAAGGTTGGAGGTCATGATCAGGATTACGTTGCGGAAGTCCACACGTCGCCCCTTGGCGTCCGTGAGCTGGCCATCCTCAAGGATCTGCAGCAGGATGTTGAAGACTTCGCTGTGCGCCTTCTCGATTTCGTCGAGCAGCACCACGGCGTACGGTCGACGTCGAATCGCCTCGGTCAGCTGACCACCATCATCAAAGCCGACGTAGCCGGGAGGTGCGCCAACGAGTCGGCTCGTGTTGTGGCGCTCCATGAACTCGCTCATGTCGATCTTGATCAGCGCGTCCTCTGTGCCGAACATGAACTCGGCGAGCGCCTTCGCCAACTCGGTCTTCCCCACGCCGGTCGGGCCGAGGAAGAGGAAACTGCCGATCGGACGCTTCGGATCCTTGAGGCCAGCGCGAGCGCGACGCACTGCGCGGCTGAGCGTGCCGATCGCCTGTTCTTGGCCGACCACGCGGCCGCCGAGCGACTCCTCCATCTTCAGGAGGCGTGCCGTCTCAGCTTCGGCGAGGCGCATCACAGGGATACCAGTCCACATCGCCACCACTGCGGCGACCTCATCATCGGTGACAATCGGGCGATCATCAGCGCGATTCGCTGGCTGTGGCTGTGCGCCATCAGTAGTCGTTACAGAAGGCGTTGCTACGACGGCAGCATCGCTGGCGCTGGCGCCGAGGGTGCGCGATGCGGCATCAATAATCGCGGGAAGCGCAGGCACCGACGGGTCGGTGCGTGGTGCCTCGCTCGCTGGGGTCGGCGTGGCCAATGTCGCCGGTGTAGTTGGCGTGGAGCGCTCGGCACTCGGCGCCGTAACGCCGTTGAGGCTCGCGCGCCAGGCGCGATCCAGCTCCGAAATCCGCCCCTTCAGCCCATCGAGCTGGCTACGCAGTGAGCCGGCACGGTCAAACGCGCCCGCAGCGGCGGCATCTTGCTGATCGCGCTCAAGTGCATCCGCCTCGCGGCGCGCAGCGCGCAACTCTGGCGGTGGTGAAGCATGGCGCAACATGACACGACTCGATGCCTCATCAATCACGTCGATCGCCTTATCGGGGAGCTGACGATCGCTGATGTATCGCACCGAGAGATCCACCGCGGCGCGGAGCGCCTCATCAGTAATGCGCACCTTGTGATGCGCCTCGTAGCGCGGGCGGAGCCCCTTCAGGATCTCAATCGTCTCCTCTTGGGAAGGTTCGGCAACAATCACCTGCGCGAAGCGGCGCTCGAGTGCCGGATCCTTCTCAATATGCTTTCGGTACTCGTCAAGCGTGGTGGCGCCGATGCACTGGATCTCGCCGCGCGCGAGTGGCGGCTTCAAGATGTTCGCCGCGTCAATTGCACCCTCAGCGGCGCCAGCACCAACGAGCGTGTGCAGC
>JBIJDR010000074.1:0-3100 GCA_044343985.1 Candidatus Limnocylindrus sp.
TCATCAACAAAGAGAATCGCGTCGCGTGACGCGCGCAGCTCTTCGAGCACCTTCTTCAGTCGCTCTTCAAATTCGCCGCGATACTTTGTTCCAGCAACGAGCGAGCCCATGTCAAGTGTGACGACGCGCTTATCAAGAAGTGGCGCAGGGACATCACCCTTCACGATGCGCTGGGCGAGGCCTTCAGCGATCGCGGTCTTCCCAACGCCCGGCTCACCGATCAGCGCTGGATTGTTTTTGGTGCGGCGCGCAAGGATCTGGATCACGCGCTCAATCTCACGTTCGCGTCCAATCACAGGATCCAAGCGTCCGGCGCGCGCCGCCTCGGTCAGGTCAATGCCGAGCGCATCAAGGGTTGGCGTCTTTGAGGCCGAACCGCGTCGCTCCGCCTGGGCCGTTGCTGGCGCCGAGGACTGGCTCAGGACGCGCACCACCTCGTGGCGCACCTTGTCCAGGCTGACGCCGAGTGACTCAAGGACGCCAGATGCGATCCCGCCCTCTTCACGGACGAGTCCAAGGAGGAGGTGTTCGGTGCCGATGTAGTTGTGGCCGAGTCGGCGCGCCTCATCAATGGCGAGCTCGATCACCTTCTTGGCACGTGGGGTGAGGCCGATCTCGCCGAGCACTGGCCGTTCGCCACGCCCAATGATGAACTCCACCGCCTGGCGCACCTTGGCAAGCTCAACGCTCAGGTTCTCGAGCACCTTGGCGGCGACACCCTCCCCCTCGCGGACAAGTCCGAGAAGAAGGTGTTCGGTACCGATGTAGTTGTGGTTGAAGCGCTGCGCCTCGTCTTGGGCGAGCGTCAGCACCTTCCTGGCACGATCCGTGAAGCGATCGAAGCGGTCAGCCGTGGCCATGCGCTCCTCCGATCTCCGCGCTAACGCTGCGATCGCAGCGGTACCCCGCGGAGTAGCAGTCTACCACCGCCCCCGTGCACGACCTAAGCGCAGTGCGGCGCAGAAGCGCCAGCACGGAGCGGCCCTTAGGCCTCTCCGCCCGGTTCGGCAGTTGGCTCGGCGCTCGGCTCAGCGCTCGGCGCAGGAGCCGTCTCGGGGGCCAGGCTCTCCTCAAGCGCAGCATCGATCACCGCAGCTGGAGACTCTTGCGCCTCCTTCTTCGGTGCGCGCTTGCGCTTGGTCTCACCGTCGCCACCAGCAGACTCCTCATCGCCATCACCCGACTCCGCCATCTTGTCGCGAATGCCGGCGAAGGCTGCCGCAAGAGTGAGATCAAGCCCACCCTCTGGCTCCTGGACCGCCCCCTCCATGGAGAAGCCGCGCTCAGGACGCGCGCGTCGCGTCTCCTTCTTCGGCTGCTCCGCTGGGGTTTCGCGAACGGGCGTCTCCTCCGCCTGCTTCAGGCTGAGGCCGAGTCGGTGTCGCTCGGAGTCAAGGCTGATCACCTTCAACTTGAGCGTCTGCTCGTCCTTCACCACGTCGCCCGGGTGGAGGACGCGATTGTTGGAGAGCTCACTGATATGGATGAGCCCCTCGAGGCCGTCGCGCACGCGCACGAAGGCACCGAAGTTCACAAGCTTCGTGATGGTCCCCTCAACAAAGTCACCAATCTTGATGTCCGAAATGGCGGCATGCCATGGGTCTGGCTGCAGCTTGCGGATGGAGAGGCTGATGCGGCCGCGCTCCGTATTGATGTCAATCACTTCGGCGTCGATCATGTCGCCCACCTTGTAATCGGCCTCAGGGTTCGCAACCTTCGACCAGCTGATCTCGCTCTTATGGATGAGGCCGTCAATCCCGCCAAGGTCGATGAAGAGGCCGAACGGCGCAATCGAGCGCACGCTGCCACTCACCTTCTGGCCGACCGAGAGGGTGCTGAAGAGCTCGTCACGCTTCTCGCGTCGCTCCTCATAGTGCGCAACCTTCTCAGAGAGGATTAGGCGATTCCCCTTGCGGTTCACCTCAAGGATCTTCATGCGCAGCTTGCGGCCAACGTATGGCTGCAGCTTCTCGGCGATCTCCTGGATCGCGTCGCGCGGTGCATCTCCAGGCGGACGGCGTGGGAAGTCAACGATCTGGCTGATCGGCACGAAGCCGCGAATGCCACAATCAACGATGAGTCCACCCTTGTTGTGATCAATGACGGCAGCCTCAATGATGGTGCCCGAGTCCAGCTGCTCCTGCATGGTGCGCCACTTGCGCTCCAGGCCGGCGCGGCGGATGGAGAGGACAACGTGTCCGTCTTCCGACTCCGGCTGCATCACATAGACAAGCACCGTGTCGCCAACGTTGAGGGTTGGACCCTCTTCGCCGTTTCGACCGTGCAGCTCGCGGCTTGAGACAACACCTTCGCTCTTGCCACCAATATCAACGAGCACTTCGTCTGGATCAACGCGAACGACAACGCCGTCCAGCACATCACCCGACTTGAGGTTCTTGATCGGCGCACCCGCGATCGCGAGCAGCTCTTCCATGGTGGTTGGCTCAGGGCCACTCCACACTGGGGCTGCAGGTGCAGTTGCCACTGGGGCGGCTGCTGCTGGCGCAGTGTATGTAGCACTGTCGGCAGATGCTGCGGCGTCACCGGCGACCTCTGGGGCCTTCACCTTGACGCTCTTCGGCTTCGCTGGGGCTTTCGCCTTTCGTACGGGAGCCTCACCACCTTCGGCGGGAGTTGCTCCATTAAGGGACGCGTTCTCCTGGTCTTCAATCACGTGTATTGGTTCTCCTTCAACATGTATTCGCGCTCAAGCGGTGACACCACGGTGCAGAGCATGTGGGGTGACCACGCGATCGCGTTGAGGGAGCCTAACACAGGCTCCGCGAGCCAGCCTCAGGGGAGCTTCAGCACCTGGCCAGGCTGAATCGTGCGGGCGTCCTCAATCGAATTCAAATCCATGATCGCCTTGACGCAACCTTCCCCGCCGCCAATCTTCAGGCAGATCCCGCTGAGGGTGTCATTCCTCTTCACCACATAGGTCGTCCCCGAGTCGCTGCTTGGGGTGGGGGTCGCGGTGGGGGTTGGGCTTGGGGTGAGGCTCGGCGATGGGGTCGCTGTGGGGGTGGCGCTCGGGACGGGGGTGGCCGTAGGGAGCGCCGAATCCGATGGCTCAACGCTCGGTTCAGCCGATGAGTCAGCG
>JBIJDR010000027.1:0-11580 GCA_044343985.1 Candidatus Limnocylindrus sp.
CAGTGCCGGGACATCGTACTTGGCGACGAATGCTCGCTGCCTCACCGAAGGGATCGATGTCCCGGCACTGGATGCGGTGGCATTTGCTGACCCACGCAAGAGCCAGGTCGACATCGTGCAGGCCGTGGGGCGAGCGATGCGTAAGCCAATGGGCACGAGCAAGAAGACAACCGGCTACATCATCCTCCCCGTCTACCTCACGAAGAAAGAGCTAAAAGACCCAGAGACCGCAGTTGAGGGTTCCGCCTTTGAGCCGGTGCTGCAGGTCCTTCGCGCGCTCAAGGACCATGACCCCTTCATGGCGCGATTCATGGCGAAGATCCTTGTTGCGAAGGGGAAGAAGCCGCACCAGAAGGCTGTCGGGATCGGCGAGATCCTTGAGGTGTCGATTGGTGCAGAGCTCGACAAGGTGTTGGCGAGGCGGCTGCTTGAGGCGGTGCAGCTACGGGCGATCGAGGTTGGGCTTGGCCGTTGGGAACGAGCTTTTGCCGCTTTTGAGGACTGGGCTGCCACAACTGGTCACGCCCGTCCTGTCCGCGGAGATAAACACATGGACGTTGATGTATACGCGTGGGCCGACACACAGCGCGGTGAGTACCACCAGGAGCGGCTTGCGGCACGGAGAAAATCCCAGCTTGAAGCGTTACCTGGTTGGACCTGGGACCCGTTAGAACAAGATTTCCTAAATGACTTTGCGATTTTGCAGAATTATGTGAAACGTTACGGAACCTCACGCGTACCAACTACTTATCAGCTTCCAGATGGGAGGATGTATGGAAAATGGGTGGCGGGACAACGAAAGGCCGGGCGCGATGGGCTCCTGCCTCCCCACCGATGGGCTGCGCTGGAGTCCCTACCTGGCTGGACTTGGGATCCCTATGAAGACGAGTTTCGCGCTGGCCTACTGGCCATTAAGAAATATCTTGCAATACATTCGATTGATGACTTAAGCGGAAACACAATCGTTGACGGAATCCGCCTGATTTCATGGGTCAGGTCTCGTCACAAGGAACACGCCGAAGGAAGGCTCGCTGCCGAACGTATTCATGCCCTCCAAGAGGTCGCAGGATGGCAATGGACTCGGCTCGGATTTGAAGATGGGTGGCTGCAGGCCTTAGAAGCGTTTAAAACTTACGTCAAACAGCACGGACATGGTCGCGTACCAGCTCTATATGTCACCGGTACAGGTTTTAAACTAGGTTCCTGGGTGAACATTCAGCGCACGAATACGGGCAAACTCACGGCTCAGCGGAAGAAGATGCTTGAAAGAGCAAGCGGATGGGTCTGGGACGCACGAGAGAGTGGGCGTTCGTCTTACTTTCAAGAGGGGCTTTCTGGGTATTCAAAAATGCTTGCTCGCGGGCTAAGCCCAACTGCAAGAGACGCAGACCCTGTGGTCAAGAGATGGTTTGCAGCTATGCGGCAGCGACGTAAGAGTCGCACGATTACTGCTGCAGAGCTCCGCGCGATGGAAGCTATTCCAGGACATGTCTGGGAGAGATCAATGGGCGTTAAGAAGCAGGCGGACTACGACACCCTCGAACAAATCAATCGGGTGGCCGAGTATGCAAGAACCAATGGAACTGCCGATTTTGATAAGAACCAGGTGGCTGACGACGGCTATCTACTGGGCTTAGCACTCCAGCGACTTCGACAAAAGCATCGTGCAGGGAAGCTCTCCCGTAGTGAGATTCAAGAGCTCAGCAAGCTGCCGAGCTGGCGCTGGGCAAAGGTCGTACCTCGAACGACGATTCGCACCTCGTTTGAGGATCGACTGAGGCAAGCAGTCCGCATAGCAAATGGAAAATCGCTCCGCACGATCCCAGTGTCGTTCCGGGACAGGGACGGTTTCCGTGCAGGGAAATGGGTTTCCGACCAGACCAGCCAACACAACCGGAAGACACTACCTAAAGAGCGAGCACGCCAGCTGGAGCAAACAATCGGGTGGTATTGGGGCGACAAGGCAGAAGAAGATCGATCAAGGTAACTCGGCACTGAGAGCATATAACTCGGCCCATTCTTGGGATGTCTCCCTGCAGGAAGCACAGCGCTGGAGACGCGTTGTCTTGGGAATTAGATGCTGTAGTGGGCTAATAAGCTTTCGGTAAGCAACTCCTCTCAATCTGTGCTCGCTGGGGCGACTACCCCCGCCCCAGCCGCTACCATCGGCGCATGGCAAAGCCAACGAACCCTGCGGTACTCCTTGCCTGGGGCGATGACCTCCTCCTGATCGAGGAGGCGGTAGATGCGCTCGCGCAGCAGCTTGCTGCGGGTGGGATGGGGGCGCCAGACCGCGTGCGGTTGAAGGCGGAGGGGCGTGGCTCCGGAGACGGGGCGGCGGTGCTCAGCAACCTAGCGCAGAAGTTGGGGACGGGCGGACTCTTCGGTGGCGGTTCACTGATGGTGGTGGCGGGAGCGGGGCGACTGGCTCGCACGAAGGAGCTCCGCGCAGGAGTGGCGAGCGCACTCGCGAACATTGCGCCGGGGAACGCGGTGGCGCTCGTTGATCAACGCGCGCGTCGGCCAAACCTGCGCGCTGCGCGTCCTGATGGACCTGGCGAACTTGGCCTCCTGGTACAGGACGTTGGCGGCGCGGTGCTGAGCTGCATCTCGCCTGGACCTGGTGAGCTTGCCTCGTGGGTCTTGCAACGCGCACAGGCGGCGGGGCGCGAGATTGCTGGCGATGCGGCGAAAGATATTGCCGAGCGGCTTGGCGCAGAGGTACGTGAGCCAGATCTTGATCGCAGCGGGATGCGGATGACAGCAGCGATTGAGCTTGAGAAGTTGATGCTCGCGATGCCAACAGGGACAATCCCACTGAAGGCGGTGCAACTGCTGGTTGCAGATCGTGGGCTTGGCTCACTCTTCGCCTTTGCGGATGCGATCGTGGCGCGCAGTGGACCACTCGCCGCACGGCATCTCGGTCGCGCGATCAGTGAGCCAGGGCCAATGGTGGTGGCGACACTCCACCGCAAGATGCGCGACCTTGCACAGATTCATGGTGCGGTGATTGAAGAGGGGAAGTCGATTGGTCAGGTGGCGCGAGAGCTCCACATGCACGAGTTCCCCGCCGGGAAGCTCGCCGATGCGGCACGTCGCTGGAGTGCACGGGAGATCTCCGATGCGATCACTGGCCTCGTAGAGCTCGACGCGGTCTCTAAGGGTGATGGTGAGCGTGCCTGGGGTCCGGCACTAACGCGATGGAGCGCCGCCCGAATCGGCTAGGTGCTCCTTACTGGATTCGGAGCAGCACCTTCGCAGAGGACCAGAGCTGCTCAAGCTTGTAGAAGTCGCGCTCTGGTGGCGTGAAGATGTGCACGATCACCGAACCGTAATCCAAAACGATCCAATGTGACGATGGCGCACGGTGACGGTGCGACGGCGTGATCTCCTCTGCGGCGAGACCGTCAACGATGCTCGCGGTGATCGCGGCGAGCTGCGGCTCAGAGCCGCCAGTGCAGATGACGAAGGCTTCTGCGACCGTGGTGAGCCCAGCTACGTCAAGGACGATGATGTCGGCCGCCTTCTTATCTTCGGCTAGGAGGGCAACCTTCCGCGCAAGATCGTGGGGCTCAATGCTGCGTTGCTTCTGAATCACCAGCTCAGCCTACCTGAGTGGTCATGTTGCTGGATCAACTGGGATGTCATCGCGCTCAATCGGTCGCTTCAAGACGAGTTCTGGTCGATCAAGGTAGAGGCCAGTCTTCTTGATGTAGTCGGCAACGGCACTAGGAACCAGGTAGCGGAGTGAGCGCCCACGCGCCGCAAGTGCACGGAGCTCACGGCTCGCGTGGGAGAGGTGAAAGCCGTCGAGGTAGAGGAAACGATCCTCGCGTCCAGGGAAGTGGCGCGCCAGCCAGGCACGATCCGGCGTTGGTGTTCCAGGTCGCGGAAGTGCGGCAACGCGAGCGAGGTCCAGGATTGCGGTTGGATCCTCCCACTCATGGAAGCCGAGGAGTGATTCAACCGAGAGGATCAGGTAGAGCTCGTGCGGCTTCCCAGGTTCGGCAGTAGCGGCAAGATCGCGCAGCGTGTCAATCGTGTACGAGAGGCCCGGACGATCAAGCTCTGCACGGTTCAGCTCAAAGTGTGGGTTCCCTGCAATGGCAAGTTGCACCATCTCGCAACGAATCACTGCGTCGGTGACGCGATCGTTCACCTTGTGCGGTGGTCGCGCAGCGGGCACGAAGAGGACGCGATCAAGCTTCAGCAGATCGCAGGCGGCCTGACCAAGCGCAAGATGTCCGTCGTGAATCGGATCGAAGGTCCCACCGAGGACGCCGATCTTGCTCACTGGCTCCCCTCCGAACTTCCGGTTGCCGCCTCTTCTAGCGTTTCGCCAATCTCTTCAAGGTCTAGGTCGGCAGCGTCTGCGGCATCGGCGGCGTTCAAGAGGCCAGTATCATCTGGGTCGTCCCACTCCAACGCAAGGTCGCCAATCAGCACGGAGTGGCCAGTGCGGCAGCCAGCCTTGCGGAGCGCCTCCTCAATCCCTTGTCGCTTCAGCTCATGATGGAAGCGCTCAGCAGATTCATCGCGCGCAAAGTCGGTCTGATGCACCAAGCGCTCAATCGCCTTACCGCGCACGCGGAAGGCGTCACCCTCACGGCTGACCTCAAATCCAGAGACTGCAATCGGATCGATGCGGTGCACCACCACACCAGCAGGTTCGGTTGGAAGCGAGAGCGTCTCGGCGTCAGGGAGGAGTCGTGCCAACTCTTTACGGAGCGCACCTACACCCTCACCTAGCGTCCCGCCAAGTGCTGAGCAGGCGACACTGTTGAGGCCGAGCTTGGCAAACCCTTCCTGCAGTTCGGCGAGTCGCTCATGGACACCGGGGCGGTCAATCTTGTTCAAGACGATCAGCGTGGTCTTCTCAAGGAGTGCGGGGTTGTGCGCAGAGAGTTCATCGCGAATGATCCCTGCATCGCGCAACGGGTCAGCGGTGGAGGCGTCAACAACGTGGACCAGAATGCGCGTGCGTGAGGCGTGACGCAAGAAGGCGAAGCCGAGTCCAGCCCCCATCGATGCACCTTCAATAAGCCCTGGGAGATCGGCAATGGTTGGGCGACGACCATCCTCTAGGCCGAGTTCAAGAACGCCAAGATTTGGCTCAAGGGTGGTGAACGGGTAGTCCCCAATCTTCGGCTGTGCTGCGGTGAGCGCAGCAAGAGTGGTGGACTTGCCAGCGTTCGGGAGGCCAACGAGTCCAACGTCGGCGATCAGGCGCAGCTCAAAGCGCACGGCGCGCACCTCACCAGGCTCTCCCTTCTGCGCGTGACGTGGTGCCTGATGCGTTGAGGTGACGAAATGCGCGTTCCCGAGGCCCCCGCGCCCACCTTTGACGATCATCACGCGCTGCTCGCGCGAAACGATGTCGGCGATCAGGTCGCCGCTCTCCGCGTCAAAGATTGCGGTGCCAGGCGGGACGCCAATCTCTAGCTCCCTTCCCGCCTTCCCGTGTGACTGCTTGTTGCCACCGTTCCCGCCATCTCCTGCGGTGAGGAAGCGCTTCTGCTCAAAGTCACGCAGCGTAGTCTGGCCAGTATCCACGGAGACATAGACGCTGCCGCCACGTCCACCGTCGCCGCCATCTGGACCTCCACGCGGAACGTGCGACTCGCGCCGCATCGTGGATGCGCCATCGCCTCCACGCCCAGCGGTGAGGTGAAGATCTACAACGTCAAGAAACACGTGCCCTACGGAAGGAATCGCGCCGGATTGTAGAAGGTTGACCCGCTCGCAAGCGGGTAGCCGCGCGAAACGGAGAAGTGAAGATGTGGACCGGTGGTACATCCCGAATCCCCAATTTTTCCGATCTGCTGCCCACGTGCAATCTTCTGCCCCGGTGAGACCAGAATTTTGGACATGTGATAGTAGCCAGTGTAGAGATTTGATCCAACGGCGATCACCACTTGATTGCCACCACAATTGCTAACCCACCCGGTGCGCACAACAACTCCTGCCGCTGCAGCAAGAATCGGTGCGCCCGTAGATTGAGAGATGTCCATCCCATCATGGCCTCGGAAGAAGCCTCGCACGAATCGCCCACCAGGCACTGGGTAACGGAATGTCAAGCCATCATAGATCGCTGGGAGTGGCCCGTTATACGCGTACGACTGGCCAGAAGCCGCATACGTTGGAAGTGCTGGTCCGCGCCCGCCCGGAAGAACGAGCACCATCCCAAGCACCACATCGGTTGAGCGGAGCCCGTTATAGGCAACGATTTTTGACTGCGAAATCTTCGCAGAAGAGGCGATCGACTTCATCGTCTCATGTTCTGCAACGACATGGACGAAGCCTTTCACATCTGGAATCTTGAGCCGCTTCCCTGCAGGTGGATTACTTGTTGAGACCAAGCGGTTTGACCAAATCACATCCATGAGCCCGATGCTGTAGAGCTTGGCGATCTTAGCCAGCGTCTCTCCCTTCTGCACCACATGGATGCTGACGTGTATGCGACCATCCGGAATGCTGATCGCGACTGCAGCAGGAAGTTGCATCGTTCCATCTTCAAGAATCCGTGGTCCGTCAAGCTCACTCGCCACAAGGCTGCTTACGAGCTCCGCTGAGGCGGTGCGCGCGAGCTCAGCCGAGCGCCAACCGAGTGGGCTCATCACTGAAACGTCTGTCAGCGCGTTGCCCTGCTGCCCAGTAAGGCTAAGCGGCGCCTCTAGCGGTGCCACACGATCAGGGTCAAGCCCCGCGCCCCAGAGCGCAGGAGGGGTGCGCTCCGTCCCAGTCTCAACGGCGATGGCTAGCCCCTCATCAAACGCGCGAGCACGCTGGTCGACTGTGGGGCCAGGAAGGAGGCTTGCCACGATGGCAACGCCAAGGAGCACGGCGATGCCGATCGACGCGGCGCTCTCTGGAGCGCGACTGATGGCATAAATCTGTTTTGCGAGCCGAGCCTGGCGACGCTTGAGGTTGCGCATAACCCCCCAGCGCTCCAAGTGTGGCGTCAGCTTATGGGCGAGGGCGGCGAGGGCTAAGCCGCTGGTGCGCTCGCGCAGTCGAGGGTGGACACGAATATGACGTGGGAGAGGGTGCTTGAGAAACTCACCCGCTCGGAAGAGGCTGAGCCTGATCGCTCGCTCGCCCGCACGCTCCACCAGCCCACTAAACTCATAGGCGGCACGACGAATGGAAGCTAAGAGGCGGAAAAAGACGCCTCCTTGCCGAACGCCGCTGCCTAGACGCGAGCGCGTTCTCTTTCGACTCTCGGGACCTCTCTGAGCCATATGCGCCTCCGATCTCGACCTATTCTACCCTTCGCCGATACCGCTTCGGCGGGGTGCGGGAGGTTGATCTCAGGCTGGGTTTGAGCCCTCAGTCCCCTTCGTCAGCGAGGCGAGGAACTGCGCGTTCGACTCGGTCTTCGCGATGCGGTTCAAGAGGAGCTCGATCCCCTCGTTCGCACCGACGGCGGAGAGCATGCGACGCATCGTCCAGACCATCTTCAGCGTTGCCTCATCAAGGAGGAGCTCCTCTCGGCGCGTGCCGGAGCGCTGCACATCAATGGCCGGGAAGATGCGCTTCTCGGCAAGCTTGCGGTCAAGGACGAGCTCGGAGTTGCCGGTCCCCTTGAACTCTTCATAGATGACGTCGTCCATCTTGGAGCCGGTGTCTACAAGGCAGGTTCCGATGATCGTCAGTGATCCGCCCTCTTCCAACTTGCGCGCGGCACCGAAGAAACGCTTCGGTGGGTAGAGCGCAATAGGGTCAATACCACCGGAGAGGGTTCGCCCTGATGGCGGGAGTGCCAAGTTGTATGCGCGCGCTAGTCGGGTGATGGAGTCGAGGAGCACCACCACATCGGCGCCAGCCTCAGTACGTCGCTTCGCAATCTCTAGCGCCATCTCGGCCACGTGTGTGTGATTTTCGGTCGGCTCGTCGAAGGTTGAAGAGATCACCTCACCCTTCACGGAGCGACGCATGTCGGTCACCTCTTCTGGTCGCTCACCAATAAGGCAGACCATCAGAGAGATCTCTGGATAATTAGCGGTCACACCCTGCGCGATCTGCTTCAAGAGGCTCGTCTTCCCCGCCTTTGGCGGCGAGACGATCAGCGCGCGCTGCCCCTTACCGAGTGGGTTGACCAGGTTGATGAGGCGCTGCGAAAGATTTGTTGGATCTGTCTCAAGGTTGATCAGCTCAATCGGATGGATTGGGGTGAGGTCACCGAAGTGTGGTCGTCGGCGTGCCGACTCTGGGTCTGTCCCGGAGATAATCTCCACGCGGAGCATCCCCCAGAACTTCTCACCTTCACGCGGCGCACGGATCACGCCACCAATGGTGTCTCCCTGGCGTAGACCGATGCGGCGCAACATGGGCGACGGAACGTAGACATCGTCCGCACTCGGAAGGAGTCCGTTGCGTCGAACGAATCCGTATCCGTCATCAACGATCTCAAGGATCCCTTCGGCCCAAACCTGGCCGAGCTCCTCAGCTTGCGCTGTAAGGATCTTCTGAATGACATGCGGCAAATCTTCTTGCTGCGAGGTGGTGACGTTGAACTTCTTCGCTGCGGCCATCAGTTCGCTCGCCGTCATATTGGCGAGCGCTGCAAAGGTGAGCAGCCCCTCAGCGGCGAGATCCGCTTCGGAGAGAACCTCAACATCTTGTGGGAGTGAGCTCTGCGGCATGCGCATGCCGCCCTGTCCCCCGTTCATTCCGGGTCCGCGGCGAACGCCGCGTCGTGGTCCGCGATTACGGGGATCGTTCATTGACATTGTTGGGGGTACCTTCCTTGACTCTTGTGGGGTTCCTGGGGGTGTTCGCGATCCCCACACGAAACGTCCAACGCCTCTTAGCGGGAGGAGTGGGGGGATGAGAGAACTCTACGGGATCATCTGCCCCACGTCAACGGGGGGCGGGAGGTTGTTACTTTCCGCCCTTCGCCTTTGCCCAATCGGCCTTAAAGACGGCGATCCCCTTGTCGGTGAGCGGATGCTTCGCCATCTGCTCAAGGACCTTCAGCGGCATCGTGGCAACGTGTGCACCAACGAGCGCTGATTCCGTCACGTGACGAGGGTGGCGAATCGATGCAGCCAAGATCTCGCAGTGATCAAGATCTTCGTAGTGCGAGAAGATCTCCGCGAGTTCGCGGATCACCGTCATGCCGTCTTCACTGATGTCATCAAGCCGGCCAACGAATGGGCTGATCAGTGACGCACCCGCCTTCGCGGCGAGAAGTCCCTGGTTCGCCGTAAAGATCAGCGTGCAGTTCGTCTTAATCCCCTCCGCCTTGAGGCGGCTGATCGCGGCGAGGCCGTCGGTGGTCATTGGGATCTTCACCACGATGTTGGAGGCGATCTTGGCGAAGGCGAGACCCTCGCGAAGCATCCCCTCAGTGTCGTCGCTGATCACTTCGGCCGAGACTGGGCCTGGAGTGAGCGCGCAGATCTCCTTCAGGAGCTCTTCGTAAGAGCCGCCAACCTTCGCGTAGAGCGACGGGTTAGTGGTGACGCCGTCAACGATCCCCCAGCTGATGCCAGTCTTGATTTCGTTGATATCTGCCGTGTCTAAGAAGAACTTCATGATGCAGCTCCTGTTCCGTTACTTCGGCTTGCCGCCTTGTGTGCGGCCGCCTCAATCGCCTTGCGGCGTTCCGCCTGTACCGTCTCATCATCGCGCACTCCCACCATTCGTGGGGTGTACGCAGCGAGGCGACCCTCTTTCAGCGCGACTGCCGCGCCAACGAAGCCGTCGAAGAGCGGGTTCGGTCGAAGCGGACGGCTGGTGAACTCTGGGTGGAACTGGCTCGCCACGAACCATGGGTGATCGGCGAGTTCGATGATCTCGACGAGGCGACCATCAGGCGAGACACCAGAGAAGTTCATCCCGGCCGCCTCAAGCTGCGGCTTGAAGCGATTCGCCACCTCAAAGCGGTGGCGGTGGCGCTCGTAGGCGATCTCTGAGCCGTAGACGGTTGCGGCCCGCGAGCCTGCGGTGAGCTTGGCGGGGTAGAGGCCGAGCCGCTGCGTTCCACCCTTCTCTTCTACGCCGCGTTGGTCTGGCGTGAAGTCAATGACCGGATGCTTGGTGAACATGTCGAACTCGGTGGAGTTCGCGTCGGCAGAGGCGAGCGTCTCTCGCGCAAACTCAATCACCGCGATCTGCAGGCCAAGGCAGAGGCCGAGATACGGGATGCGCTCGGTGCGCGCCGTGTGTGCCGCGCGAATCTTCCCCTCAATGCCGCGGTAGCCGTAACCGCCAGGGACCAAGATGCCGTGCGCGCCAGCGAGTTGCGCTGAGACCTGCGCCACGTCAGCGTCATCAAGCTGTTCGGCGTTGACCCATCGAACGCGGACGTCGTGGCCGTGCGCCCAACCAGCGTGTCGTAGCGCCTCCATGACAGAGAGGTATGCGTCAGGGAGTTCGGTGTACTTCCCAACAATGGCGATCTCCACCGCCGGCTTCTCTGCAACGATCTCTGCCACGAGCTGTTCCCACTTCGCGAGCTGCGGTGTGGCGGGCGTAATGCCGAGTTCGCGAACGAGCAGGTCACCAAGGCCGAACTTCTCAAACTGCAGCGGTACTTCGTAGATGGTGCGCGCAGTGGTGGCGGGGACGACCGCCTCCATTGGAACGTCGGTGAAGAGGGCGATCTTTTCGCGTACATCGTCTGGGACCGGATGATCGGCGCGAAGGATGATCACGTCGGGCTGAATACCGCTGCCGCGCAGCTCCTTCACCGAGTGTTGCGTTGGCTTCGTCTTCAGCTCACCGGTTGCGGCGAGTTCTGGAAGGAGGGTGACGTGGATGTAGAGCGAGTTGCCGCGACCAACGTCCTTCTTCAGCTGGCGAATCGCCTCAATGAATGGGAGTGACTCAATGTCGCCCACCGTTCCACCAACTTCAACGATCACAACGTCAACATCGTCGCCGCCGAGACGCAGTACGCGCTCCTTGATCTCGTTGGTGATGTGTGGGATCACCTGCACGGTGCCGCCTAGGTAGTCGCCGCGGCGCTCACGCGCGATCACGGTGGAGTAGATGCGTCCCGTAGTGACGTTGGAGGCCTGCGAGAGGTTGACGTCAATGAAGCGCTCGTAGTGACCAAGGTCGAGGTCGGTCTCTGCGCCATCATCGGTGATGTAGACCTCGCCGTGCTGATACGGCGACATGGTGCCCGGATCCACGTTGAGATACGGATCGAGCTTGATGACGGAGATGCGCAGGCCACGCGCTTTCAGCAGAAGGCCAACGGAGGCGGCGGTGATGCCCTTACCGAGGGAGGAGGTGACGCCGCCGGTGACGAACACGAATTTCGTCGCCATCTCGTCCCCTCTGCCTCCTCAAGTTGGGCGGGGCGCTCGGTGACTACCGAGCGAGCCTGACGGAGTCTATCGCAGACGGCGGCGGAACGGGAGTTGCGTTTGGCGCCCCGCCCAGATGCCGAGCAGGATAAGCGCGCCGCCGAGTGCCTGCACAGGGGCGAGCGCTTCGCCAAGGACAACCGCAGAGATCACGACAGCAAGGAACGGGACGAGGAGCTGGAAGCTCGCCACACGCGCAGGGCCAACCACCGGCACCGCGGTGAAGTAGAGGACGTTGGCGAGGCTGCTCGAACCGAAG
>JBIJDR010000006.1:0-37133 GCA_044343985.1 Candidatus Limnocylindrus sp.
CCACGCTGCTGCGACTCCGCGACCTTGGGAACACCGTGCTGGTGGTGGAGCATGACGAAGAGACGATCCGCACCGCTGATTGGATTGTCGACATCGGTCCAGGCGCAGGCGAACTCGGCGGGAAGGTGGTGGTGAACGGCACGCTGAAGGCGTTGACCGACTCCAAGGACTCCATCACGGGCGCATTCATCCGTGGCGATCGCGCCGTGAAGATTCCGACAACACGACGGAAGGGGAGTGGGAAGAGCATCGTCGTCAAGGGGGCGCGCGAGCACAACCTGAAGGGGCTCGATGTGGAGTTCCCACTCGGCCGCTTCATTGCCGTCACTGGGGTCTCTGGGAGCGGAAAGAGCACGTTAGTGACAGACATCTTGCAGAAGGCGATCGCCCGCAAGTTGCACGGGACCAAAGAGCGACCAGGCGCACATGATCGTGTCACTGGTCTTGATCAGATCGATAAGGCGATCGAGATCGACCAGAGTCCGATCGGTCGCACGCCACGATCCAACCCAGCCACGTATGTGGGACTCTTCACGCCGATTCGCGAACTCTTCGCCGCCACGCAAGAGGCGCGACTTCGTGGCTACTCTGCTGGCCGCTTCTCCTTCAACGTCAAAGGTGGACGCTGCGAAACCTGCGCGGGTGACGGCATCCTGCAGATTGAGATGCAGTTCCTCCCAGATGTCTATGTCCCATGCGAAACCTGCCGCGGGAAGCGCTACAACCGTGAGGCGCTCGATGTCACATGGAAGGGGATGACGATCGCCGATGTGCTTGAGCTGCAGGTTGAAGATGCACTGGAGCGTTTCGATGCGATCCCTGCCATCCGTAATCGCCTCAAGACGCTGTGCGAAGTCGGCCTCGGCTATCTGCGGCTCGGTCAGCCCGCAACGACGCTCTCTGGTGGTGAGGCGCAGCGCATTAAGCTCGCGACCGAACTTGCACGCCGCTCAACCGGGCGAACGGCGTACATCCTTGATGAGCCGACCACCGGTCTTCACTTCGCCGATGTGGAGCGCCTCCTTGAGGTGCTGCACCGACTCGTGGATGGTGGGAACAGTGTCATCGTCATTGAGCACAACCTAGATGTGATCAAGACCGCGGACTGGGTGATTGACCTTGGGCCGGATGGTGGTGATCGTGGTGGTGAACTGATCGCCGAGGGGACGCCAGAGCAGGTGGCGAAGGTGAAGGCGAGCCACACGGGTCGCTATCTTGCGCTTGCACTGCGCGGTGAGCCGATCCGGTCGCTGGAGTAAGCATGGCGGAGGCTGAGCTCCCACGACACGCCGACGAGCAACTCGATCAGGCGGGACTCCACGCTGCACTCCTCGTTGAGCAGGCGATGAGCGCGCTCCCAACCGAGCCGCTTCGCACCCGGTTCGCTCCGCTGGCACGTCATGCGGCGCAGCTTCGCGATGCGAGCGGTGAGACGCTCCGCAAGAGCGTCGTCGCCACCCGCGCCGCACTCGGCCCAGGGGACGGGCTCGCCGACTACGTTGAGTCTCACCTCGCCGTTGCACTTCGCGAGGCGCTCGATGATGTGTTGCGCATCCTGAACCGACGCGCCGCAAATCGCGCACGACCTCCGCGTCGCGCGGATGCCTAAGACGCGATGATCCCCGAGGCGATCTCCGCCGCGCTGCAGGTGCTCCCTGACGCTCCCGGCGTCTACCTCTTCTCGGATGTGGAGGGGAAGATCATCTACGTAGGAAAGGCCTCGCGCCTCACACAGCGCGTCCGAAGCTACTGGCACTCCAACACAACGCCTGGTGCGCATCGTATTCGTGATGTGATTGATCAGGTCGTATCGCTTGAGTGGACGGTGACCGACTCAGTGAAGGAGGCGCTCCTCCTTGAGGCAACACTCATCCGAAAGCACCTGCCGCGCTACAACGTCCGCCTGCGTGACGATCGGAGTTATCCGTACATTCGCGTCACTGCTGGGCCATACCCTCGCGTTGAGCGCACGCGCCGACTGGTGCGCGACGGATCGCGTTATTTCGGGCCATACACAGGTCCAAGCTCCGTCGACACAGCGATGGAGGCGGCACGACGTCTCGTCCAGTTCCGCACCTGTGTCATTCCGATCGCGGAAGAGCAGCAGGCGCTGCAGCGACCCTGCCTCCTCTTCCACCTAAAGCGCTGCCAGGGCCCCTGTCTCGGCAACGTTCCTGTTGCGGAGTACGGCGCAGAGATTAAAGGGCTTGAACTCTTTCTCGGCGGGCGCTCGCGCGGCGCAGTGAAGGTGCTGCGCGAACGAATGGAGCACGCCAGCGAAACCGAGGCGTACGAGGATGCCGCACGGTTGCGCGATGCGATCAGCTCACTTGAGCGTGATGCTGAGGCGCAGCGCGTTCCTCCCGCTGGACGCCCAGACGAGGACCTGCTCGGCATTGCGCGACACGGTGACCGCGCTGCGATCGCCTGCTTCCAGATTCGTGATGCAACGCTCGTTGGTCGCGATGTGCACCGACTTGACGCAAAAGGGGTGAGCGATGAAGAGCTGCTCGCATCGTTCATGAGCCAGTACTACGCGCGCGCAGGAGAGATTCCACCGTCAATCGCCACGGCACTCCCGATCGGCGATCCAGAGCTTGAGGGCTTCTTGACGGCGCGGCGCGAAGGGAGCGTTGAGCTCCGCGTTCCACTGCGTGGTGACCGTGTGCGCATCCTTCGCCTCGCCGAACGGAATGCGCTGGAGGGACTGATCCGCAGTGAGGCCGAAGATGACGCCGATCGCGAACGTGCTGAGGCGGCCCTCTCCGCACTCTCCGTTGCCCTGAACCTTCCGAGCGCGCCGACGCGCATTGAGTGCACTGACGTTTCAACGATCCAGGGTTCTTTTACCGTCGCCTCGCTCACCGTTGCGATGGATGGTCGCCTTGCGCCGAAGGAGTACCGTCGCTTCAAAATTAAAGGCGTGCAGGGCCAAGATGACTTTGCCGCACATACGGAAGCGCTGACGCGCCGCTTCGCTCGAAGTGCTGGATCTTCTGGTGAGAAGGCGGGGGAGGCGGAGGCGCGGGCCTGGGCGCTACCCGACCTTCTCGTCATTGACGGTGGCCGCGGTCAAGTCTCAGCGGCTGCAGCGGTGCTTGAGGCGGCGGGTCTCAACATTCCGTTGATTGGCCTTGCGAAAGAGCGAGAAGAGATCTGGCCGAGCGGAGCCACCACACCACTGCTGCTCCCTGCAACCGATCCTGGGCTGCGGCTGTTGCAGCGACTGCGTGATGAGGCGCACCGCTTTGCGATCGGGTATCACCGCACCCTGAGGAGTCGCGCAGCAACGGAGAGCCGTCTGGACAGCATCCCTGGCCTTGGTGCTACGCGTCGGAAGGCGCTGCTGCGCCAGTTCGGCTCCGTCGCAGGGGTTGCTGCGGCAAGCCCCGAAGAGCTCGCCGCCGTCCCTGGGGTGGGAGAGCGCCTCGCCGCCACCATCAGTGCTGCGCTCGCCGCTGACCGACGCTGATCGGCGCCCCTGCTAGGATTCCTCAAATGCGGAAGTACACGCCTTACATGATCCTCGCCATCGGGCTCCTCGCTCTCGCGATCGACCTCCTCCCAAACCTGAAGCTCCCAGATAGCCGAGCAACAGATGGGACGCGACCGATTGAGACGAAGCTCGGCCTTGACCTTCGCGGCGGCCTCCGTGTGGAGTATCAGGTCCAGCCAGTAGACGGCGTGATCGCCACCGCTGCAGACGTTGCAACCATTCGCGACATCATTGAGCGTCGTGTCAACTCCACCGGTGTCGCCGAGCCGCTCGTTCAGACCCAAGGGAGCGACCGCATCATTGTGGAGCTTCCGGGCGTCAGTGACCCCGATGCAATCCGCGCCCTCCTCGGCACCACGGGGCGGCTCGACTTCATCCCGCTCCCCACGGAGACCTACGGGTCAATCGATGTTGCGACGGGAGCGCCAACAGCAGGCGTGAAGCCAGTCCCGGGCCAAGGGGCGCTGCTTGATGATCCAACACTGAAGCCGCTCTTCTCTGGTGAACAGATCTCCACCTCTAGCGTCTCAACAGACGACACGGGTCAGCGCGTCGTCTCATTTAGCTTGAAGTCTGAAGGGGCCGAACTCTTCTCAACCTATACGAGCGAGAACATTGGCTCGTACTTCGCGATCGCCCTAGACGGCACGATCGTCTCAGCCCCGTACATCCAGAGTGCGATCACGGGCGGCGAGGGACAGATCAGTGGTGGCTCGGGTGGCGGCTTTGCACTCGAAGAGGCAACAAGCCTCGTCACCATCCTAAAGTTCGGTTCGCTCCCATTCCCAATTGCCGAGATTGGCGTGACGGAGGTGAAGGCAACGCTTGGTGCCGCCTTCCTCGGTCAGGCGCTCTTCGCCGGCGCGGTGGGTATCCTGCTCGTCTTCCTCTTCATGATCATGCACTACCGACTCGCAGGCCTTGTTGCGAGCGGAGCACTGATCTTCTACATGTTGATCGTCCTCGCCCTCTTCCGTCTCATCCCCGTCACCCTGACGCTGGCTGGCATTGCCGGCTTCGTCCTCTCGATTGGTATGGCGGTTGACGCCAACATCCTGATCTTTGAACGGACGAAAGAGGAGTTGCGCATTGGGAAGGGGATCATCCCTGCGGTTGAGGCTGGTTTCAGCCGTGCTTGGAACTCCATCCTTGACTCAAACGTCTCAAGCTTGATCACGGCGTTCATCCTCTTCTACTTCGGATCGTCAACGATCAAGGGCTTTGCACTCGTACTGATCATCGGTGTGCTCTGCTCCATGTTCACGGCAATCAGCCTGACGCGCGTGATGTTGCGCGCGGTGATCCATCAGCCTCGTTTCTCATCGCCATATCTCTACGGCGTTGGGCGAGGAGATCTTGATTCGGAGGCAGCCGCGCTGAAGCCTGCTGGTGCACAGCATGAGTAAGATCATTGCGCGCAAGCGCTGGTTCTTCCTCTTCTCGCTCCTTGTGACCATTCCGGGCCTCTTCTTCATCATTGCAACACCACTCTCTGGTGGGGCCCTTGGGTTGAAGTTCTCGGTCGACTACACCGGCGGCACCGTCTGGGAGTTCAAGTTGGAGCAGCCAGCTGACGCGCTCGTCGTTCGCGACGTGGTCGCAGCTGCTGGTCATCCTGAGGTGCAGGTAACGGAGGCTGGCTCTGGCTTCCTCATCATGCGAACGAAGCCGCTCGACTTGCAGTCGGGGAGCGAGAGCGATCCGTCGCAACCAGCCGGCGCTGAACTCGCCGCTATCCGCGCGGCGATTGAGAGCGAGGTCGGACCGATTGCAGAGGCCGGCTCACTCTCCACAGTTGGACCAGTCATCAGTCAGGATCTAACCCAGCAAGCGATCCTCTTGATCGCATTGGGGTCGATCGGGATTGTGCTCTGGATGACGTATCGCTTCAGAAACCTTCGATTTGGACTTGCCGCGTTGGTCGCCCTCCTCCACGACGTCATCGTGACGGTCGGCTTCTTCGCTGTCGCGGGAACACTCTTCGGGGTAGAGATCGATGCCCTCTTCATCACTGCGATGCTCACGATCATCGGCTTCTCGGTGCACGATACAATCGTTGTCTTCGACAGGGTGCGCGAGAACCTCGCGCGCTACGCCGGTGCCCCGTTTGCTGACATTGTCAACCACTCCATCGTGCAGACCCTCGGGCGATCGTTCAACACCACCGCCACCGTGCTGATCACTCTTCTCTCGCTCCTCGTCTTCGCGGGCGGTTCAATCCGAACCTTCGTCCTCGCCCTCTTCGTCGGGATCCTCTCTGGGACCTACTCCTCAATCTTCAACGCCAGTCCTCTGCTGGTCTGGTGGGACGAGCGCGTGACGGCGCGAAAGAGTTCGCCGAGCGCGCGTCGTACCGCGTAGCGTGCCGCTGGGTGCGCGGTGAGCCCCGCACGCTCTGAGACCCCGCTGAAGGCTCAGCGCAGCTGGCACCTTGAGCAGGTTGAAGCGTCTCGCGTTGACTCCCTGAACGAAACACTCATCTCCGTTCAGGTACGTGACGACCTTCGCCCCTCACTCGCAGCGCTACTGACGCAGCGTGATCTCCGCGATCCAGACGCCGTTCGCCGATTCCTTGACCCACGCGACCGGACGCTCCACGACCCCGAGCTCCTCCCTGATGCGGCGGGTCTGATTGCGCGTCTCCGAGCCGCTGGGGCGGATGGTGAGCCGATCCTTGTCGTCGGCGACTTTGATGCGGACGGACTGACTGGCGCAGCGATCATTATTCGGGCGCTTCGTGCGATTGGCGCCGTTGCTGAAGGCTTCATCCCGAATCGCGACACAGACGGACACGGCATCCCTGAGGGGGCGCTCGACGCGGCGATAGAGGACGGCGTTGAGCTGCTGCTTGCCGTTGACTGCGGCACTGCGGATACGGAGCGTGTCGCGCAGGCACTTGAGGCGGGGATCCTTGTTGGGATCATTGACCACCACGCCGTTCCTGAAGCGCCCGCGAAGGCGGCTTGGCTGGTGAATCCAAATCGGCCCGATGCGAGCTATCCATTCCCGAACCTTGCGGGAAGCGGTCTCGCCTTCAAGATCGCCCAGGGGATTCTTGCCGACCACCCAGATCGACGTGAGATCCTTGGCGAGCTATCCGTCCTTGCAATGATCGGTGGCGTTGCTGACATGGTCCCTGTTGCCGATGAGTTTCGTGTGATCGTGCGCTCAGCGCTCAAAGTAATGAACGGCATTGGACGGATGCCAGTTGGGATTCGCGCGCTCTTGAAGAGCGCGGGTGTAGAGGGGCCACACCGTGTTGAAGTGGTCGGCTTCACCCTGGCACCGCGGATTAATGCGGCGGGACGGATCGGCGATGCGCGACCAGCACTTGAGCTGCTCACGACAGATGATGAGGATGAGGCGGCTGAGCTCGCGGCACAACTTGAGGCACTTAACCACGAGCGCCGCGACCTTTCACGCGAGGCGATTGATGCTGCGCGCAGCACGCTCGGCGCTGATGGGCTCGCCGCACCAGATTCAGCGCGCGCACTCGTTGCTGAAGGGCTGGTCGCCGTGCGCGGCGAGTGGTCACCCGGCGTCCTTGGACTTGTTGCTGGGCGACTCGCTGAGGAGTTTGCTCGGCCAGCACTCGTTGGGAGTGTCGCCTCAGACGCTGCTGATGAGACACTGGTGCGCTGCTCAATTCGTGCGCCGCGTGGCTTCTCTGTTGCATCAGCGCTGCGCGCAATTGACGAGCAGCTCATCCGGCATGGGGGTCATGATGGGGCGGGTGGCTGCACCTTCCCCCTCTCACGATGGGAGAACGTCACGACTGGACTCGCAGCCCAATTCGCAGCCCAGAGGGGTCAGCAAGCGCCACGCCTCTCCGTTGACCTTGAGCCCGTCGTGGGGGCTCGCTCACTCGCCTCTCTTGCGGCGCTCGCCGATTACCTTGCCCCAACCGGCATTGGGAACCCTGATCCGCTCTTCCTCTTCCGCTCTGTGGCACTGGAGCAGGTTCGCCTCGTTGGTGATGGGCGCCATGCGCGACTGACACTGAACATTGATGGGAGCCGAACGGAGGCGATCGCATTCGGTCGCGCAGACGCAGACGGCCACGAAGGGGGTAGCGTTGACCTTGTCGCACGCATCGTGCAGCGAACCTATCGCGGGAGCGCGAAGACGGAGCTGCACGTGGTGGACCTACAGAGCGCAGAGGAGAGGGGATGAGCGGCAACAGGTCACTTCGCCCAAAGCCACGCCTGCAAAGCGATCGCGCCGTTCCGGCGCGCCCATTCCACGGTCTACGACCACCGACCGCGTCGGGACCTAAGGGGCCAGGATGGTTCGGCCTTGGTCCAAAAGCTGCGCCAGCGTTCGCCCTCGCACTCCTCCTCATCGCCGCGCTCGGCACGTGGCAACTCTCCTCACTCTCGTCGGGTTCGAGCGCGAACCCAGGGGGTGACGGGGCTGAGGTGACGGACGGGGTGGTGGTTGACGGGACGATCACCTTCGCACGTGACGGTGCGCTCTGGTCGCTGAGTGGCTCCACGCTGACGCAGCTGACAGCGGGCCCTTCGGACGGCGAGCTGGCATGGAGTCCTGACGGCACCTGGCTCTACTTTGTCCGTCAGCGCAACGAGGTCGGTGGTCGGCTCAACGCCGCGGGAGGCATCACGCCGTACCGTCTCAGGGTGCCAACGCTGATGCGGATCGGCGCACGCGGTGACGGCGAGGAGGAGATCCTTGACGGGCTCCTCGAAGACCCAAATCCGAAACTGAACTTCTCATCGTTCATCTTTGATCCAGCGATCGGAGCAGATGGCCGTATCGCGCTGGCAACGGATTACAAGGGTCCATCACTCCTCGGCGGTGACGTGATTATTCGCCTCCTGCAAGAGGGCGGCCGAATGATCACACCAGATCTTCCGGACGAGGCTCCATTCGGACACCAGGATCCAGCGTGGAGTTACGACGGTTCTGGGATTTACTACGTACAGAACGGCTCTGCGCAGGGGGAGTCCGCCTCACGGATCATCTATTTTGATCTGGCCGCGGATAGCGTGGTGCGCTTCGGCGCGAGCGGCTTTATTGAACCCGCAGTGAGCCCAGATGGCCGCTGGATAGCGGCAACGCGCATTGACAAGAAGAAGGGGAGCGACGTGGTGATCATGAGCGCGGCGACCGGCGAGGTGCTTCTGGAGGTGACCCGAACCGGTCGCTCGTGGTCGCCAGCCTGGTCTCCCGACGGAGGCTCACTCATCTTCTTGGCGGCGAGTGGGAGTCAGGCATCGCTGCAGCAGGTGGTGATCACCTCGCCGGTTTCAGGTCCGCCGACGGTCATCTCTAGCCTGCAGCTACTTCGCGATCTTGTTGACGCAGGTGCTCGGCCTGCGTGGGGGAGACTGCGCAGCGATTTGCAGGGAGGCGCAACTCCATGAGTCGCTACCTTGAACTCCTTGCCGCATCGTCGCAACGCGTTGGGAGCAGCCTCTGCGTTGGAATTGATCCCGATCCTGCCCACCTCTCGCCAGAGCACGCAGCATCTGTTGCTGGGCTACGCGCATGGGTGCGTCTACTCGTTACGGCAACGGCGCAGTATGCCGCCGCATACAAGGTGAACCTCGCCTTCTTTGAGGCGTATGGCGCTGAAGGTGTTGCACTCGCCGAAGAGATTCGGGCGCTTACCCCCGCTGAGACCCCGATCATCATGGATGTGAAGCGGGGTGATATTGGGAATACGGTGAAGGCACAGGCGCGTGCACTCTTTGATGCTCTGGGTGCAGACGCGGTGACAGCGAGTCCATACCTCGGCATTGGGGCACTTGCACCACTCCTTGAGCGCGACGATCGATTCGTCTATCTCCTCTGCCGGACCTCGAACCCAGAGTCGGCGGAGCTACAAGAGTTGCGCCTTACCGCAACGGGAGATGCGCCAGAAGAGGAGCTCTACCTTCGTGTTGCGCGTCTCGCCGCTGCACGACCTGAGGCGCTGGCGGGGCGGATCGGCCTTGTTGCTGGCGCTACGGCGGGCGGCGCGTTCGTCAAACTCCGCGAGACGGCCCCCTCGCTCCCTCTCCTCGTCCCTGGGGTTGGCGCGCAAGGGGGAGACCTGACGATGGTGACGCAGCACGGCGGAGCAACTGCAGGGGGCGCCGCAAGTCGGTTCGGCGGCGGCCTACTTGTGAATGTGGGGCGTGGGATCTCGGGAGAGGCGAGCGGGGCTGGAGAGGCGCGCCTCTCTGCTGGCGCGCTGGAAGAGGGGATTCACGCACGGGCGGCGGAGTGGGGGAGGCGTCTCGCTATACTCGCCCCATAGGTCGTCCTTCAGGACGTAGCAGCGTAAGGAGTACCGAACATGCCCAACATTGGACCTGGCGAACTGATCCTCATTCTTGCAGTCATCCTTGTTGTCTTCGGCCCTGGGAAGCTCCCAGAGATTGGCGCCGCGGTTGGACGCTCCTTCCGTGAATTCCGGAAGGCGACCTCAGATGCGGGTGACCCACAGGAGAGCCGCCCAGCGCGCAAGAGCCCAGCGCGTCGCCCAAAGAGGAAGGGCTGAGTCGCTAAGCGGCACGGGGAGCGACCCGTATGACGGCGAAGGCACTCGTGCGTGACGCAGATGGTGCGTCAACGACCGCACCACTTGTTGACCATCTCCGTGAACTCCGACGTCGGATCGTCATTTCGCTTCTTGCGGTGGCCGCTGGGGCGGCTACGACCTTCGCACTCGCAGACGGGCTGATTACGCTGCTCCGTTCGCCACTCGGCGCGGTGAACCTCTACTTTACGGGCGTCGGTGATGCATTTGGCATTCGAATGCAGTTGAGTCTGATCGGTGGGATCGCGCTGGCGATGCCGATTCTCCTCTGGCAAGCGTGGGCCTTCATCAGTCCTGGCTTAACGAAATCAGAGCGTCGGAGCGCGCGACCATGGCTCCCACTGGCACTCCTCCTCTTCCTCATCGGTGCCGCTGTGGCCTGGAGTGTGCTCCCATTCGCGGTTGGCTTCCTCCTCTCATTTGCGAGTGCCGACCTTCTCCCGATGATTGCGGCAGATCGATACTTTGGATTCGTAGGTGGCCTCATCCTGATCTTTGCGCTTGCCGCTGAGTATCCAATCCTTCTCGTCTTCCTCTCCCGTGTGGGGATCATCACCTCGGCAAAGCTGCGTACGTGGCGCCGTGGGGCGGTGGTTGCGATCGTGATCTTGAGCACGATCGCTACGCCAGGGACAGATATTGTCAGCCCCTTAATCCTCGCCATCACGCTACTCATCCTGTATGAGTTCTCAATCATTCTGGTGAAGGCGGGCGGGAAGTGAGTCGCGATCGCCGCATCATCCTGCTGACCGGCCTCTCAGGGGCGGGGAAGACCACGGCAACGAAGTCACTCGAAGATATTGGCTTCCGTACGATTGACAACCTCCCATACGAGCTTCTCCCCGCACTTGTTGAGAAGATTGGACAAGACCCTGAGCGCTTCGCGCGCGTCTGTCTTGTCCTTGACGCACGAGACGGGGATCCCAGCCACACCATTGAGTCGGTTCGGAGTGGCGCGGCATCCATTGGCGTGATGGCGCGAATCATCTTCTTAGATGCGCGGGACGATGTGTTGATTCGCAGGTTTAGCGAAACGCGACACCGTCATCCACTCGGGGGCGCTGTGGACGCTCCGCGCTCGGTCGCGGAGGCGATCGCGGCCGAACGGGCCCTCTTGAGCGCCACCCGTGAGGCTGCCGATGCGGTGATTGATACGAGCGACCTCACCGGGCGCGAGCTACGTGATCGGCTGGTCAGCGAGGCACTAGAGAGCGACGAGCGCGTTGGCGTTCGCCTCACCAGTTTCGGATATAAGCACGGCATCCCGCTTGAAGCGGACCTCGTGTTTGATGTGCGCTCCGCCGCGAATCCGCATTGGGTGCCAGAGCTTCGACCACTCGATGGACGCTCAAAGGAGATCAGCGACTACGTGCTCGGCGACCCAGTTGGGGCGGAGCTCGCCGCATCAATCCTCGGCTACCTGAGTGAGACGCTCGCCGCATACCTCGCCGACGGGCGTGGCAGGTTGAGCATTGCGATCGGATGCACAGGTGGTCGCCACCGCTCCGTTGCCATTGTGGAGGCGCTCGCGAAGGGCCTTGCACCAGTTGCCGATGGTGCGCCGATCGTGGTGGAGCACCGCGACATCCTCAGGAGCTAACGGTCGTGGGGCTCCGCTCTTGGATCCGCAGCGGATCGCTCGCTCGGAAGGTCCAGCGTCGTCAGCGACGGATCGTGGTGCTCGGTGGAGGCACGGGAATGGCAACGGCCCTCCGCGGGCTCAAGGGGGCGGGGGTTGATCTCACCGCCATCGTCTCTATGGCCGATGACGGCGGATCCTCTGGCATCCTACGTGCGCGGCTAGGCATCCCTCCAGTTGGCGATCTGCGTAACTGCTTGATCGCACTTGCAGATGCAGAATCAACAGCCGCTGCGCTGTTGCAGCATCGCCTTCCGGCTGAGCGTGGGGCAACGCGTGGGCACCCTGTGGGGAACCTCCTCCTCGCCGCGGCGATCGCTGAAGAGGGTGGTGACCTTGAACGCGGTATTGAACGCGTGCATCGCATTCTCAGCGTGCGCGGGCGCGTCATCCCAGCAACGACGGAGGCGCTCCGACTGCGTGGCCGCACCCGCGCTGGCATCAGCGTGATAGGGCAGGCGCGGCTCGCGCGCACCAGGGGTATTGCCTCCGTTTCGCTGGACTCAACCTCAGTGCGAGCAACCCGAAGTGCGCTTACTGCAATCTCGCAGGCGGACCTCCTCGTTCTCGGACCAGGCAGTCTCTTCACGAGTCTCATCCCACACCTGTTGGTGCCAGAGATTCGGAGTGCACTCGCAGCGCGTCGCGCTCCGCTGATCTGGGTGGCGAATGTCGACGAACAGGAGGGGGAGACCGAAGGGATGAACCTTGACGCACACATGGATGCGCTCGTCGCGCATGGGGGGACGGGGATGATTGATCTCGTCCTTGCGGCGGCGATCTCACGTAGGGGGTCTGCCGATCCCGGCCTACAGCTGCAGCCACGCTTCACCCGTGCAGCGGGTCCAAGCGGTGAAGCTCGCCCGCCAATTCTGGTTCGCTCCATCGCCTCAAAGGTTCGCCCGCATCTCCATGATTCACTCCTTCTTGCGCACGCACTACTGAAACTGAAGCCTCTCCTGCGCAAGGCTGATCGATGAGCCGAAGCGAGCGCGACCTGGTTAGCGCAATACGCCACGAGCTTGCAGCGATCACTCCGAAACGGCAGTGTTGTCGCGCCGCCGAACTTGACGCGCTTGCAGATCCAGGGCGGCGTTCGGACGTTGCGATCGCCAGGACCGTGCATCGACTCAGCTCCACTTCGGCCTCCCACGACGTTGAGGCGTCGCCGAGTGGCCGTGCGCTGAAGCGCGCGCGGGCACTGGCTGATACAGGCGCAACACCACACTGCCGAAGTGCCTTTCTCCGGGGGCGCATCCTGAGCCGCGGGTCACTCTCGCTCGCCTCTGGCCGCATCCATCTGGAGCTCGTACTCACACAAGTTGAGGCGCGTCACGTGGTAACGGCGCTTGAATCTGAGGGGGTATCGGGCCTTTATCGCGTGCGACGTGGCCGCGGCGTCATCGTGTGGAAGGATCGATCAGAGATCCTGGACCTGCTCCGACGTCTCGGTGCGGGTAGCTCCATCGCTGAGATTGAGGCTCGGGGTGTGGTGCGGCAGATTCGTGGCGAACTGAATCGCAGTGTCAATGCAGAGACGGCGAATCTGCAGCGTGCCGTCAGTGCTGGGATGCGCCAGGCACGTGCGGCGGCAGAGCTGATCGAGGAGGGGGACCTGCCGTCCGGAGGCCTGCTGCAGCGCGTGAGCTCCGCTCGCCTGGCGCACCCGGAAGCGACGATCGCAGAGCTTGGCGAGACGCTCGGTCTCTCACGCAGCGTGGTGCAGCGTGCGCTCGCAACGATAGAGCGCCAGGCGGCAGCCTTACGGGTCTAGGCGGCTCTGCCATGATCTACCAATGAACGACAGAGTCCAGCCACTCCTGATCGCCAACTGGAAGGCGAACCTCGCACCCGGTGAAGAGGTGGCACTTGCTGCGCAGATTGCAGCGCTGGGTGCCACGCGGCGACTCTCGCCCGGCTCCCTGATGATCGCGCCGAGTATGGTGGGACTCGTTGCGGTCGCCTCACTCCTTCGCCGTGAGCATGACGCGCTCAAGATCGGGATCGGCGCACAAGACTGCTCCAGCGACCTTGCCGGAGCGGCAACTGGGGAGATCCCCGCAACGCATCTTCTCGGCGCTGCTGATGCGGTGATCCTCGGTCACTCAGAGCGCCGCGCTCGTGGCGAGAGCGGAAGCCTGATTGGCGCAAAGCTTGCTCGCTGCGTTGCCGCTGGCATCAGGCCGATCGTCTGCCTCGGCGATGCGGACCCAAAGGCGACAGAGAGCGAGCGATGCGCGCTGGTGGTGCGTCAGTGGCGCGAAGTCCTCGCCGGTTCCGCCACACTCGGATGCGATGTCGCCACGGTGCTAGGTAGCGGCGTCACGATTGCTTATGAACCGATCTGGGCGATCGGTAGCGGCCAGGCGGCCAGCCCGCAGGTTGCGGCGGCAGTGGCTCGCGCACTTCGTTCCGAGTCTTCATCATCGTCACTGAGCATCCTGTATGGCGGGAGTGTTGACGGGAAAAGTGCTGCAGGCTTCTTGAACGCAACAGGAGAGGGGAGCCTTAACGGGCTGTTAATCGGTGGAGCGTCGCTCCAGGCCGAGCGGCTGCTTGAGATTGCCACCGCCGTTGGCGTTGCGTCATGACGAAACTGAAGGTTGACCCGCTCGTTCTGCTCATTATTGATGGCTTTGGGATTGGCAGCGATCCAGCGGTGGACGCGATCGCGCAGGCGAAGATGCCAGTCTGGCGCGCACTGCTTGAGCGTTGGCCACACACAGCACTTGAGGCGAGCGGTGCAGCGGTCGGCCTTCCAGAAGGTCAGATGGGAAATAGCGAGGTTGGGCATCTAAACATCGGCGCGGGACAGCGCGTGCCACAAGAGTTGCCACGGATCAACGCAGCACTCGCCGACGGCAGCTTCTCCCAGCGACCTGAGCTTCAGCGCGCGCTGAAGCTGGCGAGCTCTGGGCGGCTGCATCTGATGAGCCTGCTCGGTCCGGGTGGCGTACACGCCAACGATCAGCACCTCGTTGCCCTTGCGGAGGCGGCGCATCAAACAGGGGTGCGCTCCATCTTCGTCCACCTCTTCCTTGACGGTCGCGACACGCCGCCACGATCGGCGCCTGCGTATCTCGCAGATCTCGAGCAGCGCCTCTCCGCTGCCGCCCCCGCTGCACGCATTGCAACCATCTCCGGCCGCTACTTCGCCATGGATCGCGATCAGCGCTGGGAGCGTACGGCGGCGGCGGTATCAGCGATCGTTGCAGGGGAGGGGGCTCGCGCTTCAAGCGCTACAGCCGCCATCGAGGCGGCCTATGCACGAGGTGAGAGCGATGAGTTTGTAACGCCGACCGTCCTCCTCGCCTCGAAGGGAGAGGATCCCGTGATGCGGTCGAGCGATACGGTCATCCACGCAAACTTCCGTGCCGACCGCGCGCGCCAACTCGTTGCGGCGCTGAGCGCCAGCGTCTTCACCGCATTCACGCGACCAGGACAACTCCCTGTAGCCCTCTTCGGGATGAGTTCGTATGGGGAGGAGGCGGGGAGCCCAGCACTCTTCGGCCCAACAGTGGTGCCGTCCCTCGCGGAGAGTGTGGCCAACGCGGGGTTGCGGCAGTTCCACGTTGCAGAGACGGAGAAGTACGCCCACGTCACATATTTTCTTAACGGGGGGAGGGAGGAGGCGTTTCCGGGTGAGCGTCGCCTCCTCATCCCCAGCCCGAGCGTTGCGACCTACGATCTCGCTCCGCAGATGCGGGCCGCTGAGATTGCCGACGCGGTGGTCGCATCCATTAAAGGCGGCGAAGAGCAGCTGATCGTTGCGAACCTGGCGAATCCAGACATGGTGGGGCACACGGGCAACTGGGAGGCGACACTGCGCGCGTGTGAAGCGGTGGACGCCGCTCTCGGACGCATCGCCGCCGCCGCTCTCGCTCGCCCAGGCGCCCTCCTTGCAATCACCGGTGACCACGGCAACGCCGACACGATGCGGACCGTAAACGGAGAACCCATCACGAGCCATACATCGATGAAGGTCCCCCTCCTTCTGGCAGGCGATACGACTGAGGGCGTGGAACTCGCTGAGGGTGAGCTCTCTGACATCCTGCCAACGCTCGCCGAACTGAGTGGCCTCACCCTCCCGGTGGGCGTCACGGGCCACTCGCTGCTGCACAAGCGGAAGTAGAGGGGATGCTACACTCAACCAGAGCGGGTACGCCCAAGATGGGTTGCCGAGAGATGCATTCGGAGGTCAGATGAATCCGATCCTCGCAGTTGGACAAATCATCGTCAGCGTCTTCCTCATCATCGCCGTCCTGATGCAAGCACGCGGTGTTGGCCTCAGCTCCGCCTTCGGCGGCGACTCCAGCGTCTATCGATCACGTCGCGGCATCGAGCGCCAGCTGATGCGATTCACGGTGCTGTTGGTTGTCCTCTTTGTCCTCTTCTCGCTGGTCGGCTACTTGCAGGCGAACTGATCAGGGGCGAATCCCGCCCGTGAACTTCGTACCTAGCGCCTCAGCAACATGAGTCCACTCCGACGCGCTGCCGTCTTCCTCGCACTCGCCGTCGCGACGCTGATGGCGGGTCAGCAGGCGGGGCTCTTCACGGCCCCGGGCGCAGGTGGCGGTATCTCACTAGGGAGCGGTATCTCTCTACCATCAGGCCCCACCACGCTTGCTGAGGGTGTTGTCGGCCTTCCAGCACAACCCCTCCCGCTCTTCGCCAAGAGTGGTGCGGATCGTGCGATCGTCGCCCTCACGTATCGGGCGCTTACACGACTTGACGTTGGCGGGGCGCCATCACCCGATCTTGCGAGCGCCTGGAGCGTGAGCGAGGACGCGCTGACATGGAGTTTTACGATTGACCCCGCCGCAGCATGGGAAGACGGGACGCCAGTGAGTGCCGCCGACGCGCAGTTGACGATCGGCCTTGCTGGAGAGCTCGGACGAGATGGTGGTTACTGGGAGGCACTGACGGTTGAGGTGGGGGAGAGCGACGGAGCGCTGATCATTCGGACGCCACGACCACTCGCGAATCTACTAGCGTCACTTGGGACACTACCCCTGCTTCCAGCACATCTCTTCAGTGGAAGCGCAGCGCGTGAGATCCCTCAACTTGAGGCTGCGGCTGCCCCTATGGGAACTGGACCCTTTCGCGTGCTCGGCTTGAGCAGTAGCGCCGCCGCCCTTCAGCGGCGAACCGATCTTCTTGCAGGGGACCAGTTAGCACTGAGCGTAGCTACGAGCGGTAGCGGAGCGAGCAGCGTTGAATCGATTGCGCTGCGCTTCTACGCCACGGCTGAGGATGCGTTGAGTGCATGGAGCTCGAAGGAGCTCGATGCGCTGGTCGGGCTTGATTGGGAGAACAGCACTACTGCGGCGACAAGTTTTGGGGGGCGTGCTGAGCTTGGCTCTACCGTCTTCAACGGGATTGCCATTAATTTGCGACCGGGGACCGTCCTTCGTCACCCAAAGTTGCGCCTCGGACTTCGCGCGCTCCTTGCGCCGAGCCAGATCACGAGCGCCTACGGTGGGCGAGAGGTCGCCGCCCCAGTCTCGCCGCTCTCATGGGGCTGGTCCGAAGTGCCAGCCCCGGTTCGAGGTTCCGACTACGCAACAAAGCAGCTACTCGCCGCAAAGTGGAAGTTCAAAGAGGGCGTCTGGGTCGATGCTGATAAGAAGCCGGTCTCGCTTGAAATTTTGACGCTACCCGCCCAGGCCTTCCCGCAGGATGCTGCGGTTGCGAACCAGGCAGCTGCGTCGTGGAGCGCATTCGGTATCCCCACCGTTGTGACTGAGGTTGATGCTGCAACGTTGACGGAGCGCCTCGCTACCGGAAGTTTCGACCTCGCAGTGCTCAACGTTGACGTGGGGATCGACCCAGATCTTTATCCGCTTCTCGGCTCTGCAGCGGTATTGACGGGCGGGAATATCGTTGGAATTCAACTGAAGGAGCTGGACGCCCTCTTGAACGAGGCGCGTCAGCCGGTCACCTTAGAGGTACGAAAGAAGGCCCTGGCGGCAGTCCAGCGCTGGTGCGCGGCGAACAACTACCTCCTCCCAATCCGCTTCCTTGCGCGCGAACTCCTCATCGCTCCACGCCTGACTGGGGTGACGCCGCTCCTCGTGCAGGAGCCTGAAACTCACCTTCGGGATGTGCTATCGTTCCGCCTCGCGGCTGAATGAGCGATCACGAGGCCACGAACGGGTCGAGGTGGCGGAATTGGCAGACGCGCTGGCTTCAGGAGCCAGTGTCCGCAAGGACGTATGGGTTCAAGTCCCTTCCTCGATACCAGCAGCAGCGTCACGGGACGCAGCACCTGTGCCCAGGTGGCGGAATTGGTATACGCGTACGTTTGAGGGGCGTATGACGCAAGTCATCCGGGTTCAAGTCCCGGTCTGGGCACCACACTTCTCTTGATCTCGTCGCCGGAGGGCGACTGCACCGGGCGGTTAGCTCAGTTGGTAGAGCACCTCGTTTACACCGAGGGGGTCGGGGGTTCGAGCCCCTCACCGCCCACCAGAGCCCGAACGGGCCCAACCCCCCACCTCCAAGACGAACCGAGTGCCCTCCGTTGCGCCCTCTCGCCGCGGAGGGTATCCTCCACCAGTTGGTGTTTGAGGTCGCCGTGGCAGGCGGCCAACGGGCCGAGATAGCTCAGTTGGTAGAGCACGCGCCTGAAGAGCGCGGTGTCGCCAGTTCGAATCTGGCTCTCGGCACCATCAGCGGTCGTTAACGGCGCGGAAGTGGCTCAGTTGGTAGAGCATCACATTGCCAATGTGAAGGTCGCGGGTTCGAGTCCCGTCTTCCGCTCCAACTCTCTAGGGATCCGGGGTCGATGCCCCTTCGTCTAGTGGTAGGACACCGGACTTTGAATCCGTGAACCGAGGTTCGAATCCTCGAGGGGCAGCCAACAGAGAACGGGGCGACGTACCCAAGTGGTCTAAGGGGGGGGTCTGCAAAACCCCTATTCGCCGGTTCGAATCCGGCCGTCGCCTCCACAACCCATCACTCCGCCCATCACCCCACCTCTCGTGCTGCACTCCCAGGTGCTACACTCCGCCTCTGCCTTTCGGCTCCGGCCCGCTGCGCAAGTTGCGTAGGGTGCACCGGGGCGAATCCATAGGAAGGAGCGCGTAATGCGCCGTTATGAGCTCATGATGATTCTGCGACCAGACGTTGCAGAAGATCGCAGCAAGGCGATCTTCGAGCGAACCGTTCGCTCAATCACCGAATCCGGTGGCACCATCCTCAAGAACGTCCCATGGGGACGACGCCGCATGGCGTACGAGATTGAGGGGAGCCGCGACGGCATCTACCAGATCTTCCTCTTTGAGTCGCCCGCTTCGGCGATTGCCGAAATTGAGCGCGTCCTCCTGATCACCGAAGAGGTGCTGCGTCACCTTGTCGTCCGCGACGAGCGCCCAGCCTCTGCGATCAGTGATGAGCTGGAAGAGGAGGCGGCCGATGCCGCCGCAGCAGCAGCCGCTGCCGATTCGTTCATCGACGAAGCTGAGAGCGACGCCGCTCCAGCCGCCGTCGAGTAGGCCGAGCGATGACCTTTGCAAAGATCACCCTGATCGGCAACCTGGGCGCGGATCCCGAGCTCGCCTTTGACAGCCAGAATCGTCCGCGCCTTTCAATGCGCGTGGCGGTGAGCGAGCGAGCGCGAACGGCGGGCGGCGAGGATAAGACCACCTGGTATCGCGTCACGATCTTCGGTCGTGCCGGTGCTGATGCAGGGAAGTCTCGTCCGGAGAAGCTTGCTGAGTTCCTGCGCAAGGGACATGAGGTGTTTGTCACCGGTCGACTCGAAGCGCGAACCTACGAGGCGAAGGACGGAACCACGCAGGTGAGCCTCGATATTGTTGCCGATGAGTTTGAGCTGCTGAAGTATCGACCGCGAGAGTCCGAAGGTGGCGCACCTGCACGTGAGCAGGCACCGCGACCAGCGGCTGCCGCCGACGGCGGTTCACAGGCGGCGCCGAGTGATCTCGACGACCTTCCCTTCTAAACCAACCCTGTAGATATTGAGAGGAGACCAACATGGCTGAGGCACCAAAGCGATTCAAGAAGCGTGATGACAAGTTCGGTGCGGCACGACGCCGCCGAACCTGCTCGTTCTGTGGCGACAAGCGTGGCGTGATCGATTACAAGGAGGTCAATCGGCTACGCCGCTTCATCTCCGATCGCGCGAAGATTGAGCCACGACGGAAGACGGGGAACTGCACGCAGCATCAGCACGAGCTGACAACGGCGCTCAAGCGCGCGCGTCAGATGGCACTCCTTCCGTACGCTCCGCAGCACCTCGGCTAGCACCTCGTGGTGCTGATCGCGGCCATCACGGCCGCGGCGGCCCTCTACGGAACGATTGCGGGGCTCGGCGGGGGAATCATCATCGTGCCCGCGCTCCTCTTGACTGGAGTGGCGCTCTCAACCGCAACGCCACTGAGCCTCGCCGCCGTCTTTGTTGGCGCGATCGCTGGGCTCCTCCCCGCAGCACGGCGTCGCCTTATCGACCGCAGCGCGCTGCTGACGCTGGCGCCTGCAGCGTTTATCGGCTCAGCGCTCGGTGGAGTTGCGGCGCAGCGACTCCCAGAGGAGCCGCTCCTGTTGGTCTTCGCTCTGATCTCCGTGGCGGTGGCACGCGACGCACTTCTTCCTGACCGTCCTGTAGCGACGAAGCGAAGCGAACACCGGACAGGGCAGCTCGCTCTTGGGGGAGGGGCGGGCGGCTTCTTTAGTGGCGCACTCGGCATTGGCGGTGGCGTCTTCGTTGTTCCGACCGCTCGCCGCTTTGGACCGATGCGCATCGAGGCGGCAACCGCTACGAGCGTGGCCGTGATCGTTGGATCCAGCGCGATTGGCGTCCTCTCGAACTTGGCTACAGCGACGACGGCCGGCGCGGGGATCACCTCGACTGAGCTGCTGGCTGCAGGACTCGGCGCCGCTGCCGGGGGCTTTGCAGGAGGGCGACTTAGCCCGCGCGTTCCCGAGCGAGCGCGCGCACGCTTGATCGCCACGGTCGCCGTGGCAGCCGCAGTCGTTGCCTTGCTGCGCCTCGTCGCGTAGGCTGCTTCATAACGCGGCGCTAGTGCCGCCAAGCACCTTGCGGGCATAGGAGGTTGAGATGGCGAACGAGACGAAGAACGCGATCGCATACTTCGAGGGCGAGTTCCGCCCGCTTGCGGACGCGAAGGTCAACGTCATGACGCACGCCTTCCTCTATGGAACAGCAACCTTTGAGGGAATTCGCGCCTATTGGAACGCTGAGCAGGGCGAGCTCTACGCTCTCAAGTTGGACCAGCACCTAGAGCGCCTTCGCGCCTCCTGCAAGATCTTGATGATGGACCCGCTTCCAGAGGTTGCTGAGTTGCGGAAGATCGTTGTTGAGCTCCTCCAGAAGAACGGGTACAAGGAGGATGTCTACGTTCGCCCGAGCGTCTACAAGAGCACCGAGGCGATCGGCGTACGCCTGCACGAACTCGCAAACAACTTCTACGTGATCGCCATTCCGTTTGGTAACTACATTGACGTTGATAATGGGATTCGCTGTGCCACCGTAGCCACGCGGCGCACCACAGACCTTGCGATTCCGGCACGAGCCAAGGTGGTGGGGAACTACGTGAATAGCGCCTTCTCCAAGAGCGAGGCGATGCTGAATGGCCACGACGAGGCGATCGTCCTCACGGAGGCTGGAAAGGTTTCGGAGGGCTCAGCGGAGAACCTCTTCCTCTTGCGTGGTGACACGCTGATCACCCCTGGCGCGAACGACGACATCCTTGAAGGGATCACGCGCGCTGCGGTGATTGAGATCGCCCGAGAGTTTGGGGTCAAGGTTGCCGAGCGATCGATTGATCGCAGTGAGCTCTACATCGGTGACGAGCTCTTCCTCTGTGGCACTGGGGCACAGATCTCACCCGTGATTGAGGTGGATCATCGTGCGATCGGGACTGGTGCGATCGGCCCAGTCACGAAGAGGATCCAGGAGCGGTACTTTGCGGCGGTCCAGGGTCGAGTTCCTGAGTACGCCCACTGGCTCACCCCGATTTATGGAGCGGCAAAGAGCCGAGCGTAACTACCAGTCTGCAGTTACTCGCCGATTGATGAGAGGTCGGCGCCAGTAATCACTTCAATATCTACCGTGATGCTCGGGTCGTCGATCTGAATCGCCTTGATCCCCATCGTCCTTTCAATCAGCGCGAGGGTCACTGGGATGCGCAGCGCTGCACCGTTGTAGACGATCAGCCGAGTGCTCAGGAGTCCGATCTCCTCTGGCACGATGCCGAGCGGAGCCGAAGCTTCAAGGCCGGCACGCACGAGTAGCGCTGCGAAGGTTGCCGCCTCTCCTGGTCGGCCAGTTCCGTTGAGCACCCAGATGCGTGCCGCCTCGCGGAGGATCGCCTTCCCTTCAACCTCATCTGGAGTTGGCTCTGCGGCAAATGCCGCTGCGATCGCGCTGCGGATCTTCTCAACATCTGGTGTGAGGATGTAGCCGCGCTCATCGCCGCCAACCGTCTGGTAGGTGGGTGGCGTGAAGACGATGCTCTTAATGCTTGAGTTTTCAATGCGACCGAGCAGCTCCAGGAGCCGCGGCAGGTCACTCTGCGGGAAGTCGCTCTTGATTGCGCCTTCCAGCGTTGTCGCAAGGCTTGGCAGGTTTGCTGTGATCGCTTGGATATCTGTCTGTGCTCTAACGGCGGCGATCACCTCTTGCTGACGTTCCGCTCGGCCGAAGTCTGAACTGCCGTGTCGTGATCGTGCGAAGATCAGCGCCTCCTGCCCGTCCATGGTGCGCACGCCCACTGGCATCCTGATGCGGCGGAGATAGCCGACACCGGCGGGGTAGGTTTCATCTACGACTGGGTTGCGCGTGGTGATGCGCACGCCACCGAGCGTGTCAACGATCTCGCGGAAGCCGCTGAAGTTCACCATGACGGAGTAGTCGATACGAATGCCATAGAGCTCGCCGAGGAGTTCGCGCAGGGCTGGCCCTGGACCGTTTGGGAAGGTGTCGGGGTTTCCCTTCGCAGAGCTGTAGTACGAGTTGATCTTGTTGCCGTAAGTTGCACCGTAGAGTCCGCGCGCGCTCGCGGGGACTGGCACATCCACCGTGTCTCGCGGGATGCTGAACATGCTCACGGAGCCCTTCGTTGGGTCAACGCTTGCAACGATGAGGGTGTCGGTGTTGAAGCTGTTCTCTCCCTGCCGCTGGTCAACTCCGATGAGCAAGACGTTGAGCCGCTCCGTTCCATTCCAGCTGGGAGGTTCACCACTGCCAGGCGTTGCACCGTCATCACCTGTTCCGCTGAAGATGCCGCCGACGAGGGCCGATGCGGTTGCGACGTAGCCACCGGCGAGGAGGTGAATCCAGAGGCTGACGGCGAGTGTCGTTGCGAGGCCAACACTAGAGAGGAGGAGTGGGCGCACTCCTGCGCCGCGCGTCAGTGCACTGCGCCATGCGTCAACCGCCGCCGCAACGCGCCAGGCTGCGGCGAGCAGGTTGAGGATGCCTGCAGCACTGAGACCGATCGGTGAGAGGAGGAGGCCGAGCAGGCCTGCAGGGCCGTCTGCGGTGAAGAGGCCACCAACCATCGCGAAGAGGAGGAAGGGTGGGGCGAAGAGGGTGAGGGCGGCGCGCCAGCGGCGCTGATAGGCCTGGCCGAGCCCAGGGACGAGGGCGGAGAGGAGGGCGGCGGTGAAGGCGGAGAAGCGAGGGGAGACCGTCGTACTGCTCACACCAGCACGATAGCGCCTCGGCGGGGGAAGAGTCGCTGCTCCGTTTGCCATGCAGGGACGCGCGTGGCACGCTCCGTAGCATGTTCAACCCTGTGGATGCCCGTCCAGATCTCATCAGCATTGAGCACGAGGCGCTCCGCCGCTGGCAGGAGGAGGGCGTCTTTGAGCGTCTGCGCGCACAGACAACGGGCGGTCCCGCCTGGTCGTTCCTTGATGGTCCAATTACCGCGAACAATCCGATGGGCGTCCACCACGCGTGGGGGCGCACGTACAAGGATCTCTTCCAGCGATTCCGTGCATCGCTCGGCCACGAGTTGCGCTGGCAGCAGGGGTTCGATTGTCAGGGACTCTGGGTTGAGGTGAACGTCGAGCGCGAACTCGGCTACACCTCCAAGCGCCAGATTGAGGAGCAGGGACTCGCCGAATTCATCAGCCTCTGCAAGCAGCGCGTCCTCACCTATGCAGCGCGGCAGACGGAGCAGTCGATTCGACTCGGCATGTGGATGGACTGGAACGATCCTGCCGACCTGCTGAAGTTGCGCGACGCGCTCGCAAAGGATCCAGCGACGCCGGTCACGATCAGCGGGGCGAACGGCCCAGTCAGCGGCCCAGCAGAGCAGCTGATCGGACGGCTCGGCACGCCAGAGGTTGGCGGATCGTACTTCACCTTCTCTGATGAGAATAACGATCTGATCTGGACCTTCCTTGCAAAGTGTCATGAGCGTGGCTGGCTCTACAAGGGGAGCGACAGCATGCCGTGGTGCGCCCGTTGCGGCACAGGCATTAGCCAGCACGAAATGACCGAGGGGTATGCGGACCGTGAGGACCAGTCGCTCTATTTCGGCCTGGCACTTGTGGATCGTCCAGGCGAAGAGCTCATTGCATGGACCACAACACCGTGGACCGTTGCGGCGAATGTTGCCGCCGCAGTCCAGCCCTCGCTCGACTACGAACTTGTAGAGTTTGACGGCCGCAAGCTCTGGATTGGCGCTTCGCGTCGCGCCGCAGCACTCGGTGGCGGCGCTCCGCGCGCGAAGCTGCTTGAGACACGGAAGGGATCAGAACTGATCGGGTGGAAGTACCGCGCGCCATTTGATGCACTGCCAGCGGTCAGCGAGGCACTCGGCCCAGACGGAGCGGCACACCGCGTGATCGCATGGGACGAGGTTGGCTCTGAAGAGGGGACCTGCATCGTGCACATTGCGCCCGGATGCGGGAGTGACGACCATAAGCTCGGCGTCGCCGAAGGGCTCCCCGCGATCGCACCGATTGACGAGTCCGGTGTCTACCTTGACGGCTTTGGCAACCTGAGTGGTCGCGAGTGGCATGAGGTGACGGAGGACGTCTTTACGCACCTCACCGCCGCAAAGAGCCTGCTGCGCCGCGAGAAGATCACGCACCGATACCCACACTGCTGGCGCTGCGCAACGCCGCTCGTCTTCCGGCTCGTTGATGAGTGGTTCATCAGCATGGGGCCGCTCTACGAGAAGCCGCGCGATCAGTTGGCCAAGGCGGAGGTTGACGCGAGCCTGAGATACCAGATCATGGCGGTGGTTGATCGCATCACCTGGCTCCCAGAGTTTGGTTACGAACGCGAGCTCGACTGGCTACGCAACATGAGCGACTGGATGATCTCCAAGAAGCGCTACTGGGGTCTCGCCCTTCCGATCTACGAATGCACCGCGTGCGGCAAGGTTGAGGTGCTTAGCTCGCGCAAGGATCTCGAGGGCCGCGCAACCGCTGGCGCAGCCGCGCTTGAGGGGCATACGGCGCACCGTCCATACATTGACGAAGTACAGATCGACTGCAGCGGGTGCGGGGCGAAGGTGACGCGTGTTCCTGACGTAGGGAATCCGTGGCTTGACGCGGGGATCGTCTCCTTCTCCACGATGCGCTACCGCGAGGATCCTGAGTACTGGAAGCGCTGGTTCCCCGCCGACTTCATCACGGAGAGCTTCCCCGGCCAGTTCCGTAACTGGTTCTACTCGCTCCTCGCCATGTCCACGGTGATGGCCTCGAGCGAACCAACGAAGACGGTCTTCGGCTACGGCCTTGTAGTCGGTGCCGATGGGCGAGCGATGCATAAGAGCTGGGGGAATTCGATCGAGTTCGATGAGGCGGCAGACCGCATGGGGGCCGACGTAATGCGCTGGCTCTTTGTTGGATCACGACCAGAGGAGAACGTGCACTTCGGTTGGGAGGCGGCGGATGAGACGCGCCGTCGACTCCTCGTCCTATGGAACGTTTACGCCTTCCTGGTTGGGCAGGCCGCCTCCGCCGGCTGGACGCCGAAGGGGAGCAGCGCAACGGTGAAGGGTCGAAGCGTGATGGATCGCTGGATCCTCAGTCGCTCAGCGGAGCTCGCCGCTTCAGCTGAGCGCTCGTTCACCGCGTACGACGCCTACAGCGCGGTGCGACGCCTTGAGCAGGGGATTGATGAGCTCTCAACCTGGTATCTCCGCCGCACCAGAGAGCGGTTTGCCCCCGATGCACCGATCGCCGATCGTGATGCCGCATTTGACACGCTGCACCAGGCGCTGCTGACGCTGCTACGTGTCGCCGCGCCGATCGCCCCCTTTCTGACCGACGCGATCTACCGCAACCTTGCGAGTGCAGGACTCGCCGACGCGACAGCGGCCTCTCAGGTTGTTGGCAGCGCTGAACGTCCGCTCGCTGCGGCGATTCGCGCGGGGGAGGCGCCGGGGAGCATTCACCTGCTGCACTGGCCGAGCGCTGAGAGCGCGCCGTGGCGAGATGAGGCGCTCGAATCATCAATGGATCGCATCATCCGCGCCTCAGAGCTTGGCCGATCCGTTCGTAGCGCAGCGAACATCCGCACGCGTCAGCCGCTCGCTCGGGCGCGTGTCGTCCTTGGGGTCAGCGGTAACGACGAGGCAGAACTTCGCGAGATCTTGGCTGACGAACTCAACGTAAAGAGCGTGGAGGCAGTCGGCGATGCATCAGGACTCTTTGAGCGCCGCGTCAAGGTGCTCCTGCCGAAGGTGGGGAAGCGGCTCGGAGGATCCACTCAGGCGGTGATGCAGGCGGCACGCGACGGTGCCGTAGAGTTCCTTGCCAGCGGTGCGGTGCGGATTGCTGGCGTTGACCTTGCCGCCGATGAGATTGAGGTGCAGGCGGTGCCGCGTGAAGGGCAGCATGTCGCTGAGGATGACGGACTCGTCGTGGAGTTAGACACGGCGCTCACTCCTGAACTGATCAGCGAGGGCGACGCGCGCGAGCTGATGCGCGCCGTGCAGGATCTGCGGAAACTGGCTGGCCTTCGGCGTGAGGATCGCATTGAGCTGCAGGCTACTGGCGCAAAGGCTCCACTCGCGACGCACTCAGCGGCAATCGCCGCCGCTGTTGGCGCCCAGAACATCCAAGAAGTTGACCGCGACCCGGTTGGCGAAGAGTGGCAGCGCGGAAGCGTCTCACTCTCGGCGGGTGAGGCCACGCTCGCCATCCGAAGTGTCACCGAATGAGACGGGCAGCATTCGGACTCACTGCGCTCGCGGTTCTCGCTGTTGATCGAATCAGCAAAGAGTGGGTCGCGAGCCTGCTCACCACAGGTACACCTATTGAACTGTTGGGCAGCTCAGTGCGCCTGATTCGGAGCGAGAATCGAGGTGGTCTCTTCGGACTCTTTCAGGGGAGCGCGCCACTCCTTGCCCTCCTCAGTATCGGCGTGATTCTTCTGCTCGCCCTTCTTCACGAACGTGAAGGAGGGAGCCGCCCATCGCTCTTGACGCTGACAACAGGGCTCCTGGTTGGCGGCGCGATCGGTAACCTTTTTGATCGGCTCGTGAACGGGTTCGTGTTCGACTTCATTGATCTTGGCCTAGGCGCTACACGATTCTGGACCTTCAACGTTGCTGATATGGCGATCTCGCTCGGCATCCTCCTCCTGCTCGTTCAAACACTCTTTGCTGGGCGTGCGAATCAACCCGTGCCGCACCATGAGTGATCCGCGCGAGATTGACCTGCCGATCCCACCTGAGGCGGCGCGTCAGCGCGTCGACCGGTTTGTTGCCGATCGTTGTGGCCTCTCGCGTTCGTTTGTTCAGCGACTGATTAGTGAAGGTCGGCTGACGATGAACGGTCTTGTGGTGCGTGCCAGCAGCTCGCTCGTGCCGGGTGGCACGCTACACCTCTCCATCCCGCCAGCTGCGGACACAGAACTACTGGCCGAGGCGATTCCGATCAGCGTGGTCTATGAAGATGAAGACATCCTGGTGGTGGATAAGCCAGCCGGCCTTGTGGTGCACCCGGCGCCTGGTCATGCCACAGGGACCCTAGTCAATGCGCTCCTGCACCACGTGGAAGATCTTCCTGGCATCGCTGGTGTCGCACGTCCCGGCCTTGTGCATCGGCTCGACAAGGACACCTCTGGGCTCTTGGTTGTTGCGAAGGGTGACCTCGCACAGTCGAGCCTGATGGCGCAGCTCAAGGCACGCCGCGTGAAGAAGACGTACATCACGCTCGTACAGGGCCCCGTTGCCGCTGAGGTTGGGCGCATTGAGGCACCGATTGGGCGCGACCCTTCAGAGCGGAAGCGGATGGCGGTCGTCGCTGGTGGTCGCGCCTCAACCACGGGGTATCGCGTGAAGGAGCGCTTCGCCGGCTGGACGCTCCTTGAGGTGGATCTCATCACTGGGCGAACCCATCAGATTCGCGTCCACTTAACGGAGATTGGGCATCCGATTGCTGGCGACCCCACCTACGGCAGCGGGACGAGTCGACGCGGACCCGAGGGGACGACGCGCCTCTTCCTGCACGCCTGGAGGATTGCCTTCACGCATCCACGTGATGGGCGGCTGATGCGCTTAGAGGCGCCACTCCCACCCGATCTGCAACTCCCACTTGATACGCTACGGTTGCACGGAGAGAGATCGGAGGGCTGATGCCAGGCCAGCGACGTGAAGGTGCAGCGGGAACGCAGGTGATCGTGATCTCTGGGCCGAGCGGCGTAGGGAAAGACACCATCATCAATGAGTTGCGCCGTCGTCCGATCGGACAAACCTTCCATTATGTTGTCACCTGCACCACTCGTGAGCCACGCGCTGGTGAAATGAACGGTGTCCACTATCACTTCCATACGGATGAAACCTTCGCGGCACTGAACGCCGCCTCAGGGCTCCTTGAGTCCGCTTCGGTCCACGGCCGCTCGTATGGGACGCCGCGCAGTGAGGTGCGCGATGCGCTTGAGCGTGGCCAGGATGCAATCCTGAAGATCGATGTCCAGGGGGCGCGGAGCGTCCGTGCCGCAATCCCAGAGGCGATCCTGATCTTCATCGCGCCTCCGTCAGCGGAGGCACTCGCCGTTCGGCTCGCTGGGCGCGGGACAGAGACGGCGGAGGAGCTCGTGACGCGCGCGAAGAGCGCCATTGTGGAGATGGATCGCGCGAAGGAGTACGACTATCTCGTCCTGAATGAGACTGGCTACCCGGAAGAGGCGGCGGCGCAGGTCGAGAAGATCGTCCTTGCTGTACGCGCCAAGCATCCGGAGCGCCGGATCACGGTGTGAGCGGGGCCAAAACGCCCCAAGCTAATCAGCGCGTCGGTTCGTCCGCAACGGTTCGCGTTGCCGTTGACCTCCCTGGCGCGCAAGGCGAACGACTCTACGACTACCTCCCGCCAGAGCGCGACACGCTCGTTGTTGGTGATGGTGTGGTTGTGCCGTTCGGTAGCCGACGCGCCGTTGGCATCGTTGTAGGAGCCGCTGGCGACTACGTCGCACCAGACGGCTTCCAGCTCAAACGTGTTGAGGCGAGACTCGGCGAGAGTGTCCTGATCGGTCCGCTCGGCATGCAGTTGGCACTCCGCGCTGCAGAGCACTGGTGTGCGCCGCCAGGCCTCACCCTCCGCTCGCTGCTGCCACCAGGACTTCTCGACAAGGTTGAGGCGGTGGTGCGCTTCGTTGGTGAACCGAGTGAGGCTGAGCGTCGCGCTGGCATCACAGCAGAGTGGTCTCCAGTTGATCGGCTGAGCGGCGCACGCGGTCGCGCTCGCACCGCACTGCTCACGCTGCTGCGAACAGGGGAGCGTGAAGGCCGAACTGAACGGAGATGGCAGCTGAGCGCAGTCAGCGGGCGCGTGATTCAGGAGGCGTATGCGCGCCTCGTCCCGTTGCAAGAGCGCTCGGCTACGGCAGCCGCGCAACCTGCACCACGCGGTGCCCGTCAACTGGAACTCCTCGCTCGCCTTGAGGCTGCGGCTGTGACAGAGGAACCTTTTGTGCGAGCTGCGGATCTCCCTGGCGGTCTGAGTGCGGTGCGACGACTTGAGGCGCTGGGTCTGGTAGGCGTCGAACTGCGTCGACGTCAACGGCGTCATGCAGATCGGCGAACGAGCGACGCACAGTACAAGGCGGGTGCGCCGGTGTGGAGTAAGAGACAGGAGTTACTCCTGAGCGCAGATCTTGGCGCAGGGGTGACGCTGCTTGATGGGCCACCAGGATCTGGCAAGAGTCGTGTAGCGGCAGAGATCGTGGCGCGCACCCTGAAGGCTGGGCGATCGGTACTCTGGCTCGTCCCAGAGACAACGCAGGTTGCAGTTGCATCTGATGCGCTCTTCGCCGCAACGGGGGTTGATGCGGAACTGATCCATGCCGGAGCGAGCCAGGGTGAGCGGCTTGATGCGCACGCGCGACTCGTGCTGCCAGGACCACATCTCGTTGCTGGCACGCGAACGGCGATCGGTGCACTGAGCCATGAAGTGGGGCTGATCGTTGTTGATGAGGAGCATGAGTCGGCCTATAAGTCAGAGCGGATGCCGCGCATTCATGCACGTGATGCTGCCCTTATGCTCGGTGAGGCGGCGAAGGCGCCAGTGATCCTCATCAGCGCCACTCCAGCGATTGAGACGCTCGCACGCGCCGATCTGCTCAAATGGCGTCGCATCACCCTTGAGGGGCGCACGGTAGCGCCGCAGATTGCAGTGGTTGATATGCGCCGCGAGTTGGAAGAGGGCTGGAAGTCGATGATCAGCCGGCCACTCCTCGCCGCCCTGGAGGGCCTGCGCTGGAGTGATGGAGAGCAAGCACTCCTGATCATCAATCGTCGTGGTCTTGCGTCGGCGCTCCTCTGCAGAGATTGTGGCGCTGCGCAGTCCTGCCCATCGTGCGAACGACCGCTGGTGCTCCATAGCGCCGGTTCACTGCTGCGCTGCCACGGCTGTGGCCTTGTTGCTGAGCCGCTGACGCGTTGCCCTTCCTGTCAGAGTGCGCGGATTCGTGCAATCGGTGGTGGAACCGAGCGGCTCGAGGCTGACGTGAAGCGTCTCCTCCCTGAGGTCGTTGTGGATCGCCTCGATGCGGATGCCGCCGCGGCGATCGGCGCGGGGGACCGAATCCTCGACGCATTCCGTAGTGGCCGCACGCAGCTGCTCATCGGCACGGCACTTGCGGCTAAGGCGCTCGACCTTCCGCGCCTCGCGCTCGTTGGCGTTGTCTCTGCGGACACTGGACTCCTCCTCCCTGATGAGCGGGCGGCGGAACGCGTCGTCTCACTCATCGTGCAGGCAACAGGAAGGCTCGGGCGCGGTACAACGGCGGGGAGTGCCTGGGTGCAGAGCTATCGACCGGAGGACCCGGCGATCGTCGCGGCGGTTGAGCTTGCACGTGGTGGTGCAGTGGACGCATGGCGACGGCGAGAGATTCTGTTGCGTCAGAGTGCGGGCGGCGCCCCCTTCTTGCGCACGGCGAAGATCACCGTCTCAGGAACCACTGCGGGAGGAACCCATGCGCGTGCAGTGGCGGTGGCGGACCAGCTCCGCACGTTGATCAGCGCAGCAGATGGGGCGCGCCTCCTCGGTCCGATCCCTGCATGGGTCCCAAAGCGTGCGGGCCGCTGGCGCGAAAATGTCATCGTTCGCGTCGCCGACCCCCTCCCGCTGGTCCATGCAGTGGCTGGGCGCGATATCAGCGTGGACCTCGACCCGGAGACGCTCCTCTAGCGCGCTCGGAGGCGCACATCGCGAAGCAGCTGCTCGCACTTGCTAGAATCTTGGCATGAGTGTCAAGCCGATCCTGCTTCTGGGCGATCCGCGCCTCCGCATGCCTGGACAGCCGGTGGAGAGCTTCGGAAAGTTGCTGCATAGCCTGATTGAAGACCTCGTCCACACCATGCGCGCGGCGCCTGGCGTCGGTCTTGCCGCCCCGCAACTTGGCGAGCCGCTCAACGTGGCGGTTGTAGAGGCGAAGGGGCGCACCTACGAGCTGGTCAACCCGCGCATCGTGCGCGACAAGGGCGACATCACCGACCTTGAGGGCTGCCTCTCAATTCCTGGCTACGTTGCTGATATCAGCCGCCGTGAACGTGTCTGGGTGGAGGCGCAGGATCGTCACGGGCGTCAGTACAAGTTCAGCGAGCACGGCTTCCTTGCACGTGCCGTACAGCACGAGTTGGATCACCTGAAGGGGAAGCTCTACATCGACTATCTCGATTCGCTCGATGAACTCATTGCGGTGAACGACGATGAAGAGGCTGATGAGGATCCAGAGAGCCCAGCGGCGAAGAGGCGGAAGCGTGCGGCGCGCGTTGCGGGGGCCCACAGTCACTGAGATCAAGATCCTGCTGATCGGGAGTGGCGCGTTTGCGCTACCCGCCTTCAACGCCGTCCACGCCGATCCGAACTTCGACATCGTCGCCGTTGTCAGCGCCGCCCCGCGCGCTGCCGGACGGAGCGGCGAACCACAATCAACACCGGTAGCCGAGTGGGCGAGGGGGGAGGGGCTTGACCTTCTCGAAACTGGTCGACTGCGGGATGCGGCAACACTCGAGACGCTGATCCAACTCGGCGCAGCGGTCGGGCTCCTTGCAGATTTTGGACAGATCGTTCCCGGCACACTCATTGACGCGCTCCCAGGCGGCATCTTGAATCTGCACCCGTCGCTGTTGCCAAAGTTCCGCGGGGCGAGTCCAATCCCTGCCACGATCCTTTCAGGAGACCGCGAGACGGGTGTCTGCACCATCCTGATGGATGTGGGGCTTGATACTGGCCCGCTCCTCAGCGTGCAGCGCTACGCGCTGAAGGGAGACGAGCAGAGCCCTGCGCTGGAAGTGCGTCTCGCGGAGCTCGCGAGTGAAGAGATCGTTGCAACAATCAAGCGGCATCTCAAAGGTGAACTAGATCCAACGCCGCAGTCGCCTGATGGCGTTTCGTTGACCAAGCGACTCACCCGTGCAGACGGCTTAGTAGATTCAACCTTCACCGCTGATGATGCGTATCGCGCCTGGCGCGCGTATCGTCCCTGGCCAGGGGTCTGGGTCAGCGTCGCACCGACACTCGAGCGGCTGATCCTGGATGAGGTTGGAGAGCCGCGGCGTGACGTTCAGGTAGATGCTGGCCACTTCGTCCTTCATGAGGGGACCCTCATGCTCGGCCTCCAGGACGGCGCACTCCCGCTCCTCCAGGTGACACCAACAGGTGGCAGGCGCATGGGTGGCGGGGAGCTCGTTCGTGGTCGGCCTGAGCTGCTCGCTCCGCATGCGAGAATCAGCGCATGAGCGAGACGAAGTCCCCCCTGCCAGCGATCAGCGATCTTGATCTCGCTGGAGTCACGGCACTCGTCGCCGAGCTCGGGCTGGAGAAGTATCGATCGGCGCAGATCCTTGATGCGGTCTGGCGATCAGATGCGACCACATGGGCTGGCGTCACGACGCTAAGTAAGCGGGCGCAGGAGACGCTCGCCGCGGTGGCACGCTTCTACTCAACGGAGACGGTTGAGCGCGAGGACGTGGAAGACGGCGCCACCACCAAGCTACTGATCACACTGAGCGGCGGCGCGAAGGTGGAGGCGGTGCTGATGCGCTACCCGCCAGATCCACGACGTGGGCGCGGCGAGCGCGCAACCATCTGTGTCTCGAGCCAGGCGGGCTGTGCGGTTGGCTGCCCCTTCTGCGCCACTGGCGAACTCGGCTTCACCCGCAACCTCACCGCCGGCGAGATTCAAGACCAGGTGCGACTCGCTCGGCAGATCCTTCGTGGCGAGGGTCGAGAGCTGACGAATGTCGTCTTCATGGGGATGGGGGAGCCACTGCAGAACCTTGATCCCGTCCTTGCATCCATTGACGGCCTGACCGATCCACTCCGTGGCGGGATTGGACAGCGACGCATCGTCGTCTCTACGAGTGGTGTGGTTCCAGGGATCAACCGACTCGCTCAGGTGCGACCACAGGTGACCCTTGCGGTCTCACTTCACGCCGCGCGCAATCCGTTGCGCGATCTTCTTGTCCCACTAAACCGGAAGTGGCCGGTAGAGGAGGTGGTGGCGGCCGCCGCTGCACATGCACGGACAACGGGACGTCGAACCACCTTTGAGGTGACGATGATTGATGGGATTAACGATCGCCCAGATGATGCGGCGGCGCTCGTACAGGTGCTGCGCGGTAGCGATTCGCACGTCAATCTCATCCCCATGAATAGCGTTGCGCACACCCCATGGCAGGAGAGCAGCGCGCAGCGGATTGAAGAGATCGCCGAGCAGCTTCGCGCATCTGGCCTCTCGGTCACCGTGCGAAGGAATCGTGGACGCGAGGCGGGCGCCGCCTGCGGACAACTCGCCGCCGAGCGTGCTGGCGCACCGGCACCAGCCGCTGTGGCACGCCGTCGCGAACTTCTTGTTGTTGCGAGTGCCGCAGCACTGCAGGGACGCCGTTCACCTACACCACTCGCCCCATCAGGGCCGCTCGCACCGTCCGATCCACTCGGCGGAGGGGACGCTCCATGAGCGGCGTGCAGATCGCGGCAAGCATCCTGAACGCGGATCTCGGGGCGCTGCGCGAGGCGGTGCAAGAGGCGGAGCGCGCCGGAGTCGATCGTATCCACCTGGACATCATGGATGGCCACTTCGTGCCGAACCTCACCTTCGGTCTGGCAACCGTTGAGGCGCTTCGTGGCGCAACCAAGCTGCCGTTTGATGCGCACCTGATGATCAGCAACCCATCAACATGGGCGCCGCGATATGCGGCGGCTGGCTGCCAGACGGTTGCAATTCATGTGGAGGCGCCAGAGCGTCACGCCGCAACCCTTGAGTCGATCCGTAGCGCTGGCGCGCTCGCCGGTCTTGCCGCAGATCCTGGAACGCCAGTGGACGCGCTCTCCGCCTTTGCGGGGCAGCTCGACTTTGCGCTGTTGATGACGGTGAAGTCTGGCTTCGGCGGCCAGTCATATCAGCCTGAGGCTGCGGCGCGCATTCCAGCCCTCCGTCTCCTCTTAGGAGCGGCGCGACCGATTCATGTTGATGGCGGGATTAAGGCTGGCACTGCTGCGGACGCGGTGAAGCGGGGTGCCGACGTGCTAGTTGCGGGGACGGCGCTATTTGGCGCGGCAGAGATGGGGGCGGCGGTTACGTCGCTCCGCCCGAAGGCGTAGCGGAGAGCGGCTTAGGCGCCCTTGGTTGCCGTTCGGCGGCAGGAGGTGCAGACGAGCACGCGCTTGGTCGTCCCGCCGGAGAGCACCATCGTGGGCTGCAGGTTGGCGCGGAAGCGTCGGTGTGCACGGACGCGGTTCATCCCGACCGACTGGGGGTTAAACCCAGAGATCGAATCCTTGCCGCAGAGGACGCAGAAGCGGGCCATATGCTCTCCTTGCTGTCAGTTGGGCGTCCGCTAGGGACGCGCCGCCAATCGTGCCGTATCGTAGCAGGAACGACGAGAGGCTGGCCAAGGAGGCTGAGGGAGGTCGGAATGGTGAGTGGTGACGCCTACGCAACGGAGGGGAGGCCCTCTGGTTCGTGCGCCCCAGAAGCCGTGCTGACCCAAGCATGAGGCTGGCCCGATGAGCAGGAAGAGCTGGGATGGGGTTGAGCTGATGGCCGCCCTCCGCTCGGGGGCTGAGCGGCTTGAGTCGCGCGTTGCAGAGGTGAACGCACTCAACGTCTTCCCAGTCCCTGACGGCGACACCGGAACGAACATGCTCGCCACCCTGAAGGCGGCAATCGCTGAGGGTGAGGCGACCCTCGCCGCGGGGGTCACCGCGATTGATCAGGTGAGCGAAGCGGTCGCGCGCGGCGCGCTCCTCGGCGCGCGAGGCAACTCTGGCGTCCTTCTCTCGCAGATTCTGCGCGGTCTTCCGCAGGCGGTCCGTGGCCGTAAGCGTGCGCGCGCATCAGAGATTGCGAACGCCCTATCGATCGGCGTCTTGCACGCCTACAGCGCCGTTGCCACGCCAACCGAAGGAACGATCCTCACTGTTGCACGTGAGGTGGCGGCGAGCGCGCTCGCCGATATTGAAAGCGCCACCGAACTGCGCCCATTCCTTTTGAAGATCGCAGAGTCGGCGCGCGTCTCCGTTGATAAGACGCCAACCCTGCTTGCGGTTTTGCGAGAGGCGGGCGTTGTTGACTCTGGTGGCGCTGGACTCCAGCTCATCCTTGAGGGGATCGCCGACGTTCCATTTGTTGTGCCGTCTGCCACTGGTGATGACGGCGACGCGCGCATCAAGGTAGCAACGCCAGTTGCGACGCCGCATGTAGGGAGTGCGCCAGGTACTAGCGAGTCGAGCGAATATGGCTATGAGACCGTCTACATTCTGCACGCGAGCGACGCGCCGCTCGACCTTGTGAAGATTCGTGCCGACCTTGAGGGTCTCGGCGAGAGCGTCCTCGTTGCTGGCGATGCCAAGACCTGCAAGGTGCACGTCCACAACCTGCAACCAGATCTGATCCTTGCGTACGGAATCGCTCACGGAGAGGTTCGCGGCGTGACGATTGAAAACTTGGATCAACAGAGTGCAGAGCGCGCAACTGGGCATGGGGCCTTCACCGATCTCTCAACCAAGGTCGGCGCATCATCAGCGGCCGCACCGACGCCGCTTCAGCAGGGGACGGCGGTTGTTGCGGTGGCAGCGGGTCGCGGACTGGCAAAGATCATGCAGTCTGCTGGCGCCGCGCAGATCGTTCATGGCGGTCAGACGGAGAACCCCTCTGCGGCAGAGATCGCCGCTGCGATCAGCGCAACAGGGAAAAAGGATGTGATCGTCCTTCCGAATAACAGCAACGTCGTCCTTGCCGCCCGTCAGGCGGCGGATCTGGTTGCGGCGAACGTGACCGTTGTTCCTACTCGCAACGCCGCAGAGGGGATTGCGGCGCTCCTGACATGGGACCCGTCACTCCCCGCTGATGAGGCGGCGAAGCGATTTGAGAGTGCGCGGACAACGGCACGCACCTTCCGCATCGTTGAGGCGGTCCGCGACGCCGTGGTGAAAGGGGTGAGCGTGCGTTCAGGCGAGGTGATGGCGCTCGATCCAGTTGACGGCATCATTGCTACAGGGGGAGATGATCTTGAGGCGCTAACGAAGGCGCTGAGTGGAGAGCAGGCTGAACTGCTCACCCTCTATCTCGGCGCGGATGTTGACCAGGCGGCTGGGGAGCGGATGGCGGTTGCAGCACGGAGTGCGATCAGCGGCGTTGAGGTGGAGCTGGCACGCGGTGAGCAGCCAATTGAGCGGGTACTCGTGAGCCTGGAGTGAGCGACGATCCGAGCGGCCTGCCGCTCAAGGGGCTCAACCTGCCGGGCGGGGCAAGCCTCCTCCGCGGACTCGCTCGTTTAGGTGTCACCAGCGTCGCTGAACTGCTCCTCTATCTGCCACGCCGATACGAAGACCGTCGTGCGATCACGCCAGTTGCGGAACTCACCGCGGGAGCCCCCGCAACGATTCGTGCGCGAGTGGTTGACCTGCGCGTGGAGAAGACCTGGCGACGTGGGGTACAACGCACGATCGCAACCCTTGCAGACGAGAGCGGTGCTGTTGATGCGGTCTGGTAC
>JBIJDR010000070.1:0-3249 GCA_044343985.1 Candidatus Limnocylindrus sp.
CCGAGCGTGCCGCCGCCCCGATCCCCTCAGGCGCCGCAGAGCCGCGCAGCCTGATCACGAGTTTCCCTGGTGGCCTGCGCGTGCGCGCAACCTGGGGGAGCAGCGGTCAGGCGACCGCCGTCTTCGCCCTCTCCGAAGCTGGTGCATCGCTGGTGGATCACGGCGCACTCGGCGCTGGTGCCGAAGAGGATCCGAATCGACTCTGCCGCATGGAGATGCGTATTGAGCATCCGGGCGGCGCATGGGCGGTGCGTCTCGCCTCCGTCATCTATGACGAGCCGCGCGCCATTCACTGGGACGAAGGGGCACTCTTTGTTGTGGGCTACGGCTTCACCGTCTACGCCTTTGCATCGCGTAGCGGAGAGATGACCTGGTTGCACCAGACCGGCACACCCGTAGTGGCGCTGATGGCATCGCCGCGACTCGAGCACGTCATTGTGCAGAGCGAGGTGGAGACGTGGGCGATTCGCGCCGATGGCGAGGTGCGCTGGCGCTTAGCCCACACCGACGTTGTTGGCGCCGCTGAACTACTCGGCGGGCAGCTGATCCTCACCAGCATCTCAGGCGCAACGCAATCGATTGATCCTGCAACTGGACGGGCGCTGAAATGAAACGAGCACTCCGATGAACGGCGTGCTGCTGCTTGCTAGCGGTGCGCTTCTCATCGCGCTCTCTATCTGGAGTAGTCGCCGTGGTGGCACACGCACGCGCGCGGCACGTCTGATGGCGGGCGTTGCGCCCGTCTCACCGCGCGAGGCGCTCCTCGTTGGCGATGGACACTACCTTGCGGTGAGCGGCAACATTGACGCCGCTGAGGCCTTCGAAGATGAGAGCCACCGACCGCTCGTCTACCGACGTGAACGCGTCCTGATTGCCGATGGCGCTACATGGCGCGAGGTTGAGCGCGTGGTCCGCAGCGTGCCGTTTGTGATCAGTGATGGCGATCACTCGCTCACTATTGATGCGGCGCAACTTGGCGATGGACTCGTCGTCATTGAACGGCAGTGGGATGGAAGCGTGGCGGAGCTCGCCGCAGCGCATCGCGACTACCAGAACCCTGAGAGTGCGGCGCTCGTGGCGCAACTCGCCAGCGCTGCACCAACGACCGGTGCGCGCGTGATCCTGGAGCAGATCAGCACCCTCGATCGCGGCACCGCCGCGGGTCTGCTGCGTGGCGGCGCACTCACCGCAGGCGGCGCTGGACAGCCGCTCGTCCTCACCACACTCGATCGACGTGAGGCGCTCCGCATCTTGGGGAGTGGTCAACGAGCGAGTCTCGCCGCTGGCCTACTCACGCTCCTCCTACTGATCGCGGGCCTACTCCTTCTTCTTATCGGTAGCGCCGCGCTGCTGAGCGAGGCGACGAGCGGAGCGGGTACCGCGCTGTCACCGAGTCCCGCGCCAGACCCGACAGCGGCAAGTGGCGAGTCGGGAGATGCGCGCAACGGTGGCGTTGCGACTGGGCCTGGCGGACTGGCGGGGCTGATCAGCGCACTCGCCCTCCCGTTTGCCGTAGGGGCGCTGATTGCCTTCGTTGTGAGCGTCGTCGTCCGCGCACGCCGCAGGGCGACTACGATGCGCCCATGAAGCCATATGACGTTGCCGCGATTCGCGCGCGATTCCCATCCCTCGCCAACACCCTCCCCGACGGTCGCCCGATCGCCTTCTTGGACGGGCCCGCTGGGACGCAGGTGCCACAGGCGGTGATTGACGCGTATGCCGACTTCTTCCTGCGCGCCAATGCGAATAACGGTGGCCTCTTCAGCACCTCACGCGCGCAGGGTGAAGGTGAAGATGCGGCGCACCGCGCCGCTGAGGATCTCCTCAACGCACCAAAGGAGAGCGTCAAGTTCGGTGCAAACATGTCCACGCTCAACTTCCAACTCTCGCGCTCCCTCGCGCGCGAGCTCAAGGCTGGCGATGAGGTGATTGTCACGCAGCTAGATCACGACGCGAACTACAGCCCGTGGCGCCTCCTCGCCGAAGATCACGGGCTTGTCTTAAAGACGATCCGCCTCAACGCGGCCGACGGGACGCTCGACATGGAGCACTACGCGTCGCTCCTTGGTCCGCGCACCAAGATCGTGGCGACCGGGATGTCCTCCAACGCGCTCGGCACGATCAATCCAACGAAGAGCATCGTGGAGGCAGCACACGCGGTTGGCGCGCTGACCGTCCTTGATGCTGTCTGCAGCGCGCCGCACTACCCCGTTGATGTGCAGGCGCTCGACACCGACTTCCTCCTCTGCTCGCCGTATAAGTTCTACGGCCCGCACGCTGGTCTCCTCTACGGGAAGCTGCCGCTCCTGGAGCGCTTCGGTCGCTATAAGGTGCGCCCCGCACACGATCTCTGGGAGACCGGGACGCCCGCCTTTGAAGCGATGGCGGGCGTGACGGCGGCGATCAACCACATCGCCTGGATCGGCGCCGAGTTCGGCGACCCTGGAGATCAGGCGCCACTCAGCGGTCGCCGCGGCCAGCTTCGCGCCGGGCTCAAGGCGATCACGCGCTACGAGACCGAGCTCGTGCGCCTCCTCCTTGATGGTGTCGACCAGATCAGCGGCGTGCAGGTGCGCGGCATCACTGATCGAGCGCGACTGAACGAGCGCACCTCAATCGTCTCGTTCACGATGGACTTCGCCACGCCAGACGAAGCGGCGGAGCATCTTGGTAACGACGGCATTCAGGTCTGGAGCGGCGACTTCTACGCGCCGAACGCCATTGACGCCCTCGGCCTCACCGAGAAGGGTGGCGTGCTGCGCACGGGACTGATGTCGTACAACACCGCAGATGAGGTGCAGCGACTCCTCGCCTCACTCAAGGCACTCGCCGCATCCAAGAGCTGATCATGCGCGCGCCGATCATCCTGATCACCGTTGCGGATCACGACGCCGATCTTGATCCAGCGCGCGTCGCGCTCGTCAACGCCCGCTACGCCGACGGCATCCGCCGCGCCGGTGGCCTGCCGATCCTGATCTCATCAAACGCAACCGCGGCGCAACGTGCCACCGCCTTCGCCAGCGCGGAGGGGCTGCTCCTCTCCGGCGGTGCAGATATCCATCCCGATCGCTACAACGAACCGATCGATGGCGCGGTGGAGATGGACACGGCGCGTGACACGTTGGAGTGGGAGGCGATCGCCGCCGCCGACGCGCGACAGTTGCCGATCTTTGGCATCTGCCGCGGCATGCAGCTCCTCAATGTGCATCGCGGCGGCAGCCTGTTGCAGCATGTGGATGGACAAGTTGG
>JBIJDR010000071.1:0-3230 GCA_044343985.1 Candidatus Limnocylindrus sp.
CGGAACCTGGGCAGTGACCCCACTAGGGAGGATCACCGTTAGTTGTGCATGAATGTGATACGCAGCATCGTGGCCGCCAGAGTCACATGAGACGGCACCAACGGTCTCTCCAAATCCACCAACAGGCTCCGCGTTCGGAATGCCGTTCTTGTCCGTACCACCGCAACTAGCGGCGAGCAGGGCGGCGGCAACGGCAACGGCGAGCTTCTTCATGTCTCAATAATAGCAAAGGGGGGCGAAGCGCTTCTAGCGTTCGTAGGCCACGCTCACGCCTGCCACCCACTGGACGCCTGATGCGTGCAACGCCCGCGCCGCTTCACGCATCGTGGCCCCACTCGTGCGCACATCATCAATGAGCACAACGGCAGGTGGGATTGAGAGCGCTTCCGCGGTTGCCATGGCGCCGTCAAGTATTGCGGCGCGCTCGTCACGGTGCGCCGCATGGAGTGGTGCGGTGGGACGTGTTCGTACGAGCAGTTGCGCTACCGGCGCCCCGCAGGCCAACCCCGCCGCTTCCGCCATCAGCAGGGCGTGGTCAAATCCCCGCTCATGCACACGGCTCTGGTCCGTTGGGATCGGGACGAGTGTTGCCTGGTACGGCGCGTTACGCATGACGCGTGTGACGACAGGGCGCAGTGCTGCACCAAGCTCTCGCGCGAGACCTGGGACGCCGCCGTACTTTGCGGTGCGGATTGCCGTCCCAAGGCCGCCCTCGTATGGGCCGAGTGCGGCGGCGGCGCGCAGGCCAGTTGCGGGGACCGGCTCTGGTTGCGCTGGAATCCACAGATCACGACACGCGTGGCAGAGGAGGGCCCCCTCGCAGTCACAGATGCCACAGCGTGGCGGCGCGAGCAGTTCGATCACAGGGGCGAGCGCGCTCAGCACGAGGCGCTGCACGTTCGGGCTGATCGTCCACATCAGGGAAGCGTGGCGTACGGCACGTACGGCGGATGTAGCGCCTACGATACGAGCATGCCGACCCCAGCCCGCACCATCGCTATCTCCGCGACCCCGCTTGCTGGGGTCAACGCCGCTGAGTGGGAGCGACTCTTGGTGGCGAACCCTACCGCAACCGCCTTCTCAGATCGCGCCGTACACGCCGCCTGGTGGAGCGCACACAACGACACGGCGGAGGATGTCAGCCTTGCAGCGCGAGATGCAGCGAGCAACGAACTGCTCGGCTATCTCCCACTGATGAAGCGACCAGACGGCGTGATCTACTCCGGCGCAACGTTTCATATTGATTACGCCACGGTGCTGCTTGCGCCACTCTCATCCGGCGAAACAAGTGGAACGGATGACGTTGCAGCGGCGCTTGCAGGGGCGCTCATCAGCACCAACGCACCGCTCAACCTGTTGCGACTACGAAACGAAGACGCCGCGCACACGCGCATGATCAGCGCCATCATCGACGCCGCCAAAGCAAACAACAGAACCGCAACGTTTGGCGTTGAAGAGCCGGCGCCATTTATTGATCTCCTTGGGATCACTACGTTTGATGAGCATCTGGAGCGACTCGACAAGAAGGAGCGGCACGAGATTCGGCGCAAGCTGCGTCGCGCGGAGGCGGCCGGCGTGCAGATCAGCGCGAGCAAGGATCTAAGCGCCGATCTCCCAGAGTTCATTCGGCTGCACCGCGCGCGCTGGGGAGAAAACGGACTCTTCACTGCAACAGATAAGGGAGCGTCAGAGGAGCGCTTCATGCGTGAGATCTTTAGCACAGCACCAGCAGGGATGATCACACTCCTTCTTGCGCGCAACGATGAGTTCGGCACGTTTGCGGCGGGGCTCTTCTTGCGAGACGCGAACGCCCTTCGCTACTGGAATGCTGGTGGCGATATTGCGGCACGCGCACTCTCACCAGGCGTCTTGCTCTTTGCCCATGGACTCACGATGGCGATCAGTGAGAAGCTGCCGCGCCTCGACTTCTTACGCGGCAACGAAGCGTATAAGTACGAGTGTGGCGCGGTTGATGCGCAGGTGATGCAGCTTCAGGTGCCAGCATGATTCATAACAGTCACAGCGAACCGTGCACCGCACGGAAGCCGATCGGTCCGCTACCTGATGGAAGCCGCATCAACGTAGTGCAGCTCTTGGCAACTGGGACCAACGGCGGTGCGCAGGAGAGCGTAGTGAACACCGTGTTACGCATGGACCTGAGCCGTCACGATGTTCGCGTGATCTCGCTTTCTCACGGCAGCACCATCAAGCGACTCGAACGACTCGGTGTTGCTACCGAAGTAATTGAAGACGAAGAGAACAGCCGCGCCGCAGCGGCACTTGCTGATCGCTTGATTGCGCTCAAGACACAGGTGGTGCATGCGCACATGTTCCGCGCCGAGGTGGTAGCGGTGCTCGCCGCCGACCTTGTTGAGGCGCGTACTGGGAAGCGGCCGCTGCTGGTCTCAACGGTGCACTCAAGTCGATTCCGTTCAGCTGAGGATCGGGAACTCCTTGAGAAGATCACGCCGCGTATTGATCACCTGATTGCCGTGAGCGACGCGATTGTGCGAAAGATCGTGGCGGAGAGCCGCGACAGTACCAGTATCAGTCGCATCTATAACGGCGTGGACCTTGAGCGATTCGACAAGGTGATCAGCCGCGAGGCGGCGCGCAAGGAGATCGGCGTTCCCGCCACGGCACTCCTCGCCGTCTCTGTTGGCCGCCTGGAGCCAGAGAAGGGCCACCCCACGCTCATTGAGGCGTGGCCGCTGGTGCACCACAACTTCCCAGAGGCCCAGCTCCTGATCGTTGGAGAGGGCTCCGAGCGCGATCGGCTGGAAGGCCTCGCCGCCGCACACCTACGCAGCGAGATCTGCTGTGAGAGCGTTGCCTTCCTCGGCCGGCGTGACGATATCCCCACCATCCTCGCCGCGGCGGATGTGGTGGTGATGCCGAGCTATCGCGAGGCGCAGGGGATCGCCATCATTGAGGCGCTCGCCGCTGAGCGTCCAGTGGTTGCGAGCAACGTGGGCGGAATTCCGGAGATGATCACCGATGGCGAGAACGGCATCCTTGTCCCGTCCCACGATCCAGCCGCACTCGCATCGGCGATTGACCTCATCTTCAAGAAGCCAGAGATTGGCGCGCAGCTCGCCGCTGCGGGGCACGTCCTTGTGCACGCCGAACTCTGCATTGATTACATGCTGCGAGATATCGAGTCGATCTACGCACTCGCGGTTGGCGGTAGCACGGCGCTTGTTCCGGATCGAGATGGCGTTCGCGCGATT
>JBIJDR010000028.1:0-11380 GCA_044343985.1 Candidatus Limnocylindrus sp.
TTACTACCCTAAAGAACGGCGGGCAACTTCAGCGCCTTTACTAACCACTTACTGACCACGCACAAAACAGCAGCTGTTTCACGCACGGATTGGGCCGTTTTCGTGCTGGGCATCTGCTTACGAAACAGCTGCTCTACCACTGAGCTACATCGGCGCCGGAGGGGGATTGTAGCGGAGGTCCTGTTCGCTGTAGACCCTGTGCCTGCCGTCTCGTGACTTCAGGCGATGTGACTACGAGGCGACGATTACAGGAGCCTTGAGTCGTGCTGATAACTGGTCAAGTGTCATTCCCCGAAGTCGCTCTGCGAGGCCTGGCTTCGCTGCCTCTGGAGGCAAGACATAGATTCCGCCACCAAATCGTTGGCCCGCTTCAACAAGGCCATCCGCCCCAGACTTTACGGGAAACCAACCGCCAGCATCAATCTCCATGAGCCGTGCTGCCTCAAGAAATGCGACGAGAGGACCGCGGCCTTCGCGGCGAGCAACATCCTCGCTGAATAGTCGATCGGGGGATGGCCGATCCGGGTGATCTCCTCGCAGGTCGCCGTAAGGGCTGGAGAAACCCTCCGCGCTGCGGTCAACAAGGATCATTGAACGGTGATGTTTTCGTGCGATTGCGGCACCGACAAGAAAGGCGCGGCGATCGTCATCTCGTCCAGGCGCGTGCGCGCGCAACCAGGCGCTTTAGCCGATCAAGAATGACGGGTCCGTCATGCACCGCCATCGGCGGCTCAAACTGGTTCACCTGGGCGTCAACAATGAGCAACATGCGGCGAGGATAGCAAAAGCTCTGGTCAATCTAGGTCTTGCCGACGCCCTCCAAGACGACCCTTGGCAGTTCGACGCCTTCCGCGCTAACGTTGCGCAATGGCAACCGCGCGACGCTTCTGGATTGACACCGACACGGCCTCTGATGACGCCGTGGCGATGGTGATGGCCTTCAAGAATCCAGCCATTGAGGTGGTGGGGATCTCCGTGGTCGCGGGGAACGTTCCACTCCCGCAGGCGACGCAGATTGCGCTCTACACGGCGGAGATCTGTGGCGCAAAGGTGCCGATCCATGCTGGAGCAGATCGCGCGCTCGTCCGCTCATTTGTCACTGCGCAGAACGTGCATGGCAGCGACGGCATGGGTGATATTGGCCTTCCGCTCGGTGGACGCACGCCAACATCAACAGACGGCGTGCAGGCGCTGATCAACGCCTTCCGCGCGAATCCGGGCACGATGGATCTCGTCACGCTCGGGCCGCTCACCAACGTTGCGCTCGCGATTCGCGCTGAGCCAAAGTTCGCCTCGTGGGTGCGCCGCTGCGTGATGATGGGCGGTACTGGCGTGCTCCCTGGCAACATTACGCCACTCGCAGAGTTCAACTTCTGGGTTGACCCAGAGGCGGCGCAGATCGTCTTTGAGTCAGGGATGCCACTAGAGATGGTTGGTTGGGACGTCTCCGTAGCGGATGCGGTGATCTCTGATTCGCTTGCCGCGGAGATCCGTGCGCTCGGTCCACTCGGCGCATTCTGCGTAGATATTCAGAAGGTGCTGCGCGAGTTCTGCAGGAACGAGACGAAGCTTGACGGCTTCGATCTTCCTGATCCTATTGCGATGGCGGTGGCGATTGAGCCAGACATGGTCACGAGCGAAGCGCACTTGCGCGTGGAGATCATGCTCGGCGAAGGACACGTGCGCGGCCAGTCGATGGTGGATCATCTCGGTGGGACGAAGCGCGAGCCGAACTGCCGCGTGGTGTATCGCGTAGACCGCGAGCGATTTGTTGGTGCGCTGAAGGCGGCCTGTAGCTCGCGCTAGATCCTTCGCGCCACGCTATCAATAAACCCACGGATGCCGTACTGACGCGAACGGACGCCAACGCGCCAGCGCCAGGCCGACGCCACCCCCTTCATCAGCAGGAAGGCGAAGAACGCGCCGAGCGCGCGCGTCAAGATGTCGTGAATATCCACGCGATATGGCGGAATAAGGCCGCTCAAGAGATTTGCTGCAGCCTGGCTGACCTCGAGTCCGAGCGCCATGATGCCGATCACCGAAAAAAGTGCGCGACGGGCATCCCCGTAAAGGGCGAGCGCGGCGAGGAAGTACGTTGTCCCGCCAATCAGAATCTGCATCGGGAGCCACGCCGTCTTGAGAAGCGCCGGGTCAAACTGGATGAAGGGAATAATGCGCACCACATCGGTGCCCAGCGGCGTGCGCGCCCACTCTGAGTTCGGGAAGCCGAAGGGCGCCCAGATGTAGGCAACGAGGACGGCGAATGCGATGGTGCTGAGCTGTGTGCCGCGGCTCTTAATAATGCGCTGCTGCCCCTGCACATAGAAGACAACCAGGAAGCTCGTGAGCCCCCCAAGAATCCCCATCCAATCCAACGTGCCGACGTTAAACATGACGGGATGTTAACAAAATGACTGAACTTCCTCACTCCCCAGCGAGGGGGGGTTAGTGAGAGCCGAGGGCGCTTGCGTCCGCGTTGCCGACCACGAAGAAGCCGAGGGCACCCTTCCCCACGTTGGCGAACTTATGGGTGACGAACGGGTAGAGGCCGTCTTCGGCGAAGGCGAACTCAACGAAGCCGCCCTGTGACGGCTGAAGGTCGAGCGCCTGCGACCCGCCACGGGTAGCGTTCGGACGGAGTAGATAGGCACCCTCCTTATAGACGGTGTCAAAGATGGTGCCAACAATATGGAAGGCCGAATTCTCGCTCGGGCCGTCGTTCAAGACCCACATCCTGTAACGCTTCCCCGGCAACACCTTGATTGGGCTGAACTTGTACTGGTTGAAGTAGCCATTGAAGACCACCGCATCCCACTGCTCGTTCACCATTTTGGTGAGGTCGCCTGGTTGACCTTGTGGCCCAAGGTAGAGCTCCGATTGCGTGACGAAGAACTCTTCGTCAACTGCGGGAAGGTTTGGTGGATTGATGATAATCACGCCAAACATTCCGTTCCCAATATGGTGAAGTGCTGGCGCAGTTCCACAGTGGTACATGAATGCACCGGCAAACTGCGCCTTGAATTCGTAAACGAGTGATTCGCCAGGCTGAATTGTGCGCATTTCGTCACTCCATGCAACCTTGCTGGCATGGAAGTCAATCGAGTGGCCCATCTTCCCCTTGTTCGTCAGCGTAATCCTGAACGTGTCGCCAATCTCTCCACGAAGTACGGGGCCAGGCGCAGTGCCGTTGAAGGTCCACATCTCTTGCGTCACACCCGGAGCAACCTCAATGATTGACTCCATGGCGTCAAACGCAACTTCATGAAGCGTGCCGCCGCTCGCGGCGGGGAGAATCGGACTTCGTCCAATCCATTCATGAGCTGGCATCGCCGCGGCATCAATCTTGGCGTTTGGATCAGCTGCCGCAACTCCTGTGGGGGCGCTTGACGCGCCAGCATTAGCGCCGCCAGTGACAACGATCGCAAGGTTCATCCCCGCCTGCTTGTGGCCAGCGATGGTGCACCAAGCGGCGTTGCTCGCAGTCATCGGGCCGACGGTGAGATCAGATGATGCGCCAGGGCTGATAAGAGGAGTCGCAGCGCCACCCTCAGTCTTGAAGTCGTGCGGCATGACGCCAGCATTGGTGATGTGCAGCACCACGTTCGCGCCGTTCGGCACAGTGATGGTGGCTGGCTTGATGTACATGTCTCCGAGTTCAATATCAAAGGAGACGCTCGCTGGTGAAGCAGTGGCAATTTGGGGAGTCGTTTCACTCGGTGCGTGCGTTGCGCCGCTGATGACGAGCACCATGGAGATAAAGAGGGCCATGCCAGCGGTTACGGCGGTTAAACATCCGAACCCTGACTTCCACATATCAGCACCCTATGGGCGGCTCGCAAAAATAGGTAATCCATACTCAGCGTCTTGGAGTTGCGAGGCGTGCTCACGAGTGGCGGCAGGGTAGAATGCGCCCGATGAACCCCCACCCCCTCTCTCTCCGCCAACGTCCGCTGCGCTGATGGGGGGCGGCATGGGTCCTGGTCGCGGTGGTGGGCACCCGTTCGGTGCTGATGCAACGGGGCCAACGAGGCCAGTCGGCGCTGCACTCCCGCTCCTTCGCCGCGCGACACACTTCTTCGGACCGTATCGCGGCAGGCTCGCCGTCATCGGCGCTGCGATCCTTGGCTCGAGCATCCTGGGTCTCGCCAATCCGTACCTACTGAAGCTCCTCATCGACGACGCGATCCCGAAGAGGGATATCGGCCTCCTCGCCATCTATGCAGGACTGATGGTGATCGTCCCTATCATCAACGGCGGGATCGGACTGGCGCAGGCGTGGCTCACCGCATCGGTGGGCCAGTTTGTGATGCGCGACTTGCGCAATGCGCTCTTCACCCACGTGCAGTCGATGCCGATCCGCTTCTTTGCGGAGACGCGCACTGGCGAAATCCAGAGCCGACTCACCAACGATGTCTCAGGTGTGCAGTCGGTTGTCTCTGATGCGGCGGCGAACCTTGCCTCCAGCATCGCGGTGGTGCTCTCAACGCTCGTTGCCATGACGCTCATTGATTGGCGTCTGACGGCGGTGAGCCTCTCCGTTGCGCCAATCTTTCTCTACTTCAGCTCAAAGGCATCTGCGGCGCGGCGTAAGGCGAGCGCCGAAGTGCAGGGTGCGCTCGCCGATCTCACCTCGATCGCCGAAGAGCACCTCTCCGTTGGCGGCGCGCTCCTGGCCAAGTCGTTCGGTCGTGCTGAGGCGGGGGCCGAGCGCTTCACGCAACGCTCGGGTGATCTTGCAACGCTGCAACTACGACAGGCGCTCACCGGCCGCTGGGTCGGCGTAGTGGTGCAGGTTGTCTTCAGCGGTATTCCGGCGCTTGTCTACTTTGTTTCAGGAGCGCTGACAGCAACGGGGGCGCCAGACGCGCCAACGATCGGCGACATCGTTGCCTTCACGACACTGCAGAGCCGCCTCTTCTTCCCGCTTGCGTCACTCCTCGGTCTTCAGGTGGAGATCGGCGGAAGTCTCGCACTCTTCGAACGAATCTTTGCGTACCTCGATCTCGTGCCCGAGATCGTTGACGCACCAGACGCCGCGCATCTGCAGCGCGCAAGCGTTCGCGGTGGTGTGGAGCTACGCAACGTCTCATTCCGCTACCCGCAGCCGCCAGGCGCAGACACATCAGCGCGCCGCGACACCTTTGCGCTGCAAGAGATCACCTTCAGTGCCGAGCCTGGAAGCCTCACCGCACTTGTTGGGCCATCTGGTTCCGGGAAGAGCACCATCCTCAGCCTGATTCCGCGCTTCTGGGATACGAAGAGCGGGAGCGTGCTGATTGATGGACGCGACGTACGGCAGATCAAACTCTCGTCACTCGGCGAGATGATCGGCGTGGTCACGCAAGAGACGCACCTCTTACATGCAAGCATTGGCGACAACTTGCGCTACGCGCGACCAAACGCAACGGATGAGCAGCTCCGGGCGGCACTTCAGGGTGCCTCACTTGATGCTCGCGTTCATGAGCTACCGCAAGGGTTGAACACGATCGTTGGCGAGCGCGGCTACAAGCTCTCTGGCGGTGAGCGACAGCGTTTGGCGATTGCCCGCGTCCTCTTGAAGGATCCGCCAATCTTGCTGCTCGATGAAGCAACCTCGGCGCTCGACTCCGTCTCCGAGCGCCACGTGCAGAAGGCACTGGAGCGCGCCATGCACGGCCGCACCACCATCGCCGTTGCGCACCGCCTCAGCACCGTTGCCTCTGCCGACCAGATCCTCGTACTTGACCGCGGCGTAATTGTGGAGCGCGGCCGCCATGATGAGCTGCGCCGCGCTGGTGGCCTCTACGCCTCACTCGCCGCGATGCAGTTCGGCGTCACGAAGGAGTAGGTCATCAAATCCCCCAGGTCCGCCCTCTGCCTCGTGAGGCGTGCTCGGGTTGACGCGGCTGAGATTGCGCAGCGCATTGGGGGCGGAGAGATTGCGCGCGGCGGGCGCTAGCTAGAACTGGTCAGACCTCTGAGCCTTCTACGCTGCGTTCTCGACGAATTGCTCGAACGACGAAGGCGACGGTTCCTGCCCACGTGATGACGATGGCAGCGTAGATCAGCAGGAACACGTCTCCGGAGATCCCTGCGGCGGCGAGCAGCACCCGTGCATTGGTGAAGCAGATGAATCCGCCAACGATGACCCCGAGAAGCTGAGGATTCAGATGGCGCACGAGATAGGCGGCAATTGGAGCGGCGACTAAGCCACCGGCAAGAAGCGCTGCAACATAGTCGAGGCGCACGCCAGCAACACCGATACCAAAGATAAAGCCAGCGCTCGCGGCAACGGCAACAGCAAACTCGCTTGCGCTGACTGTGCCGATCACGCGATTTGGTGCGAGACGTCCATCTGCGAGAAGTGCAGGTGTTGCAACTGGACCCCAACCCCCGCCCCCCGTTGCGTCAACAAACCCTCCAATCAAGCCGAGAGGGATAAGAAAGCGAAGGCGTGGCGTCCCCTTGCGGAGTGCTCGTAAGCCACCTCGTAGGTATCGCACGACCACATACACACCCAGCGCGAAAAGAAAGAGGCTTGAGAGGGGCCGTGAAGATTCTGTTGAAAGCGCAGAGAGGAGTGTGGCGCCAATAAACGCCCCAGCAGCTCCTGGCAGTGCAATCCTTCGAACCACTTTCCAATCAACGTTTCCGAATCGGTGGTGTGCGAGGCCTGAGCTTGCTCCAGTACCAATCTTGGCAATATGAACCGAGGCTGACGCAGCAGCCGGAGATAGTCCAATCAGTAGCAAGATCGTTGAGGATGTGATGCCGTACCCCATCCCAAGTGCGCCATCTACAAGCTGTGCAGCAAAGCCGGCTATGGCTAGGAGTGCGAGCTGGACGAGTCCTTCCATCAGGTTGGCAACGCTCGTCGTGACGCGGGTCTTTTCGTAATGTGCATGAGTGCAGCATACTTGCCACCATGGGAGAAGCGGCGCACCTGGTCACGCGCGAGGGAGGGGCTGCGATTCAGCCGCTCCCAGAGGGCGGCGTGCTCCTGCACATTGGACCTCCAAAGACTGGGACGAGTGCACTGCAGGGTGCCTGTCACGCCTGTCGCGATGAGATGCGCGCACAAGGAGTCCGTTATGCGGGCCGCACGCAGCAGACGGGAAGCGCAGCATATGCGGTCCTTGGGCGCCAGCATCCAACACTTGGCGAGGCGCCATCTGCGCATCACTGGAAACGGCTGGTTAGCGAGGTGCGCAGTGTGAAGGAGCCCCGCATCTTCATCTCAAGCGAATTCTTCGCTGGCGCGGATGATGCGCACGCGGCGCGGATTGTCAGAGAGCTCGGCGGCGATAGAGTGCATGTTGCCTTAACCCTCCGCCCCGTCTCGCGCATCCTCGCTTCGCGTTGGCAGCAGAATGTGCAGGAGGGAGCTCGCTACTCGTTTGATCAGTGGCTGCACTGGGTCTTTGAGCAGCCGAGCGAAGGGAAGGGTGCAACCTTCTGGTCGCGTCAGCGACACGACCACCTTGCCGCCCGTTGGGCGTCAATCGTTGGACCAGAGCGACTCAGCGTGGTGATGGTCGACGAACAGAACAAGTCGGCGATCTACCAGGCCTTTGAGGCACTCCTCAAGCTTCGGGCTGGAACACTTGAGCCGCAGAACGACACAGCGAACCGATCAATGACGGCGGAAGAGATTGAGCTTCTTCGTGGGCTGAATGAGCGATTTTCTGAGGCTGGCATCACGCGGCCACTCCTCTACAAGATGATCACGCGAGGAACCGCGCTCTATATGAAGGGTCGAGAGATCGGGGCAAACGAACCGAAACAGCAGACGCCAAGCTGGGCTATCAACCGCGCCGATTTGATCGGCTGGGAGAGCGCCGCGGCGATTCGCGCACTTGGGGTGCAGGTGATTGGCAACCTTAATGCGCTTGGCGGCACAACTCCGCAGGGCGATGCAGCGGCGCAGATCCCTCCGCTCGCGACCACAGCGGCGAACGCCAGCAGCGCTGCCGCTCGCCAAGTTCCAGAAGAGGTTGCGACTCGTGCGGCGATGGGGATGCTCTTTGCGAGCGGCGCAGCCCGCGAAGATGGATCTGGCCGCCCCGGCGTTGATGTGCGGGTTGAACCCCAAGTCTTGCAGCGGGTACACACGATTGACCTGTTGCGTGTTGTGGCGCAGCGTCTTCTCTGGTCGGTCACTTCGCGTATCAGAAAGATCACGCGCCGCTAACTCAGCGAGCGATCGTCTTTAGCCGCTCCTTCACCAACGCTGCAGCGTCAAAGGCGCTCACCGTAGAGGCGTCAATGACAAGGTCTGCATCCACAGGCGCTTCGTATGGTGATGAGATGCCAGTGAATTCGGCGATCTCGCCAGCACGCGCCTTCGCATAAAGCCCCTTCCGGTCTCGCTGCTCGCAGATCTCGAGCGGCGTGTTGATGTGTACCAGGAGGAAGGGGAGTCCAGCCGCCGCCTCGCGTGCCAACGCACGCCCTTCAATAAACGGCGCGATGGGTGCCGCAATCGCAATGCCGCCCGCTCGTGCAACCTCAGCCGCTGCCACTCCAAGCCGCTGCACGTTCGTGTTGCGCGATGCTCGGTCAAAGCCGAGCCCCGCGGAGATGCTGCGTCGCATCACATCGCCATCGAGGAGCGCGACGCCGCGCGCCCCCTCATCGCGAAGGAGCTCCGCGAGTGCCGCCGCAACGGTGGACTTTCCGGACCCTGAGAGACCGGTAAAGAAGACAACAGCCCCCTTGCTCCATTCAGTGTTTCGTGCGCGTTCAATCTCTGCTGCGGAACCTGCCGGATACCCGTTTGGTGCATCGGCGGCGTAGCGCTCTGCGCCAGTCATGACATCTGTTGCGCCGTAGGCGCGCGCGAGATCTTCAGGGTTCAGTTCGCCTTTCGGGCACGGGAGCGCAAGGAGCGTGATCTGACACGTTGGGAGTGAGCGCTTCAACTCCTCCGCGGCGGATGTAAGTGCGCGGAGAAGTCCAGACGGCTGCACCTCGCCATCTGCGGCGGGTGCGCGAGAGACGAGCGCACAGAGCAGGAGACTCTTTGCACCGAGGTCGTTTGCGCGTGTGACAAGCGCATCCAGTTCCGCGCTGGAAGGCGGGAGGTGCGCGATCAGTGCCAGGGTTGGGCGGGCGTGTTGCGCAACGGATGCAACAGGCTGGCGCAGATCTTGGTTCCATGCAAGGCCCACACCTGACGCAAGTGGTCGCAGGTGCTTCACCCCAGCGGGGGAGAGTTCGCTGAGCGGCGTGTTCTCCTCGTCGCAGAGGAGCACCGTGGTGTTGTCAGCGAGGTAGCGCTGAAGTGCGCTGCTCGGTTGCGCGCCGAGGCGCACCAGCTCCAGCAGGTCGATCCCTGCCGAATCAAGGACGACGTGCGCTGGGTTCCCTTCACGGCGCTGCTCTTCTCGCATCTCGTCAGATTACCCCCTAACCTGACCCGTGATGATGAGAACGCAGTCCGACGCAGAAATCGGAATCCAGGCAGCCTCCCTTGCTGGTGAGCTGCTGCTAAGACTTCGCCAGAGCGCCGCAACGGGTGAGGTAGCGAGTGTGGCCCTCGATGCCGATGCGCTTCGGGCCGCTGGAGACCGCGATGCGAACCACGCCATCATGAAGCTACTCGCGAACGAGCGGCCAGAAGATAGCCTCCTCTCCGAAGAGGTGGCAGATGATCCGCGCCGGCTGATCGCCGAACGCGTCTGGATCATTGATCCGCTTGACGGCACACGCGAGTTTGGCGAACGAGACGGCGCTGGTGTCTGGCGCGACGACTTCGCCGTGCACGTTGCGCTATGGGAGCGTGGTCAGGGACTGACGCTCGGCGTTGTTGCGCTCCCGGCGCGCGGCGTGATCTATAGCAGCGACGCACCACTAGAGGTTCCGCCGAGCCCGGCAGGAAAGTTGCGCATTGCGGTGAGTCGCACGCGACCACCAGCCTTTATTACAGCGTTGGAGGCGGCGGGTTCGGCAGCGCTTGTGCCGATGGGATCTGCTGGCGTCAAAGTGATGGCGGTAGTGAGCGGCGAGGCTGACGCCTACATCCATGCTGGCGGCCAGTATCAGTGGGACTCAGCGGCACCAGTTGCAGTAGCGCTGGCGGCGGGCCTGGTTGCTACGCGGCTGGACGGTTCGCCACTCAGGTACAACGTCTCAGAGCTGCTCCTTCCAGACCTTGTGGTCTGCCATCCGGACCGCGCCGACGAGGTGCGTGTGCTCCTTGATGCGGCGGGCTTTGGGTTGGACGGTGCGAGCGGCACAGGTGCGACTGGCGCTAGTGCGGCAGAATCAGCGGGATGAGGAGTCAAGAGTGAAGAGCCATGTGATGAGCCAGCTCGCCGTCCTGGAGGCGGAGAGCATCCATATCTTCCGCGAAGTCGCGGCGGAGATGGAGCGTCCATGCCTCCTCTTCTCCGGCGGTAAGGACTCCATCGTCATGTTGCATGTGGCGCGCAAGGCGTTCGCCCCCGCGCCGATCCCGTTCCCAGTGATGCACGTTGACACTGGACTCAACTTTGCCGAAGTGATTGCATTTCGCGATCGCTGGGCGGCGCAGCTTGGCCTGCGACTCGTTGTTGCCTCCGTACAAGATGCGATTGAGCGCGGTGTGGTGAAAGAGGAACCGAACGGCTCTCGGAACCGCATCCAGACGCCGGTTCTGTTGGAGGCGGCGGCGCGCGAGAAGTTTGACGCGCTCTTCGGCGGCGGTCGTCGCGACGAAGAGAAGGCCCGCGCCAAGGAGCGCGTCTTCTCCTTCCGTGATGAGTTCGGTCAGTGGGACCCAAAGAACCAGCGCCCAGAGATCTGGAGCCTTTACAACGGGAGGGTCTTCCCTGGCGAGAGCATTCGCGTCTTCCCTCTCTCGAACTGGACCGAGTTGGACATCTGGTCGTACATCGCCGAAGAGGAGATCGAGATCCCGTCGCTCTACCTTGCATCCGAACGCGAGGTGGTGGAGCGCGACGGCATGCTCTACGCCGTCAACGAGTTCGTCCCGCTGAAGCCCGGTGAGACCTCCCAGAAGCGCAGCGTCCGCTACCGCACCATGGGTGATGCGAACCTCACCGCCGCCGTTGAATCTGTTGCCGATACGGTGGCGAAAGTTGTAGAAGAGATCGCTGCGGTGCGCATCACCGAGCGCGGCGCAACGCGCGGCGACGACAAGGTCTCTGAGGCAGCCATGGAAGACCGAAAGAAGGAGGGCTACTTCTAATGGAGGCCGACCTTCTTCGTTTTGCTACGGCAGGATCCGTTGACGACGGAAAGAGCACGCTGATTGGCCGACTTCTCTTTGATTCAAAGTCGCTCTTCTCCGATCAGCTTGAATCCGTTGAGCGCGTCAGCCGCGAACGCGGTGACGAGTACACGGATCTTTCGCTTCTTACCGACGGCCTGCGCGCCGAGCGCGAGCAGGGGATCACGA
>JBIJDR010000073.1:0-3157 GCA_044343985.1 Candidatus Limnocylindrus sp.
ACTACGGAGTGGCGGCTGAGCGGCGTGACGGTGCACCAGGCTGTTGGGTGGGCGAACGAAAGATCGGCGCCGTTGGTGTGCGCGTAGAGCGCGGCGTTGCCTGGCACGGCCTGGCGCTCAATGTAGGGCGCGACCTTGAGGCGTTTAGCTTGATCAATCCGTGTGGCCATGCGGGGGTGGTCTCCACGTCAATTGCGCTTGAGCGCGACTGGGCGGCGGTGGCGGCGGGTGATCGTGCGGCGGTTGGAGCGGACGCGCCGCCGGTGGCGGAGGTTGCGGAGGTTGCCGCACGAGCCTACGCGGCGGCGATCGGCGCGTACCTGGAGGGCGCTACGATCAGCGACATGAGTGGGTCTAGCGTATGAGCGGTGGCGGGATGTGGGAGCTGCGTCGCGACGAGATCACCGGATGGTGGTCGGCCACGGTGGTGGACCGCGAGTTTGCCTCTGAGCGATTCCATGAGGCGCGACTCTCGGGTGCGCGCGAGGCGTCGTGTGCAAATTGCGAGAAGGGGGAGGCGAGCGGCATTGCGCGACGCATGTTGCGACAAGGAGCCTTCCACTCAGTAGGGACGCGTACCGATGCGGCGGCGGGGGATGCGGGTTTCATGACGCTGAGCGATGTTGATCGCGCGGGATCCTGGTCCACCCTGATTGCGCCACGCGGCGAGCACCGTGAACTCGACGAAGTACCAACGGTTCTTGTGGTGGAGTTCCTTACAGCGATTCGTGACCAGATCCGCGCCGCTCGTGAACATGGCGCCACGGCGTACATTCAGTTCGTGCGCAACGCGGCGGCGCAGGCGGGGGCGATGACGGATCACCTCTGCTTTGAGTCATACGACCTGCCGCAGGTGCCGCACCGACTCGCCGAAGAGATCGGCGGTTCGGCGCGACTCTCCATTCGTTCAGGCGGCTGCGCCTACTGCAACATGGTGGAGGACGAGGTGGCGAGTGGTCGGCGACTCGTCCATCGTGATCCATACGGTGCGGTGATTGCACCGTTCGCGAGTCGTTCTGCGTTTGAGACCTGGGTGATCCCGAATAACCATGCCGCCGATTTTGGTGACGTTGACACGGCAACACTGCGCGGCTTTGCGGAGACGCTGCAGGCGGCGGTGAAGGGGCTGCGGGCGATCGGCATGCCGCCATACAACCTCCTCCTCCATACGGCGCCGCTCCGCGAGCGCGTCGATGCCACCTATCACTGGCACTGGGAGATCCACCCACGCCTTCGTCCGATCGGTGGCTTGGAGCTTGCTTCAGGCGTGCCGGTGGTCCCGATCGCGCCTGAAGAGGCGGCGGCGGAACTGAGGAAGGCGCTCGCCTAGCCTCCTGCTAGCATTCGGCGGCACCCGCAACGTGGTCGTCAGAGAACGGCCGGCGGTGGAGAGGAGACCCAAATGGCACGAGAGGTCATGAACGCGGACGAGATCCGCCGAGCCCTCATCCGAATCTCGCATGAGATCGTTGAGAAAGAGGGCACCACAGGACTTGTTGTTGTTGGCATTCAGCGCCGCGGCGTTCCGCTTGCCAAGGTGATCGTTCAGGCGATCAAGGAGAACGAGGGCGTGGACGTGGAGTACGGCACGCTCGACATCAGCTTCTATCGCGACGATCTCTCCACCATCTCCGTTGCCCCCGTCCATAAGGGAACGAGTATCCCTGGCGACATCACCGACAAGACCGTCATCCTGGTTGATGACGTTCTCTATACGGGTCGCACGATTCGCGCCGGACTTGATGCGCTGATTGATTACGGCCGACCGAAGGCGATCCGCCTCGTTGCGCTGATCGATCGCGGTCACCGCGAACTTCCAATCCGCGCCGATCACGTGGGGAAGAACATCCCAACCACCAGTGAAGAGGTGGTGCGCGTCTGCGTCAAGGAGTTCGACGGCACGGATCTTGTGAAGGTGGAGCTGCTCGCCGAGCATCTCGCCGCCAACGAGGCCGCCGCCAAGGCGAAGGGCTGAGCGCGGGAGGGCGGGGGAGACCCATGCCACCCACGGTTGCCACCCACAGGCACCTCCTCGACGTTGCCGGACTCAACTGGGCCGAGCTTTCGAGCTATCTAACAACTGCCGATGCGGCGCGCCGCATCCTCGCCACCCCCGCTGGTCGCGCTGATCTCCTGAAAGGCGTGAACGTCACCACCCTCTTCTACGAGTCCTCCACGCGCACGCGCATCTCCTTTGAGAACGCGGCGAAGGCGCTCGGCGCCAACGTGAACAGCGTTGCGGTGGCGAGCTCATCAATTGGGAAAGGCGAATCGCTCGTGGACACGGTGAAGACGCTGCGCGCCTTAGGGAGCAACGTGATCGTGTTGCGCCATGAGCGCGCTGGTGCGCCGTGGCTCGCCGCACGCGTCTTTGGCGGTTCACTGCTCAACGCCGGCGATGGCTGGCATGCACATCCAACACAGGCGCTGCTCGACCTCTCCGTCCTCGTGCGACACATCGGTGCAAAGGACGGCACACTGAAGGGGCGTCGCGTGGCGATCATCGGCGACCTTCTTCATAGCCGTGTGGCGCGCTCCAACCTGCACACGTTGCGCGCCGCTGGCGCACAGGTGCAACTCGCTGGTCCTACTGCACTCACGCGTGGCTTTGCTTCGCTCGCCGAAGATCGCGACGGCGTCACGCTCTGCTCATCACTTGCTGAAGCGCTTGACGGTGCAGACGCAGTGATGGCGCTGCGCATCCAGCGCGAACGGCTCGATGGTGGCGAGGTGAGTTCGTTTGAAGCGTATCGGCAGGAGTGGGGACTGAGCGAAGAGCGCGTTGCGGCGCACGCGGCGCGAGGCTGCGTAGTGCTACATCCTGGTCCCATGAATGAAGGGGTGGAGATTCATCCGGATCTTGCCGACGGTCCGCGCAGTCTCATCTTGGAGCAGGTCGCCGAAGGGATTCCGATCCGCATGGCGGCGATCTGGAAGGCGCTCCGTGGCGACGCGCCACTCACTGCGCCCGTCGCAACTCGAAAGCTGAACGCATGAGCCGGCCGCGCGCGGAGCGAACACTGCTGAAGGATCACTGGGTTGTTGATCCGGCGAGTCGGCGCGCCGGTGTGGCCACCGTTGAGGTGCATAGCGGGAAGATCGCGCGCCTTGAGTGGCGCGACGGAATAGTTGAGGCTCGCCGCACCTTTATTGAGGG
>JBIJDR010000007.1:0-35510 GCA_044343985.1 Candidatus Limnocylindrus sp.
TCTCGTCACCAACTGCAACCTCATCCTCTACCGTGTTCACACGGTAATCGGCGAGCTCACTGATTCGGACGAGTCCCTCCTTGCCTGGAAGGATCTCCACGAAGCAGCCGAAGCCCATGATGCGGGTCACTTTACCCATATACAACGTGCCGACCTCAACCTCCTTGGTGATGCCGTTGATGGCATCGAGTGCACGCTTGGTGCGCTCAGGGTCGCTCGACGCGATCTGCACGGTTCCGTCATCTTCGACGTTGATATTGACCTGGAAGTCATCCTGCAACTTGCGGATCACTGCTCCGCCCTTGCCGATGATGTCGCGGATCTTTTCAGGGTTGATCTTGATGGTGGTGATTCGCGGCGCGAAGTCTGAAAGCTCAGGCCGCGCCGTTGAGATCACCGCATCCATCTTGTCGAGGATCTCGAGTCGCGCTGCAAGCGCATCCTTCAGACCTGTTCGAATGATCTTCCCTGTGATCCCCTGCACCTTGATGTCCATCTGTAGTGCCGAGATCCCCTCGCGGGTGCCGGTCACCTTGAAGTCCATGTCGCCGAATGCGTCTTCCTTGCCGAGAATGTCGGTAAGGACAACGAACTCGCCGCCTGGCTCAGACATCAGGCCCATCGCCGCGCCGGCAACAGAGGCTTTGATCGGTACGCCTGCATCAAGGAGCGCCAAGCTCGAGCCACACGTGGAGGCCATTGAGGTTGAGCCGTTTGATGTGACGCACTCGGAGACGACGCGAATTGTGTACGGGAACTCCTCCGCCGACGGAAGAACCGGGAGGAGCGCTCGCTCTGCGAGTGCACCGTGTCCGATCTCTCGGCGACCAGGTCCGCGCATCGGCTTGTTCTCGCCGGTGCTGTATGGCGGCATGTTGTAGTGATGCAGGTAGCGCTTCGTTGCAACTGGCGAGATCGTATCTAGGCGCTGTGCCTGAGCGATCGGTCCGAGTGTTGCAATGCTGAGCGCCTGCGTCTCGCCGCGCGTGAAGAGCCCCGTGCCGTGGGCACGTGGCAGAAGTCCAACCTCAACGGTGATCGGGCGGATCTGATCCACCTTTCGGCCGTCAATGCGGATCCCCTCCTTCATCGTGAGGGCGCGACCGGTCTTCTTATGCATGTAGCCGAAGAGGTTCTTTCCGAGGCGCGCCTTGCGACGTGCCGCTTCGAGGAGCGCCTTCGGTTCGCCCTTCCCAGTGCGCGCTGCACGGATTGAGTCGCTGATCCCCTCCTTGAGGGTGGCGAGTCGCTCTGGCAGCTCTGCGGCGAGGAGGAGGAGCAGCTCTGCTGTTGCCTCTGCATCGGTCCCTGCGCGGTGCGTTGGGGTCGTCCCTACGCCGTAGATGCGCGCCAGGTCGCCGAGCTTGAACGACTCGCTCTCTGGGTACGCCTCACGGAAGAGGACAAACGTGTCGAGGTACTGCCCCTGCTCCGTAGCGAAGCTGCGGCCCTTGCCGAGCGCTTCGTCAAGGAAGGAGACGTCAAAGCCAAGGTTATGGCCAACGATGATCGCCCCCTTCGCGAAGTCGGCGAACTTCTCCGCCGCCTCCTTTGGGGTGATCCCCTTCTTCAGGTCGGCAGTGGTGATGCCGTGCATCTGCGCGCCGACGATTGGATTTCCCGCGTTGACGAGTGTGCTCCAACGGTCGGTAATCTTGCCGCCCTTGATCTTGACGGCGGCAACCTCAACGAGGTCGGAGAGCTTCGCGTCGAGTCCGGTGGTCTCAGTATCCACCACAACAAAGGCGGCGCCGTTTGCGGCGGCCTCTGCAAAGGTGAGGACGCTGTCAACACCAGGCTCAATGTATGGAACGCGCTTCGCCTTCCCTACCTTTGCGCGCAGCTGCTCCTGCAAGGAGATCAGCGCCTTGATGGCATCGTGGCCGAACTCAATCGCCTCGGCCATCTTCGCTTCGTTGATCAGGTTTGCACCAGCCTCAACCATCATGATGGCGTCTGCTGTGCCGGAGACCACAAGGTCGAGATCACTTGTCTCAAGCTGCTCAAAGGTTGGGTTCAAGATGAACTTGTCGTCGACAAGGCCAACGCGAACGGCACCGATTGGGCCAAGGAACGGGATCTCCGAGATCGCGAGCGCCGCTGATGCAGCGATCGTACCGAGGATATCCGGATCGTTCTCCTGATCTGCGCTGAGTACCGTGATGACTACCTGGACGTCGTCCTTGTAGCCTTCAGGGAAGAGTGGGCGAATCGGTCGGTCGGTAAGCCGCGCAGAGAGCGTTGCGTTCTCTGACGCCTTCCCTTCGCGCTTGATGTAGCCGCCAGGGATCTTCCCCGCGGCATACATGCGCTCTTCAAATTCAATCGTCAATGGGAAGAAGTCGAGACCCGGTCGTGGGTCGCTTCGGTTTGCGGTGCCGAGGACGACGGTGTCGCCGTAGCGAACCGTCACGGCGCCGCCTGCAAGGCGTGCCATTCGTCCCGTCTCAATGGTGAGTGTCTGGCCGCCAAACTCGGCGGATACGGTTGTGATTTCCATGTTGCTCCTCTTCAGGCCGCGCCCACATGGCGCCCGGCCGATCTAGTTGCTCAGCGGTGCTGAGCGGGGGTTAGCGACGGAGGCCGAGCTTCTCGGTGAGTGCAGCGTGTCGAGCCACATCCTCGCGTCGTAGGAAGGTAAGCAGGCGACGTCGCTGGCCGACGAGCTTCAAGAGCCCACGGCGCGAGTGATTGTCCTGCTTAAATGTCTGGAGGTGCCCTGTGAGCCCCTCAATGCGCTCCGTGAGGAGTGCGATCTGGACCTCGGCTGAGCCGGTGTCCTGAGCGTGTCGCCCGTTTGCGGCAACGATGCGCTCCGTGGTCGTTCGGTCTAGTGGCAAGGGTTCTCTCTCCTGTCTGGGGGACTCCAAGGTCGCCCCGTCATCTACTTACATCTCTCTTGGATGCGTGAAGCGTAGCAATCAGCGCCCACTCCGTCCAGCGAGGCGCCCGAGGAGGGCAGCCCTGAGGCGCCCTCCTCCCTCAGGGAGGCGCTGGAGCCCCTCAGGGGCGATCTGGAGCCGCCCCGCCACTGGGTCAAGGTGACCCCGCATCAGGCGTCCTGTGAGCGGGAGACGCCCCGTGGGGTGGGCGGCGGACCCAACGCGGAGCTGGTACTCCCCCTCTGGGGGGAGGGCGAACCCCTCGGCCTCAAGGGTGAGGGCTCCAGTGGCGCTGGTCCCGCCTCCCCCCAACGCGTGCGCCACGATGGCGTGGGGTCGTCCGAGCGCCCGTGCCGCAGTGGAGAGCTCCCCCGAGGCGATTGCCGCGCGAATGCTTGTGCTGCTGATCTTCTCACCGCCAGTGCGCGCCTCACTCACCGGATGCACCTGGATCCCCCGCCCCGCCCCCCAGGCCCGGACGCGGTCGAGTCGCCCTTCACGGTTGCGTCCAAAGGCGCTCTCTGGAGAGAGCACGAAGCTTTTCGCTCCGGTCAAATCCACGACGCGTTCAAGGAACTCCTCCCACGGGGTGTCACGCATCGCTTCGTCAAATGGGAGATCGCACCAGTGTTCAACACCAGCACCAGCGAGTCGCATCTCAAACTCAATCGGGTCAAGAAGTCTGAGCGGTGTCGAACCGCGCAAGAGCAGATCCGGATGTGGATCAAAACCTAAATGGACGCGCGTAAGGCCAGCAGAGAGCGCCAGTCGCTCAGCTGCAGCGAGGAGGCGAACATGTCCACGGTGAAGTCCATCGAAGACGCCGATTGTGACCACCGCACCGCGCTCTCTCGCCGCGACAAGCTCGGCGCCTGCGAGTCCGTCCCAGCCGATCATGCGCTTCGATCCCTCAGCAGCGCGCGGCATCATGCGCCTTTCACAGGCGGCGCCGCATTCGGTGTGATGAAGACGCGCTCCGGCTGCACGCCAACCTCTGTGCGTCGACCGAGTGCCACAAGCACCCCTTCAGCCATCAGTCGCACCTGTTCGCCAGCGGATACGGGTAGATGCTCACCGAGGAGCGCATCAGGGATTGCGGCACCGTCACGGAGAAGATCTGTGCCGAGCTCTCCCAGCGTGATTTCTGGTATCGCTTCAATGCCAGCATCGAGCGGCAGAAGCAGATGCGTAAGCGATCCACCAAGTGCCGCTTCGGCAACCGCCTCCATGGTGTGTGCCTGCGCAACGTTGAATGGCCCCGATCCGATACGACGCAGCGCAACAAGGTGTGCGCCGCAGCCGAGCGCGGCACCAAGATCTCGCGCAATCGCACGGATGTAGGTTCCCGAGCTCACATCAAGGACGGCGCCCATGAGTGGCTCCTCTGGATGGCTCTCGTCCCATGAGGTGATCTCAAAGCGCGTCACTTCAACCGCACGTGGTGCAAGCTCCACGATCTCCCCCGCACGCGCGCGCTCATAGGCGCGCACACCGTCCGTGCGCTTCGCTGAGTGGCTCGGCGGCACCTGTTCAAGCGCACCACGGAAGCGCGGGAGTAGCGCCTCAACACGCTCTCGAGTTGCAGCGGGACCGCTGCTCAGGATCTTCTCACCATCGAGATCATCTGTTGTTGTTGCGCCACCGAAAGAGAATGTCGCTTCATACCGCTTCGCACCACCCTGATGGAGTGCGGCGAGCCGCGTAGCACGCCCTAAGACCAAGACGAGGAGACCCGTTGCAAATGGATCGAGCGTTCCGCCGTGCCCAATGCGTGGCTGACCGGCGAGTCGGCGCACCTTCGCCACAACATCGTGGCTCGTTGGCCCGTTCGACTTATCGACGAGCAGGATGCCATCAATCCCTGGGGTGCTCGGGCGTCGCCGTGCCACGACTCAGCTCGCTTCGCCGCGCTCCGCGCGAAGTGAGGTGACACATCGCAAGACGGCCGCAACCGCGGCATCAAGTGGGCTGGGGATGCTCGCCCCCGCCGCACGGGCGTGACCGCCACCAGAGAAGGCGGCGGCGATCGCCGTTGCGTCAAGGCCGCTCTCCTTCGTGCGAATAGATAGTCGCGTCTCGCCCGCGCTCTCCTCCTTAAAGAAGAGGGCGACATCAGCTTCGTTGATCTGCGCAAGCGTGTCGACGATCCCTTCGCTCTCCTCCACCGTTGCCCCAGAGGCGGCAAGATCTGAGCGGAGCATCGCTGCCCAGACGGTCTTCCCGCTATCTGCACGCTCCACCCGGTCAAGCACGCGGGCATGAAGCTGTACCTGCGTGAAGGGCTTCGCGCGATAGAGACGGCGGGAGATCTCGCTGATTGGTGCCCCTGCGGCGAGGAGGAGCCCCGCAACTTGGAGCGTCCGAGGGGTGGTGTTGTTGTGCTGGAAGGTGGCGGTATCCATGATCACCCCCGTCGCGAGAGTTGTCGCGAGCGCCCCACCATCAACTGCAAGATCCGCCTCAAGTGCAACGCCGATCAGCGAAACCATCTCGCAGGTCGCCGCCGCCTTCGGGTCGATCCACTCAAGCGGGCTCGCGCTGGTGTTTGAGACGTGGTGGTCAATCGTTGCGCGCTGCACGCTACTCGGCAGCTCCCGGACTAGAGCCCCAACACTCCCAGCCCGCTTGGTATCCCCGCAGTCAACGAGAATCACCGCGTCTGGGGTCCAGTCAGGTGGGCTGAGCAGCACACGGTCAAGTGTTGGGATCACCTCGTACACCTTTGGCGGAACCTCTGAGCAGAGAACGGCAACCTCAACGCCACGCTGCGCAAGGATCCCCTGAAGCCCGAGTGCTGCACCGAGCGCATCGCCGTCAGGCCGCTCGTGCGGGACAACCCAGATCCGTTTGACGCTGCGGAGCAGCGCAATGAGTGCTGCGGGGACGGCGGCGTTCGCTTCAGCGCGCAGTGCTGCAGCTCGATCGACGGCGCTCATACCGGCTCCTCTTTTGGTGTGCCAGGGCTAGGGAGTGGCGCGAGGCCTTCATCGGGAAGGTTGCGCCCCTGCTCAAGGCTGCCGAGCAGCTGCTGGATCCGAGTGCCACGCTCCCCCGCCGCGTCAAGCTCAAAGTGGAGTGCTGGCACACGACGAATGCGGAGCCCCTTCGAAATCACGGTGCGCAAGTATGGCGTTGCACTGCGTAGCGCCGTGAGCGATGCGGCGCGCTGCTCATCGCTTCCGATCATGCTGACGTAGACCTTCGCATGGCGTAGATCTGGCGATGTCTCAACTCCAACGACGGTGACGAACCCTAGGCGTGGATCGCTGATGGAGCGCGAGAGGTGCGTGCTGATCTCCTCGCGGAGCAGCTCGTCTACGCGCGGCATGCGCTCACTCATTTAGAGCGTCCTTCGCGTGGACTGCTCCCCGAGGATCTCCAGGATGTCACCCTCCTGGATCGTGATCGTTGGGCCAAGTCCGATGCCGCACTCCTGCCCCTCTTTCACCTCGCGAACATCGTCGCGGAAGCGTCGGAGTGACTCCACAACATCCGTTGCAACAACGTTGCCACCGCGCATCAGTCGAACCTTTGATCCGCGCGTCACGCGACCCTCACGAACAACGCAGCCGGCGATGACGAAGCCCTTCCCTGGGAAGATCTGCTTCACTTCGGCACGGCCATCAATCGTCTCGGACTTCTCAGGGTCAAGCATCCCCTCGATTGCCGCCTTCATATCGTCAGCAAGCTCATAGATGATCTCGTAGAGGCGGACGTCCACCTTCTCGTTATCCGCCATGCGGCGCGCACCGGGAGTCAGCGTGGTGGTGAAGCCAAGCACGATCGCGTCCGATGCGCTGGCGAGCAGAATGTCGTTCTCAGTGATCTCACCTGCGGCAGACATCAAGACGTTGATGCGCACCTCGTCGCTCTGTAGCTTCTCTAGTTGATGCTCAATGGCGCCAAGCGAACCGGCAACGTCCGACTTGAGGATGACGCGAACCTCTTTCCCAGCACCAGATTGAATGCGTCGATACAGCTCTTCCATCGTGGCGCGGCCGCCACCATCTCGAGCCGCAGTCGCTTCGTTCTTTGCGCTCTCCGCCATGTCGCGTGCCTCACGCTCATCCGTCGCAACGCGGAAGACATCGCCGCTCGATGGCACCTCAGGGAGACCAGAGATCACGACTGCGGTGGAGGGCCCAGAAAGCTTCACGCGTGCCCCGTCGGTGGTCTCAAGCGAGCGCACCTTGCCAGAGATCGCCCCAGCAACGACCGCGTCGCCGACGCGGAGGGTGCCGGTCTGGACGATCACTGTGGCGATCGGACCTCGACCCTTATCACGCTGCGCCTCGATGACGGTGCCAATGGCTGGCCGGGTTGGATCCGCCTTGTAGTCGCCAAGATCGGCGACGAGGAGGATCATGTCGAGAAGGTCGTCGAGCCCAGCGCCAGTACGGGCGGAGACGGCAACGAGTGGCACGTCGCCACCGTACGCCTCAATCACCACGTTCGACTCAGCGAGTTCCGTCTTGACGCGGTCAGGGTTGGCGTCAGGCTTATCGACCTTGTTTAGGGCGATGATGATCGGGACGTTCGCGGCACGAGCGTGGCTGATCGCCTCTTTCGTCTGGGGCATCACGCCGTCATCGGCGGCAACCACGATGATCGCGATGTCCGTTACGCGTGCACCGCGTGCACGCATGGCGGTGAAGGCCTCATGGCCAGGGGTATCAATAAAGAGGATGCTGCGATCGCCACGCTTCACTTGGCTCGCACCAAGATGCTGCGTGATACCGCCGCGCTCACCTGCGGCCACCGTCGTCTTGCGCAGTGCGTCCAGCAGGCTCGTCTTGCCGTGGTCAACGTGACCCATCACGGTGACGATTGGCGCACGCGTCTCAAGCTTGGCGCCGACACGCTCTTCAAAGAGAATCTCCTTCGTCGCCGCTGGGAGAGCCTCTGGCACCTCTTCAGGAGCCGCTTCAGCTTCCTCAGGCTCAGGCTCAGCAACGGTGAAGCCGAGTTCCGTTGCGATCAGTGATGCGGTCTCGCGGTCAATCCCCTGGTTCATGGTTGCGAAGACACCGCTCCTGATCAGCGGATTGATGATGTCGGCCGGGTTCACCTTGAGGATCTGAGCGAGCTCCCCCACGGTCATTGATGGGGGGAGCACGAGCACTCCTGTCTCATGCACCTGCAGTGGCTTCGGTGGTCGCGGCGCAGGATCGGCGCGGTCTGGACGTACAGGGCGCACGCTCTTTCGCTGTTTCGTCATGCTCCCCTCCTTCCTACTTCTCTACCCAGGCGCGACGCGCCTGTTCAATCAGATCAACCTCTTCACGCTTCACTTCACCGCGTAGACCACGACTGACCGCGGCGCGGAGATCTGTCTCATGCGCTGCGTCCCGCGCTGCGCAGATCCAAACGCCTCGACCTCCAACTCCTCCAGCGACGATTTCACCTGAGGGCTGGCGGCTGATGCGCAACATTAGTCGCGACTCACCCCGCCACTTGCAGAGCGCACAGGTGCGCTCCGACGGAGTGCGCGTGCTATGCCTCGCCCTCTACTGCAACCACTTCACCATCGGTTGGCTCTGCGGCAGGTGGAGTTCCAGATCCGTCGCTTGCAATATCAATGCGATAGCCGGTGAGGCGAGCGGCGAGTCGTGCATTCTGTCCTTCGCGTCCGATCGCCAAGGAGAGGGCGTGCTCAGGGACGGTGACAACGGCAGCCTTCGCCGCTTCATCCACCACAACAGAGATCACTGGCGCTGGCGAGAGTGCGCGGCCGATCATCTCGGCCGGATCATCTGCGAAGGCGATGATGTCTACCTTTTCGCCGCCAAGCTCCTCAACCACCGCCTGGACGCGCGCGCCGCGCTGTCCAACAACGGTGCCGACGGGATCAAGTCCAACCTGATGCGCAGTGACGATCACCTTGCTGCGGTGCCCTGGTTCACGTGCAATCGAGCTGATCTCAACGAGACCTGTGCCGATCTCTGGAACCTCAAGCTCAAAGAGCTTCTTGACGAAGTTCTTATGTGAGCGCGTTAGGAGGATCTCTGGGCCACGCACGGTAGTGCGAACCTCAAGAAGGAGCGCCTTGACGTTCTCCCCAATGCGGAAGGTGTCGAGCGGTGAGAGCTCGGTTGATGGGAGGTATGCCTCGGCGCGCCCCACATCAAGGACGAGGTTGCGACGGTCCACGCGCATCACCACACCGGTGAGGATCTCCCCTTCGCGCTCGGCGAAGGAGCGCATCACCTGGTCGCGCTGGATCTGCACAAGCCTCGCCTGGAGCGTCTGGCGCGCCTGCGCCGCCACGATGCGCCCCATGTCGCCGTTCATCTCTTCGGTCTCAATCAGGGCGCCGACCGCCGCTTCAGGGTGTTCAGCCTGCGCCTCTGCAAGGGTCCATTCGGCACCAGGGACGAGCACCTCTTCGACGACGCGACGCGCGCGGAAGACCCGCATCGATCCCGTCTCAGGGTCGAGTCGGACGTGGATATCAGCTGAACTGTGGCGGCGGTTGAGGGCAACGGCGTACGCCTCTTCGGCCGCCTGAAGCACGCTCTCGCGGTCGATCCCCCGCTCTGCCCCCAACTGCACGAGGGCGCCAACAAGCTCCTTGCTCATTTCAGGCCTCCCTTCACACTTGGCAGCCCCGATAAAAAAAGACGCGGGGGTCACCCACGTCTATCGTTCGGCGGCCGTTATCCCCAAGATCATAGCACGCCCGCCAGAGGGGCTATCGGCTCGGGTAGTGCCCCTGCACGTAGCGCTCGAGGATCTCCGTGAACTCGGCCACGATGCGCTCCCCGCGCAGGGTGGTGAGGAGGGCGCCGTCCTGGAAGACTGGGGCGACCGGCTCCTCAAAGGTGCCCGGGAGGCTGATCCCAAGGTTGGCGTGCTTCGACTCGCCAGGGCCATTCACCACGCAGCCCATCACCGCCACCTCCATGCTCTCAACGCCCGGATGGCGCTCACGCCAGCTCGGCATCTGCGCCTTCAGGTAGTTCTGGATCTCTTGTGCCATCTCCTGGAAGAAGACGCTCGTAGTGCGGCCACACCCTGGGCACGAGGTGACCTGCGGCGCAAAGGCGCGGAGGCCGAGCGACTGGAGGATCTGCTGCGCAACCTCCACCTCAAGTGCGCGGTCTGCCCCTGGCTCTGGGGTGAGCGAGACACGGATCGTGTCGCCAATCCCCTCGTTGAGCAGATTGGCAAGCGCCGCAGTTGTGGCCACGATCCCCTTCATCCCCATCCCCGCCTCGGTGAGACCGAGGTGCAACGGGTAGTCACAGCGCGACCCGAGTTCGCGATAGACATCAATCAGGTCGCGGACATTAGAGGTCTTGGCGGAGAGGAGGATGCGGTCGTGTGGCATCCCGGTCGATTCGGCGAGCTCCGCTGACTGCAGCGCGCTGCGCACGATCGCCTCCATCGTCACGGCGCGCGCGCTCTCTGGCTGCGGCGCCTTCGCGTTCTCCTCCATCAGGAGGGTCAGTAGATCCTGATCGAGTGAGCCCCAGTTCACACCAATCCGTACAGGCTTCGCGTTGTCGTTCGCAATCTTGACGATGGTCTGGAAGTTCTCATCGCGCCGCTTCGTCCCAACATTCCCCGGATTGATGCGGTACTTGGCAAGTGCTGCAGCGGCTTCAGGGAAGGCGGCGAGCAGCTTATGTCCGTTGTAGTGGAAGTCACCAACAATTGGCACCTGCAAGCCTTCATCGGCAACGCGCTGCACAATCTCAGGGACCGCCGCCGCTGCAGCTTCGTGATTGACCGTAATACGGACGATCTGGCTCCCTCCGCGCGCAAGGTGTGCAACCTGAGCCGCCGTACCGACCGCGTCGGCGGTATCGGTGTTTGTCATTGACTGCACGACGATCGGGTGCGCTGCGCCAACAAGTACTCCGCCGATGCTCACCGATGGAGTGCTTCGTCGGGTCGGGCGCAGTAGGTCAGGTCGATCTGCGGCCGGTCGTGGCACCACAGGAAGATCGCGGCTCACTGCGCCGCTCCAGTGAAGATGCCGATGAGGTCGCCAAGTGTGATCCAGACAAAGAGCAACAGCATCGCGAGCGCCCCGCCAGTAACGAGTGCCTGCTCTGCACGACGACCTCGCTCGCCACCGAGCACACGTCGTAGCACGAGCACGGCAACCCTTCCACCATCGAGCGGCGGGATTGGGAGCAGATTCAAGATCGCAAGGTTGGCGGAGAGGAGTGCGGCGATCTGCAGGAGGCCGCTGAACCCGAGCCGTTCAGCCGCGCCAGCAACTCCAACGGCAATGCCAACGGGACCAGCAAGTGTTGGTGCTTCGCTGTCGGAGCGAAATGGTGCGCTCACCAGTTCCGCTAACCCACCAAGGATGGCGCCGCTCGCCTCCACTGTGCGCGCTGTGGCAACACTTATGACCTGATCAACTGGTCGTGTTAGCGGGCCGGCTGGGGCGAGTCCACTGATCTGAATGCCGAGTACCCCCTGGTCTACCGCCTCCTCCAACGTGCGCAGGCGGACGGAGATCTCTCGCGTCACGTTTGAAGAGGAGACGATCGTCAGGCTCACCTGCTCGCCAGCGAGTGAACGAATGTCGGCGAGAGGTGTCTCAAATCGGTCGAATGGAACGCCATTCAGCGCGGAGATCTTGTCGCTTGCAACGATTCCCGCCGCTGCGGCGGGTGAGCCAGGCTGCACGGCGTCAAGCGTTAGCTCACCGCGTTCTGCAAGTGGGCCGGCGAGGAGGAGCATCAACGCAAAGGCGAGAAGAAGATTGACGAGAACACCTGCGAGCATGACCATCGTCTTTGAGAGGAGCGATGCGCGCTCCCACCCGTCTAGCTCACTGCTTCCCTCTGTAGCCCCAGCCATGCGAACAAAGCCGCCGAATGGGAGGGCATTCAAGGTAAGAAGGGTGCGTGATCCACGATGGAGCACAGCGATCCGTGGCGGGAAGCCGATGCCGAACTCTTCCACTGCGATCCCCCGCCAGCGAGCCACGAGCAGGTGGCCGAGCTCGTGCACCACGATCAACGGCACCACAAGAAGGATCAAGACCAGGAGCGGCCCTACGACCCCACCGATGAGTGCAACTAGTTCAGCCATAACCTCAGCCTACGCTGGCGCGCGCACTCATGCTGGGCGCCACTTTTCGGCGAAGTTCCGAACGTCGAGTTGGAGGCTAGAGAGGGTGGCGAGGTCGCCCGCCTCAGGGAGCCCGCCGAATCGCTCAACGGCGGCAGAGAGGAGTGCTGGGATCGCGCCGAAGCTGATCTCTCCAGCGAGGAAGCGGGCTGTGGCGACATCATCGGCAACGATCAGCGCGGCGGGTGCCGCCCCGCCACGCTCGCCCGCGGCCAGGGTAACGGCGAGCCCCGGGAAGCGTACGAGGTCGGGGGCCTCAAAGGTGAGTTCCCCCATAGCGGCAAGATCAATGCTCCGTGCCGGATGCGCGCTTCGTTCTGGATAGTTGAGCGCATAGCTAATTGGCCCGCGCATATCCGGCTCACCCATCTGCCCCTTCATCGAGCCATCGGTGAAGCTCACCGCACCATGCAGGATGCTCTGTGGGTGGACAAGAATGGAGATGCGCTCCATCGGCACCTCAAAGAGCCGGTGTGCTTCAATGACTTCGAGCCCCTTGTTCACTAGAGAGGCAGAGTCAATCGTGATCTTCCCCCCCATCTTCCACGTTGGATGATTCAGCGCGTCGTCAACAGTTGCGCTGGCGATCCGTGACGCATCCCAAGTACGGAACGGGCCACCACTTGCGGTGAGCCAGAGTCGCTCAACGCGCTCTGGCGCCTCGCCAGCGAGGCACTGCCAGAGGGCTGAGTGCTCGCTATCTACGGGGCGCAGTCGTTCAAGGAGCGACGTTCCGCTCCGCGCAGCTGCGCGGCGCGCTGCGCCGATCACCATCTCACCGCCCGCAACGATCGTCTCCTTATTGGCAATTGCGACAGCCGCACCAGCATCAAGGGCGGCGATCGTGGCGTGGATGCCAACGAGTCCCGTTGCCGCGGCAATAATGAGGTCTGGCTCTGCATCAAGAACTGCGTCGCTCAGCTGCTCCCCACTTAGTCCAACGAGGAACCGTGCGCTCGGATGGCCAGCGGCAAGCTTGCGAGACGCATCACTCTCACGACCAACGGCGAGTGCAACGAGATCAAAGCGCTCTCGGTTGTCGCTGAGCACCTGAAGCGTCTGCGCGCCGATTGATCCGGTCGCACCGATCAAGGCGACACGCTGGCGACCCATCAGTCGTTAAAGAAGTTATACCGAGAGAGTTCCAAGAGGATCGCGGCGAAGAGAGTGACGGGCGCCGCAAGAAGGAGGCTATCAATACGGTCAAGCACCCCGCCATGTCCAGGGATGAGGGTTGCTGAGTTCTTGGTGCCAGCGGCCCGTTTGAAGAGTGATTCAACAAGGTCTCCAGCTTCGGCGGCGGCGGCAACGGCAAGGCTCGTAGGGAGCGCCCAGATCAGTGGTGCGTCGAGCCAGTTCATCGCAGCGGCTGAGCCAATGACTGTTGCGGTGAGCAGTCCGCCAACCAGCCCCTCAACGCTCTTACGCGGAGAGATCAGCGGGGCGAGCTTGCGCTTACCGAAGCGTCGACCGATCAGGTAGGCGCCAGTATCGGCACTCCAGACCACTGCGAGGAGCCACGCGATCCACGGCGAAGGTGTCGCTCCTCCAACGTACCCGAAGAGCGGAAGGAGGAGGAGCGGTGAAAGCCAGGTTGCCGTAGCGAGCGTTCCAAAGAGTGCGCGCGCGTGCGGCGCAACACTGCCGCGCTTGACGCGGAGTGCACGGAGAAGTTGCACTGCAACAAGCGCGAGCAGCGTGAGTACCCACAACGTTGCAGCAACGACGGGCCCTGCGGCGACAAGTGCGGCGAGTGGCACAACGAGGAGCGCTGCGCTCCATGCCGCTGAGGCGCCACCCGAGATCGCACCAACGATCTGAGCACCTTCACGTGCGGCGAGGATGATGAGGAGTGCGGTAAGCGGAAGGGTGCCGTACGGCCAGATCAGGAGGCCAGCACCAAAGGGCACGATGAAGAGTGCCCCAACGGCGCGCGCTGGGAGGCCGCCGCCGCGGAGGCTCATCGTCCGAACCGCCGCGTCCGTGCAGCGAATGCGCGCATTGCAGACTCAAGGTCGGCGCCACTGAAGTCTGGCCAGAGGCCTGGCCAGGTGACAAGCTCGGTGTAGGCCGCCTGCCAAATGAGGAAGTTCGAGAGTCGCTCTTCACCACCTGTCCGGATCAACAGATCTGGGTCTGGGATCCCGTTCGTGTAGAGGGCACTGCTAATCGTCTCCTCATCAACAGCGTCAGCGGCTACGCCAGATGCCACGATCGATCGGACCGCATCAACAATCTCCGTCCTGCCGCCGTAGTTGAATGCAACGTGCAACTTCATCCTTCCCCCGTCGGCGGTAGCCGCGCAGGCGCGCTGGATACGCTCAACGGCGTCTACAGGAAGCTCATGTAGCCGACCAATAAAGTCAACGCTAATCCCGTTCTTGATCAGCATCGCCGTCTCTCGCTCAATCGTTTCGGCAAGAAGGGCGAAGAGCCGAGTGACCTCTCGGTCATCACGCCCCCAGTTCTCTCGGCTAAAGGCGTAGACGGTGAGGTGGGCGATGCCGAGCTCTGCAGCGCGCGTAATGACGCCACGGAGGGCTTCGGTGCCAGCGGTATGTCCGTCAAGCTCATCGCGACTCTGCGCACGCGCCCAACGGCGGTTGCCGTCCATGATGATGGCGACATGGCGCGGTAGGCCCTGCACCGCCTGCCCCTGATGGACGAGCGGTGGAGCGTCAACCGGTCGATCGACGCTACGCTCGGTCAACCTTCGAGAACCTCGCGCTCCTTCGATGCCGCCATGCGGTCAATCTCAGCAGTCTTGGCGTCGGTGGCCTTCTGAAGTGCCTCAAGGCGTCGGCGCGCGTCATCTTCGCCGATCTCCTTGTTCTTCTCCATCTTCTTAATCGCCTCCTGTTCGTCGCGGCGTGCGCTACGGATCTCGATTCGCGCCTCTTCGGTGCGCTTCCCCATCTGCTTGACGAGATCTTTGCGGCGCTCCTCAGTCATTGACGGCACGCGCAGGCGAATGATGTTCCCGTCTACCGCTGGTGTCATGCCGAGCTGTGCATTATTGAGCGCCTTCTCGATCGCTGGGATCGCGGATGGATCCCACGGCTGGACAACCAGAAGCGTGTTCTCTGGGACGCTGATCCCCGCCATCTGATTGAGCGGCGTCTTCGCGCCGTAATGGTCCACCGTGATGTGCTCAACAAGCGAGGCGCTCGCACGGCCAGTGCGGAAGCCGCCGAGGTCTTTGCCGAACGCCTCTAGGGCACGGCTCATGCGCTCTTCAACCGTTCCACTCATCGCGTCCCCTCCTTCGAAATGATCGTCCCCACCTCTTCGCCCTTCACCGCGCGAAGGATGTTCTCATGTGCGTCAAGGTCAAAGACGACGATCGGAAGATCGTTCTCCATGCAGAGCGAGACCGCCGCCGCATCGAGTACCTTCAACCCGTCCACGAGCACGCGGCCGTAGCTGATTGATGGGATGCGCACCGCATCGGAGTGCACCTTTGGATCCTTGTCGTAGACGCCGTCCACCTTGGTCGCCTTCAGCATCACCTGGGCGCCGATCTCAACGGCACGCAGTGCGGCGGCGGTGTCTGTTGTGAAGTACGGGTTGCCAGTCCCCGCAACAAAGACAACGACTCGCCCCTTCTCAATATGGCGGATGGCGCGACGTCGAATGTATGGCTCAGCCACCTCGTTCATCTCGATGGCGGTCATCACCCGTGTCTCTACGCCGGCGCGCTCAAGGCCGTCTTGGATTGCGAGCCCGTTCATTACGGTGGCGAGCATGCCGATGTGATCTGCGGTGGCTCGCTCCATACCAGTTGCATTGGATGCCGCGAGGCCGCGGAAGATGTTCCCGCCACCTACGACGATTCCAATTTCAACTCCGAGGGCACGTACGCTTCGGACCTGTTCAGCAATGAATGAGACCACCTTCGGATCCACGCCGTACTGCTGATCTCCAAGCAGCGCCTCCCCTGAAAGCTTCAGCAGGATGCGGGAGTAGCGGGGCTGCGTTGTCATGGCTTCGCCGTTCGGCTCGCCGCGACCGTGGTCAGAGCTCTTCGCCGAGTGCGTAGCGCACGAAGCGCCGCACGCGGATGTTCTCGCCGATCGTCGCAATGGCGTTAGTGATCAACTGTGCAACGGTCTCATCGCCGTCACGGAAGGGCTGCTCAAGGAGGCAGACCTCTTCGAACCACTTGCGCATCTGGCCATCAACGATCTGCGCGCGGACCGCCTCTGGCTTCTTCGCCAGCGCCTCATCCGCCTCAAGTGCGGCACGCTTCTCGGCGAGCAGTGCGGGAGGGATCTGCTCTTGGCTCACGTAGAGCGGATTCAGCCCCGCGATCTGCATGCCGATGTCTTTCACGAGCTTCTGGAACTGCTCGTTGCGTGCAACGAAGTCCGTTTCGCAGTTGACCTCAAGCAGGACGCCGACGCGACCGCCGGTGTGGATGTACGAGGAGACGAGCCCCTCACGTGCATCGCGACCAGCCTTCTTCGCCGCAGCGGCAAGGCCAGCCTCACGAAGCGTGGCAACCGCCTTCTCTACATCGCCCGCTGACTCTTCAAGGGCGCGCTTGCAGTCCATGAAGCCGGCGCCAGTACGTTCGCGAAGATCTTTTACCGCCTCTGCGCTAATTGCCATCGTCGTACTCCCCTTCTACGCGTTACGCGCTTGGTGTGCTTTCGTCAGTTGGTACGGTTGGCGCTGGCTCCTCGTCAGGCGAGAAGCTGAGCGTCCCTGCAGCACTGAGCGCAGCAACAAGATCATCCTGAACGTCAGAGGCCGCCTGGCTCTCTGGTGCAGCGGCGGCAGCTGCGGCAGCCTCCTGCGCCTCAAGCTCTGGGAGACGTGCTGCACGCTCGGCGGCACCCTCGATCACCGCATCGGCAACCGACTTGCAGATCAACGTGATGCACTTGATCGCATCGTCATTGACTGGGATTGGGTACTGCAACTGGTCTGGATTCACGTTGGTATCTGCAGTGCCAACCACTGGAATGCCAAGCTTGTTCGCCTCGACGGCGGCGAGCGTCTCGCGGCTCGGATCAATAATGAAGACCATCCCTGGGGCACGTCGCATGCGGCGCATGCCACCAAGTACGCCGCGAAGCTTCTCAAGCTTGTCCTTGAGCTTCGCCGCCTCCTTCTTTGACATCAGCTCAAACTCGCCCGCCTGCTCGCGAGCCTCGAGCTGCTCAAGCAGCGTGAGGCGCTTGCGGATGGTTGCGAAGTTGGTGAGCATGCCGCCAAGCCAGCGCTTGATCACGTACGGCTGACCGGCCCGTGTCGCCTCTTCAAGGATTGGGCCCTGTGCCTGCTTCTTGGTGCCAACAAAGAGGATCGTCTCGCCGTTTGCGGCGGCTTCGCGAACCGCTACGAGTGCGGCCTCAAGGTGCTTCGCACTCTTGGCGAGGTCAAGGATGTGGATCCCATTGCGCTGGGCGTAAATGAAAGGCGCCATCTTTGGGTTCCAGCGCCGGGTCTGATGCCCAAAGTGGGCGCCGACCTCCAAAAGTTCGCGCATCGTAACTGCGGCCATAGTTCTCCTCAACACGGTTATGCCACCGCGGGACGCCATCGCGACCCCGAGGGGCCACCGTTGCGAGGCGACATGATCCGCGTGCGTATTCCCTGACCGAAGCCAAGGGCCCCCGAATCGGGTGCTGGCAGATCCTACCACCCTCATGCGTCCCCCCTCGCACGGCGGGTGCCCCACGCTCAGCGATCCCACGGATCAGACGCAGCCGCTCCCTGCGGGGCGGCCCGATCACCAGCAGCAGGTCGACCCTGCAGAGTTCAGGGAGGGCCTCGCGCTGTCGCGCCAGCGCCGCAACCTTTCTCGCCCCTAGGAGGACTCGTGGACCCTGCTCGCCGACACTGAGACGCGCACGCACCTCTACCGCCACCAGCAGTCGGCGCTCATCGCGGGCAAGGAGATCAATCTCCAGCCCGGCCACTCGCACGTTGCGCTGAATAATGATCCAGCCTGCGGCGCGAAGGCTTTCGCACGCCAACTCCTCCGCTCGCCTCCCCCGCCGCTGCTGCGCCGTCTCCACGCCTGCAGCGTCGCCGCTACGGCGTAATCGAAACGTACTCGCCTAAGACTGGCTCGCAGCGTTGCGCGCGGCGCTGATGACGGCGGCGACGGGGGCGTAGGTGCGTCGGTGATGTGGCGTGACACCGAGATCAGCGAGCGCCGCAAGATGGAGTGGCGCTGGGTAGCCAACGTTCGACTCCCAGTCGTAGCCTGGGTAGCGACGATCAAGGCGAGCCATCAACTGGTCGCGGAGCACCTTTGCAACGATGGATGCGCATGCGATCGGATAAACAGTGACGTCGCCCTTAATCACCGTCTCATGTGGGCCGATCAAGGATTCAAGTTCGCGCGCGGGCGAGCCGTCAACCAGCGTGAAGTCAACACTGAGGTGATACCTGCGCTGAAGCGTTGCGAGAGCTCGCGACATCGCAAGGTGTGATGCTGCACGAGGGTTCAGCCGCTCAACTTCGCGCGCTGAAGCCGCTCCTACTCCGTACGCGATCGCAGCGCTGCGAATGATTGGATCAAGTCGCTCGCGCTGAAGACGCGAGAGCGCCTTTGAGTCGCGCACGCCAACAATCGGCTCCCCGGGCGGCATGATGATCGCGCAGGCAACAACTGGGCCGGCGAGCGGCGCAAGGCCAACTTCGTCAATGCCGGCAATCAGGCGTGCTGGATGACCGTGGTGAGATTCAAGCTCACGTGTTGGGAGTGCACGGCCGTCTGACGGCCGCGAAGGGGTCACGCCGGAGCCTGCTCCGAATCGTCCGCTGCTGGTGCAGCCTCTGCTACAGCTTCAGCAACTGGTTCAGCGGCCGCTTCAACAGCTGGCTCTGCAGCGGCTTCAGCAGATGGAGCCTCCGCCACGGCAGCCTCTTCAACAGCCGCGACCTCTTCAACCACTGGTGCCGCTTCGGCAACTGGGGCCACTTCGGCAACAACTTCGACTGGCTTCTCAAAGACAGGATTGAGGATCTCGCCAGCCTCAGCGCGCTTCTCACGGAGTGATGACTGCTTCCCGACGCGATCGCGGAGGAAGTAGAGCTGCGCGCGATGCGAGACGCCGTGTCGGATGATCTCAATCTTCTCAATGCGTGGGCTGTGCACCTTAAAGGTTCGCTCAACGCCAACGCCAGAGGCGATGCGGCGCACGGTGATGGTGAGGCCCAGTCCGCCGCCACGAAGGCGCATGACCGTACCCTCAAAGACCTGGATGCGTTCGCGATTCCCCTCGACAACCTTCGCCGACACCTTGACGGTGTCGCCGGTCTTGATCGGAGGCAGATCGCGCTTCATCTGCTCGTTTGTAATCGTTCGGATCAGGTCCATTTTGTCTCCGTGCTCTTCGGCAGAGGTCCTGCCTGTGCGAAGCGGGAGGATAGCACAGGGGCCCCAGGCGGCCAGGCGCGCTACTCGCCCCGCTCGGAGCCGGCTCGACCCCCCTCTGCGCGGAGGAGGTCTGGGCGGCGCTTGGCGGTCCGCTGGCGCGACTGCTCCTGCCGCCAGGCGGCCACTGCGGCGTGGTTGCCGGAGAGGAGGATCTCGGGGACAGCAGCACCGCGGAACTCTGCAGGTCGCGTGTACTGCGGGTACTCAAGAAGGTTTGACGAGAAGGACTCCTCCTCCAGTGATGCGGCATCAATTGAGCCAGGGACGAGGCGGAGGAGCGCATCGCAGAGCACGATCGCAGCGGGCTCACCGCCAGAGAGGACAAAGTCGCCGATGCTGAGCTCAAGGTCGACATAGGCCCGCACGCGATCATCTACCCCTTCGTAGCGGCCACAGAGAATGATCAGGTGGCCGTCTGTCGCAAGGCTCCGAACACGTGCCTGCTTCAACCGCTCACCGCCGGCGTCCAACAGGATCACGGTACTCTTCTCGCCTCGTAGCGCCTCAATGGCGTCAACGAGCGGCTCTGGTCGCATCAACATCCCGGCACCGCCACCGTACGGCTCATCATCCACCGCGCGATGCTTCCCAATCCCCCACTCCCGGAGATCGTGAACCTTCAGTTCGGCGAGACCGCGCTCAACGGCGCGAGCAGGGATGCTCGCTGCCAATGCAGCCCGCACCGTTTCAGGGAAGAGCGAGACGACATCGATGCGCAACGTGGCCGCCCCAGAGCTCATTTGGTGCGCACCGGGTTTGGTGGGCGTGGGGAACGGACGCGCTTTGGTGCACGGACGGTCAGCTCTGATCCTGCAATGTTCGCAACGATGATCCCTTCGCGGGGCTTGAATGTCACGATGATTGAGGCGACGGAGGGGAGATCCATCTCGCCACCATCTGGGGTGCGCAAGATGTAGACCTCGGCGCCACCAGCGCGATAGCAGTCAGTGATCGTCCCGATCAGTTCACCCGCTGGATCGCGCACCTCAACGCCAACAATCTCGTCCCAATAGACGCGCCCAGGCTCACCAGGTTCGGCTGCGAGCGTTGCGGAGAGGTAGGACCCAACAAGGACCTGTGCAGTTCCGCGATCAACGATCTCGGCGAACTTTGCAAACGCGCCAGGCGAGGCGGGCATCCACTCAGTGAGGGTCAGCTCGCGCTCAGCCCCTTCGACTTGGAGGCGAGTGCCCACGACAAAGCGCTCATCAGGATGGTCGGTGAGGATCTCCAGCCGGAGCGTGCCGTCGAGCCCGCGGATGCCGCGCACCTGCGCGACGCGAAGGTCGCGAACCGCGTCAGCCGATTTCGAGGACGTAGTTCTCTCCGGTGCGATTGGAGATCACCTTGAGCAGACTGCGCAAGGCCTTGGCGATGCTGCCGTTGCGGCCAATCACTCGCCCCATGTCATCTTCGTCAACGATCAGTCGCAGGACGATGGCGTCGCCATCCTCTTCAACCTCAACGCTGACGCCATCAGGATTGTCAGCGAGTGACTTTGCGACGTACTCAACAAGCTGTGCTGCGGCCACTATGCCTCCTCAGCTGGCGCAGCGGCCTCTACTGGTGCGGCCTCTGCCGGTGCGGCTTCAGGTGCAACTTCGGCGACAGCTTCTGCGACAACTTCTGGAGATGCGTCAGCAACAGCATCCGCAGCCTCTTCCGTTGCGACCTCTGCGGCGGCTTCCGCAGCAAGTTCTGCTGGAGCCTCTGATGCAGCTTCGGCGGCAACTTCTGGCGCAGCTTCGGCTGCAGCCTCTGGTGCGGCCTCAACAACTACGGTCTCCTCTTCAACAGCTGGGCGAGTGCCAGGGGCGGTGTAGCCCTTCTCGGCAGCCTTTGCTCCAGTCTTTCCACCTGGGTGCAGACCACCGGCGCGAGCCTTTGCGATCAGCTTCCCGACAACCTCTGATGGGAGCGCACCCTTTGAAATCCACGCATCAACCTTTGGCAGGTCGAGGACGAGTGTCATTGGCTCAGTGCGCGGGTTGTAGTGGCCGAGCGTCTCAAGTGAGCGCCCATCGCGCGCGCGGCGACGATCAGTCGCGACAACGCGGTATGACGGCTGTCCTGTTGCTCCGACTCGTGTCAACCTGATTCGAACGCTCATTCGTGTCGTTTCCTCCGTGGGCCTGGCGGTCGCCAAGGCGAGTAACCCCGAAGCGATGGGGTGTGTGTCTGGGGATAGTAGCCGCTCAGAGTGACCTGCGCATCTGGGGCGCCTGAGGCTAGTGGCGGCCCCCCTTGCGGCGGGCCTTCTTCGCCTTCCGATCCTCCTTGGGGCGGATGTAGCCCCCTGAGTGCTTCCCTGGGAGCCCGGCGCCGCCAGCGGCGAGGCGGGCGGGGTCCATCCCCCCTGCGCGCCGCATCAGGAGGCGAATCTCTTCGAGGCGCTTCACCAGCCGATTGACCTCCTCAATGCTGCGCCCAGCCCCCTCGGCAATGCGGCGGCGACGCGGAATCGTCAGCACCGCCGGCTCGTTGCGCTCGATCGGTGTCATCGAGAGGATGATCGCCTCAGCCCGCTTCAGCTCCCCTCCCGCGACCGCCTCCTCCGCCTGCTGTGCCGCCCCTCCCATGCCAGGGATCATCTTCATCACCTGACCGATCGACCCCATTGATGAGATCTGTCGCAACTGATCGAGCAGATCGGTGAAGCTCATCTCTGGCGGCCGTCCCTTGGCGTTGAGGCGCACTGCTGGTGCCGCCGTAACGTCACCGCCAGCGTCGCGAACGATTTCGGCGAGTGTTGCAAGGTCACCCATCTCCAGGATGCGACCCGCGATGCGATCAGGATGGAAGCGTTCAAGCGCCTCTGGTCGTTCACCAGTGCCGATGAAGAGCACGGGAATGCCAGCGCCGCCAGCGATGGAGAGGGCGGCGCCGCCACGCGCATCGCCGTCAAGCTTGGCGAGGATGAGACCGGTCGGGTCTGCGGCGCGCTTGAAACCCTCAGCAACAGCGAGCGCCTGCTGTCCAGTCGCCGCGTCAAGGACGAGGATGCGCTCGCGCGGCTGTACCGCTTCGCGCAGGTCGCGCAACTCCTGCATCAACTCATCGTCGAGAGTTGTCCTACCAGACGAGTCAATGATCAGAAGGTCTCGACCGAGCCGACGCGCCGACTCAAGCGCACGTCGGCCGATCTCTGCAACTGGGGTTCCGATCGGCTCTCGATGAACTGGAACACTGACAGCTGCACCGAGCAGCGCTAACTGCTCTGCTGCGGCGGGGCGGCGTGGGTCAGCGGCAACAAGGAGTGGCCGCCTCCCCTCTCGCTGCAGGCGAAGCGCAAGCTTTGCAGCGGTGGTGGTCTTCCCTGCTCCCTGAAGGCCGAGCAACAAAATGCTCGCCGGGCGCTCACGCAAATCAAGTTCACGGCCTGACCCGCCAAGCGCTTCGGTAAGAGCGCCATGCACAACGCTGACAAGTCGATCGCCAGCACCAAGCCCGCCCACGATCCCATCACCCACGGCGCGTGTGCGCATCGCATCAACAAGCTGCGTCGTTACAGGGAGGGCAACGTCTGCGTCAAGGAGCGCACCGCGAATCTCAGCGAGGCCGGCCTCTAGGTCAGCCTCACTGATGCGACCCTTCCCGCCGAGTCGCTGCAGCGAGGCGCGGAGGCGACTTCCTAGCGCATCAAACATGAGCAAGAGTGTACGCTGCACGCGTGAGTCAGAGGAAGCCCGCACCGATCGCTCGCCCGACTGCAGCAGCTGTGGGCATCCAGCGCGACGTGCGCTATTTGATCGGGGCGCAGGCGGTCTCCACCTTCGGCTCGTTCATCACGCGCGCGGCACTCCCCCTCCTCGCGATCATCGGGCTACAGATCTCCCCTGCGGAGGCGGCACTTCTCGCTGCAGTCGACCTGATCGCAGCCGCACTGATCAGCCAGGTCGCTGGCGTCTGGATTGACCGACTCCCACGCCGTCCCGTACTTATCGGTACCGATCTGATTCGCGCGCTGCTTCTTGGCAGCATCCCGCTCGCCGCAGCACTCTTTGGCGGCGTCACGCTCGCGCATCTCATCGCCGTGAGCGCTCTCACTGGCATGTGCGCCACCGCCTTCGATATTGCCGAGCGCAGCTACCTGGCCGGGCTCGTGCCAGCACCACAGCTCCGCGCCGTGCTCGCCCGTGTGCTCGGAATCCGTGGCGCGGCAGAGTTCTTCGGCTTCGGCAGCGCTGGCATTTTGATCGGCACCATCGGGGGCCCAGCGGCGATCGGTGTTGACGCCATCACGTATATCGTCTCGGCACTCCTTATCACCGCGCTGCGCGTCCGTGAGCCTCGTCTCCCTGCTGCGAAGCAGCGACGTAGCTTCATTACTGAAGCGCGTGAGGGCCTTACGAAGACATGGGCGATCCCTATCCTGCGACCGCTACTCGGCACAAGCGCGGCGATCGGGCTCTACTTCGGCCTCTTCCGCTCCGCGTACATGATTTATGTCGCACGAACGCTGGGCCTCCCCGCAGAGGCGATCGGGTTCGTGATCGCGACGGGCGGTATCGCGTCGTACATGGGAGGGGTGTTCACCGAGCGCATCTCTCGAGCACTCGGCACTGGCCGCGCCATCAGCGTCAGTCTCATCATCGTCGGCGTTGGCCTTGCGCTCGTCCCACTTGCGCCTGCGGCATCAGTCCTTGGCATCGCGCTCCTCATCGCACATCAGTTGCTTAGTGATGGATTTGAGACGGTATGGGAGGCGAATCAGGGGGCGATCCGCGGGCGTGTCCTGCCAGATGCGCTCCAGGGTCGCGCCAATGCGGCATTTGAAGGGATCAGCATCCTTGGGCGGCTCGCTGGAATTCTTCTTGGCGGTGCACTCGGAAGCTCTATCGCTGGGAGTGGCGCGGCGCTCTTCGCTGGCGCAGCCGCTTCAATCGTTGCCGGCCTCGCCATTGCCGTGACGCGTCTCGGTCGCGTAAAGCGCATCAGCGAACTCCCTCAGGCGCGCTAGCGATCCGCTACTCGCTTCGCTGCGCCTCGCGGCTCGCACCCTCACCGAGTAGGCCAGCAACATAGGCGGCGGCATCAAACGGGAGTAGGTCGGTACCGCGTTCACCCACGCCAACCCAGCGCACAGGAAGTGACAGTTCACGGCGCACAGAGAGCGCCACGCCGCCGCGCGCACCAGCATCCAACTTGGTGAGGATCACGCCGTCAACACCGGCCGCTCGGTCAAACCCCTTCGCCTGCGCGAGTCCGTTCTGGCCGGCTGTAGCGTCCAGAACCAGGAGCACCTCAACCTTTGCGTCAGGGGCGAGCTTTCCGATCACGCGCCGCATCTTGGAGAGCTCTTCCATCAAGCCGCTCTTCGTCTGCATACGCCCAGCGGTATCAATGATCACTGGCTGAAGCTTGCGCGCACTTGCCGCAGTGAGCGCGTCGTGAATCGCCGCGGATGGATCGCCGCCTGGCCGACCCTCAATGATTTCAACACCCTCTCGCTCGGCAAGGAGTCGCAACTGTTCAATCGCCGCCGCCCGAAAGGTATCGGCAGCGACAAGGAGCGGCTGGCCACCCGCCGCCTTTGCACGCGCAGCGAGCTTTGCCGCAGAGGTGGTCTTCCCTGCCCCATTGACGCCAACAAGGAGGATCACCTCGATCTCCGCCTCGGTAACCGCTGAGCGATCCCCCTCCTCTTGCATCAACCGCATCAGCGCCGTGCGGAGCCGCGCGCGGCCGTCACCATCACGAATCTCCTGTGCGTCTGCGATGATCGCGCGCGCCGTTGCGGTTCCAGCGTCGCTCAGAATCAACGCCTCTTCCAGGGCGCTCCAATCTGGTTCAGGGGCGAGTGAACGGCGAAGCGCCTGAATGATGCCGCCAGCAGAGGGGGCGGTTGCGGCGCTGATGCTGCTCTGCTCTTCCTTTGTTGATTTGCGCCAGAAGGCGAGCTTCAACGGATCGCCTCGCGCTCCGCACGCTCAGCACGGGCAGCGTCGGCAATCTTCTTCGCCTCATCGAGTCGGAGACCAAAGACGCGGCTCGCCGCATCCTCGCCAGCGGTGACACCCCAGAGGCTATCTGCCACCTCAACGGTGCCGCGGTTGTGCGTGATGACAATTACCTGGGTGCGCTCGCTTAGCTCGCGAATCGCATCACCGAAACGCGTCACATTCGCCTCATCAAGCGCCGCATCCACCTCATCCAGTACCACGAATGGGAGCGGGCGCACGGCAAGCATCCCAAGAAGGAGTGCAACACCAGTAAGTGCGCGCTCACCGCCAGAGAGGAGTGAGAGCTGCTGTCGCCGCTTCAGTGGTGGCCGGGCATCGATCTCTACACCTGGACGACGTACGCCATCCTCTGCGGCGAGTCGCAGCTGTGCGTCGCCGCCTCCGAAGAGGAGTTGGAAGTTCGCGGAGAAGCTCGACTGCAGCGCGGTGAACTGCTCAGCAAATGTGCTCTCAACGAGTGTGTCCAACTGGTTCATGAGCTCTGATGCCTTGGCGATCGCGCCATCTAGGTCGACCGTCTGCGCCTCAAGGCTCTCAAGCCGATCTCGCAGCTCACGGTGCTCGATCGCAACGCTCGCACCACCCGCGTCCAGTGGGCCGATCTTGCGACGGAGGCGCTCAAGCGTGCGGATCTCCTCAGGGTCAGGTGCGCTCGGCACCCCCGCACCCCCTCGGCCGGCAGCTGTACCCCAGTGCTCAAGGAGTGCAACCGCCTGCTCGCGAGCGATCGCCTCGCGAGCAGCATTATTGTCGCTACCAGCGGCATCAGCTAGCTCTCCCTCAGCAGGATCCGCAACGGATGCGCGAAGGTGCGCTGGGATCCCAGCCGCAATGCGTGCATCATCGGCGAGACGGCGACCGAACGCTGCGAGATCACCGCTCAACTCTTCAATCAGTCGCTCATATTCAAACTCAAGGCCCTGCGCGTCGCGCTCCAGTGGTCGCAACGCTTCATCAAGGTGCCCCTCACGTCCGCGAAGGGTTCGCTTCCTCTCTTCGTCAGCGGCACTTTCGCGCTCAATCGCCTCCTGTTGTTCGGCGAGTGTCTGCACAAGCCGCTCTCGCTCAGCGACCGCAACCTGTGCAGCCTCTGAGCGGCCGATCAGATCACTGCGCTCCACTTGAAGTGCGGCACTTCGTGATTCAAGTGCGCCGCGCTCCTCTGCTGCACGAGCGATCCGTGCCGTTGCGGCGGCAACACTCGCATCGCCGCGCGCACGAGCGATCTCCCATGTTCGTAGTGCCTGTCGATCCGCCTCCACTGCAGCAGAGATCACCCCCCTGCGCTCGGTCAGCTCACGGATGCGATCCTGCCACTCCTGCGCAGCGCCGCTACTACTCGTCGCCCCCTGAGCGCTTGCTTGCAGCTGATCCCTTCGCGCGCGGAGGTCGCGGAGCGTCTCTGCAAGTTGCTGGAGGCGTGTTTCGCGGTCTGCACTCTTTCGCGTTGCCCCCGCGAGCTCCCGCTCTGCCTCTGCGCGTAGGTCTGCAGCGCTGCGCATCGCGCTCCGCGCGGCGAGGTCCGCAGCACGACTGGTGAGCGCCCCCTTCACCGCTTCGGCAAGGCGGCCCCCTTCGGCGTTCGCCTCTGTGCGGAGTGCGGCGGATGCGGCACTGCGGCGCTCTAGCTCTCCAGCGAGGCGCGTGGTCTCGCTATCAAGGAGCGCGTCTTCGGATTCAGTTTCTCGGGTGACAAGGCCGCCAGCGCGAATCACCGCACCGCCGCGCGTAACGATCAGTCCACCGGCTGGAAGATCTTGCAGCGCGTCGAGCGCGCTGGCCACAGATGGCGCAACCGCAACCCCGGCCAGGATGCGCTGGAGGACTCCGTCTGGATCGTTAATGATCTCACCGCTCAGTCGCGGGAGCGTTGGGTGATCGGCGATCGCTGCCTGCGTCACCCCTTCAATCAGGAGCGCGCCCTGCTCATCATCAAGAAGGGTTGCACCACTCCGGTCAACAATAAATCCGCGCGCGAGCGCACCGAGAGCGGCGAGCACGGCGCTCCGCCCCTCTTCACGAATCTCCACACCAGCCAAGAGGCTACGGCCACCGATCGCGCGCGCAGCACGTGCAAGTGCACGTTCCTGAAGTGCGGTGCGGCGTGCTTCCAGCGCGCTGAGTCGTCCCTGCAGCGTTGCGCTCTCCGCCTCAGCGGCGCGCGCGGCACTGTCGCGGTCGCCAACAAGGGCGCGCGCCTTCGCCTCGGCAGCCTCCGCGGCGGTCGCCGCCGCCGTTGCGCGTTCGAGTCGGCTCGCCACCTCTGCATATGCGGCCGCTGCCGTATCTCGACGCCCCGTGGCTGCGATCAGCTCCTCTGCGGAGTGATCAGCATCGACCGCCTCAAGCTCCGCCTCGCTGCGGAGGATGCGCGCCTCGGTCTCTGCAAGTTCAGATGAGCGTGAGCGCTCTGCGCGAAGGAGCGACTGTCCGCTCGCCGCCTCGCTTGAGCCTTCGCCACTCAGTGCACGCAGCTCACGCCGGGCGGTTGCAAGGTCGGCATCAAGAAGTTCAAGTGCTGCGGCCGCCTCTGCATCGGCGGCGGGGGCTGGGGTGGCGCGGATCTGTTCAACGGCGAACACCTCTCGCTCTGCAGCGGCAACCTCGGCGCTGAGTCGCTCCGTGTCGCGCTCCACCGCTGCCGCCTCTGCATCAGAGCGTGCGCGATTTCGCTCCGCCGCCTCGCGGGCTGTTCGCGCCGCCTCAAGCTGCTGACGCGCCGCCTCAAGGGCGAGTCGCGCCTCTGCGAGTCGTACGCGCCGAACCTGCGCCTCTCCGTCTGCGGAGCGCAGCGCCTCTCGGACGGTGGCAAGTTCTGCGCTGACCTCGCTCAGTCGGGTGCGGCTCTGGATCCGACGTGTCGCAAACCAGCCAGCGCGCTGCGCGCCAAGTGTTGCGATTCGATCAACCGCCTCAGAGAGAAGCTCGTCGCGTCCAGCCTCTTGGCGCGCGAGTGTAGCGAGACGACGCTCCTGTGGTCGTAGCGCGGCGAGGATCTCCTCAACACGTGCGCGATTCTCTGTTGCCTCCTTCATCTCAGACTCTGCGCGGGCGCGGCGTCGCTCATGTCGCGCCGTGCCAGCGAACTCTTCTACCAGGGCGCGACGCTCTTCAGCGCGCAGGCTGAGCGCCTGGTCCACCGCACCCTGTCCAATAAAGAGGAGTCCGTTCTCAGCGAGCCCAGCACCATCAAGGAGTTCGTTCAGGTCGCGCAGTCGGACGCGCTCGCGATTGAGCAGATACTCCTGTCCGCCACCGCGATCGGCGCGACGTGCGATCTCAATCTCCGTGAAGGGGAGGTCGAAGAGACCGTCATCATTTGCAATGCTGAGCGAAACTTCCGCGAGGCCGAGCTGGCGTCGCTTCTCGGAGCCTGCGAAGATCACCTCATCAACGCGCTTTGATCGAATGCCGCGGCCCGCCTCGCCGAGCGCCCAACGCAGGGCATCAACGATATTCGACTTACCGCTCCCGTTCGGCCCCACAATCGCAGTGATCCCCGGGGTGAAGGCAATTGTTGTCTTATCTGCAAAGGTCTTGAACCCGCTGAGGCGAACTTCGCGGAGTCGCAGCCGGCTCATTGGACCGCCTCCTTCGTCACGCCGAGCAGATCAATCGCCGCCTCTGCAGCCGCCGCCTCTGCAGCACGCCGACTTGGGCCACTCCCTCGCGCAACCTCTCCTCCGTCAATGCGAACAGCGCACTCATAGATACGCTCATGTTCCGGGCCACTCGTACTGATGATGTCGTAGCGCGGCAGCGAACCGTTGCGCGCCTGCGTCCACTCCTGGAGCATCGTCTTGATCCCCTTCCCGATCGCCGCCCGTGGTGCAGCGATCTCAGGCTCAAGGTGCGTCAGCACGAAGCGTTCCGCCGCTTCAAATCCGTGTGCGAGATAGACGGCGCCGATGATCGCCTCGAGTGCCGCTGCGAGAGCGGCCGGTCGCTGCCCGCCACCACGCTGCGCCTCGCCCTCACCGAGAAGGAGGAGCTCATCAAGTGCGAGCCGCTGTGCAACATCGGCGAGACCGATGCGGCTCACGATTGAGGCACGACGCTCAGAGAGGTCACCCTCAGATGCGGTGGGGTCTGCGGTGTACAGCGCGGCGCTCACCACGGCGCCTAGGACGGCGTCACCAAGAAACTCAAGTCGCTCGTTATCTTCGGTCGCTCCAGACTGGTGGCGGCGCGAAGGATGTGTCAGCGCAAGGAGGAGGAGTTCCTCTGCGCCAGGAAGAATCCCGAGGCGCAGCGCAACACGCGACGCGTGGTCAAGCGTGGAGTCTGCGGCCTGGCTCACGATCGAAGGGGTGGCGCCAGGCGGCCAGCGGGCCGCCGCACCTTACGCCTTCTTCTCGACGATCGCGTTGACCGCGTCTTGCACCGTCTTGATCTTGGTTAGCTCTTCGTCTGCAATCGTGACGCCGAACTTCTCCTCAAGACCCATGGCGAACTCCACGAGGTCGAGTGAGTCTGCGTTGAGGTCCTCGATGAAGGCCGCCTCAAGGGTGACCTTCTCCTTCTCGACGCCAAGCTGCTCAACGATGTAGCTCTGAAGCTCTTGGAAGATCTGTGCGCTGTCGCTCATCTCTCACTCCCTCCATCTCTCTCCGCTGTCGCGGTGCTCACCTCACGGTGAGCCGTCCCGAGGACGCCGCTCACCAGTTTTCGTGCCGGCTCACCACTGTACGTGCGAGCCAGAGCCGTCCAGGCCGCGAGTGCCTCCGCAGGCGCCGCCGCGCGCGAGTGTAGCACCTCGGCTAGGCCCGCCCGAAGGATTGTGCGGTCGATATGGGTCATTGACGCGAGGGGAAATGCGGGGGCGAGACGCTCCAGCGTTGCGTCAAGATGTGGCCGCTGCTGCTCAATCAGGGTGATCAGCGCGCTCGCGACCGCGAGTGGTTCGCCCTCGACCTCACCAGCGGCGGCACGCCGGTCGAGGATCTCCGCAGCGCTACGGAGCCCGAACTCCGCCTCATAGAGTGCGGTGAGTGCATCACGACGACCAGCGCTCCGCAGGCGCAACGCTGCGTCCCGCGGCGCAGCTGGCGACTTCTTCCCTGGCATCTCAGGAGGGGGGTGGGCCGCTCGGCAGGCCATCGGCCGCCACAGGGACAGCCTCCGCGAGCGCCGTAGCGATGCGCGTATTGATCCCTTCGCGAACCGCGTCCGCCGCAGTGCCGCAGGCGTAATAGACCATGCGGCTGCGCGCGCGACCATGCGTGATCACAACACTTCCCTTCACGCCAAGGAGGATCGCGCCGCCGATGCGCTCGTAGTCGAGCTTCGCGCGAATGCGCGCGATCGACGGTCGCATCAGGAGGGCCGCGATCGGACCGAAGGGCAGTCTGCGGAACTCCGCGCGGAACATGTCGGTGATCGCAGTGGTGACCCCCTCAACGAGCTTGATTGATACGTTGCCGAGCACCGCATCGCAGACGACCACATCTGCCTCATCAGATGCAAGGTGGCGTCCCTCAACGTTCCCTGTGAAGTTCAGGTCGGCAAGGTCGAGCAGCTCCGTGGCACGTTGAATCCGTTGATCGCCCTTCCCCTTCTCTTCGCCGATCGACAGGAGAGCGACACGCGGATTCACCACGCCAAGCACACGCTCGGAGAAGACGCTCCCCATGTGCGCGAACTGATAAAGATTCTCTGGCGTTGCGTCAGGATTTGCGCCAATGTCCAAGATCACGAGTGGCTTTTCGCGCAAGAGGAACTGCACCGCGAGGGCGGGGCGATCAACTCCAGGGAGGCGTCCGAGTCGCAAGACTGCCGCCGCCATGCCAGCACCGGTGTGACCAGCAGTAACGACTGCGTCGGCGAGCCCCTCGCGCACAAGATTCGTCGCAACAAGGATTGAGGCGCCCTTTCGCTCACGAAGCGCCTGCGCGGGGTGTTCATCCATGCCGATAACATCGGGCCCGTGCACAATGCGCGTATTCGCAGGGAGTGTGCCGCCAGCAAGCTTCAGCAGGAGCGGCTCGTCACCAACAAGGATCAGCTCGTCGTGTGGGTTCTCATTCGCCCAGCGAATCCCGCCTGGGACTACCTCTGCGGGACCGTGGTCGCCGCCCATTGCATCGAGTGCAAGGCGGACGCGGCCTGACGGCGCGGCCATGGGTTAACTAGGCGTCAGTTGGTTCCGTGTCCGGCGCTGGGCGTCGGATCACTTCGCGGCCCCGATAGGTGCCGCAGGCGAGACAGGCGTGATGCGCGCGCTTGGTTGCACCGCACTGCGCGCAGCGATCCATCGCCGGAATCGTGAGCGCATGATGCGCGCGACGATCTCCCTGGCGGGATTTCGATGCCTTTCGCTTTGGTACGCCCATCGCTGATGAACCTCGCACTCTCTGCCCTGAGGGGCATGACTTGGAGAGCGAAGCCTACCCGATCCGTCGCCCCTCGTCGCGGCGGGGGCCTAACCCTCCCTCTGCGACCTGGCCGCTGGGCTCACCCCTCTCGCTTCGGCTCCCCTTCTACGGGCGGGAGGAGGCGGCCCAGGACGGCGAGCCGAGGGTCAACCTCACGCTGAGGGCAATCGGCGACAGGGTGCGCCGCCCCGCAGCGCTCACAGCGTTCTGGGCAGGGAGGGTCGCAGTGCAGAACCAGCTGGCGGACGAGGTCGAGCCCTTCAATCGCGAGTCGACCAAGGTCAACGGAGTTCCCTGGTCCGAAGCGTTCCGTCTCGCCCGTTGCGAAGCGCTCCTCAACGATCTCTTCGTCAAGGGTCGCCTGGAGGTTGGCGCGTGCCGGAGCAAGGCAGCGCGCGCAGAGGCCCTCCTGAACACCAGTTGCACTGCCAACAATGCGCACGCCACGATTCGTTCGATCGGCGCGGAGTTGCGCTTGGGCGCTAATACGCTCACCGCCAGAATCGCTCGCAACGCTGAAGTGCGGGATTGGCGCACTCGCCCCAGATGACTGTGAGAGAAGTGGCGAGCAATCAATCAGGTGCAGCGGCTCTCTCACCCCTTCTGGCGTAAGGGGGGCCTCGTTGGAGTGACTCACCCGCCTGCTGGGTTGCGACGTGCCGCCGCCGCCGTCAGCACTGGGATCACGGCGGGTGGAACGAGTCGCTCGAGTGGACCGCCGTACCGCGCGATCTCGCGCACCAAGCGGCTCGAGGTTGAGGCGTGCTCTGGTGCGGTCATTAGGAAGAGCGTCTCAATCGACGGCGCGAGGAGTCGGTTGGCATGGGCCATGCGCAGCTCTGCCTCAAAGTCAGATCCGGCACGAAGTCCGCGAATGATGACGCTCGCCCCCGCCTCTTCAGCAACGCGAACGGCGAGATTTGATGCGGCACGAATCTCAATGCGACTCGCGTCGGCACCGAGCTGCTCGCCGATCACGGCGCGCAGGAGCGCCTCCCGCTCAGCGAGTGTCAGTAGCGCCTCTTTTGTGGCATTGGGAAGGATCCCAACAACGAGCCGGTCAACAACGCTCAGGCTGCGCCGAATCAGATCAACGTGGCCGAACGTGATCGGATCAAAACTTCCCGGATAGAGTCCAACTCGTTCGCTCACGCTTCCTCCGTCTCTCGCACGTGATTGACATCACGCTCATACAGTTCAACCACCGTCTCGCCAAAGGTGAGGCTGCGCACCAATCGTAGACCGCTTCCCTCCTCCTGTGCAGCACCCTCCTGTACAGCACCCTCCTTCTGCTTACGCCCAGAGAGGACGAGAAGCCCCTGCGCAGCGAGCGCTGAAGGAGTGGCTCCGAGCACACGGAGGATCTCGTGTCGTACGGCGAGGTCGTCATATGGAGGATCGGCGATCACAAGATCAAACACTCGCCCGTTGGCCGTGAGTGATGCTGCGCTGCTCCCCGCATCGGCGACGCGCACCTCGGCACGAGCAACAAGATCGAGGCCGACAAGATTCCGTCGAATCACCTCGGCGGCGCGTCGTGAAAGATCAACGAAGAGGACAGACGCAGCGCCACGGCTGAGCGCCTCAATGCCAGCGGCACCACTCCCAGCGCAGAGGTCAAGGACGTGGGCGCCTGGGAGTCGCGGCTCCAGCACGGCGAAGAGCGCCTGCCGAACACGATCAGCGAAGGGGCGCGTCCCCGCCTCTGGCACCTCAATCAGACGGCCACCTAGCGAGCCAGCGATGATGCGCAGCCGACCACTCATCCGGAGATCCTCACAGGCGCGTCACTTCGTGCTGACCAAGATGTCGGTCGGCCAACCACGGAGATATGACTCAATGAGTGGCCGAGCCGCAGCACGGGGACGACCGATGCTGTCGAGCAGCTCTTCCGCGTCAGCGCGCGCAAGAACGGCGAGTGCGCGGTCCTCAGCGCGTGAGAGCGCCGCAATCCGGAGGGGCGGAAGTCCGCTCTGCTCTGTGCCGAGCACGTCGCCTTCGCCGCGCAGCTCTACATCGCGCTCGGCAAGGAGGAAGCCATCGCGTGTTGACTCAATCGCCTGTAGCCGCGCCGCCGCCACCTCATCCTCGCTATCGCTCACGAGGACGCACCAGCCCTCACTCCCACCGCGGCCAACTCGGCCGCGTAGCTGATGCAGTGTGGCGAGACCGAAGCGATCGGCACTCAGCACCACCATCACGCTTGCGCGCGGAACATCAACGCCCACCTCAACCACCGTTGTCCCAACCAGCACATCAAGCTCTCCAGACGCGAAGGCGGCCATGTTCTGAGCGCGAAGCTCTGCGCGCTGCCTCCCGTGCACCACACCAATGCGCAGCTTCGGGAGTGCGACGGCAAGTAGTTTCGCCTCCTCCTCCACACCCGCCTCGCCCGCTCGTTCAAGGGCCTCACCGACAAGCTCGCCGATTGGCTCCTCGCCTGGATCCTCGTCACCGATTCTCGGCACCACCACAAAGGTTCCGCGACCAGCAGCCGCCTCAGCGCCGACAAAGGCCCACAGCTTCTCAAGGTCGCCGCTCCGTCGGATCGCCGTCCGAATCGGCTGGCGACCCGCGGGGAGTGCGCGCAGTTCAGACGACGCGACATCGGCGTAGAGGAGTTGCGCAATCGTGCGAGGGATCGGTGTCGCCGTCATCAGGAGGAGGTGCGGCTCACCCTCCCCTTTTGCGGTGAGTTGGCTGCGCTCCTCAACGCCAAATCGGTGCTGCTCATCAACAACGACAAGGCCGAGCGATGAGAATTGCGTCGCCTCTGCGAAGAGGGCGTGTGTGCCGATCAGCAGCGAGGCTGCACCAGACTCTGCAGCGGCGCGAACGCGTCGACGTTCTGGCGCCGAGAGGCTCCCGACAAGTAGTTCGACGCCAACGTTGAGCGGCGCAAGCAGTCGCTGCGCGGTGGCGGCGTGCTGCCGTGCAAGGAGCTCGGTCGGAGCGAGGAGCGCGGTCTGCCAGCCAGATGCCGCCGCAACCGCCGCCGCAACGAGCGCCACCGCCGTCTTCCCTGTTCCAACGTCACCCTGAAGCAGCCGCAGCATCGGCTCTCCCCCCTGGAGATCCGCCAGGATCGCGTCAATCGCCGTCTCTTGATCACTCGTCCACTCAGACGCCACGCCTCCCGGTGCGCCTGCAGTAAGTGCCGAGCGGATCGCAGCCTCAATCTTCGTTCGCTCTGTGGCGCTAACCAGCATCTTCGGCGCACTCCCACGCGCGCGCCGGCGACGGCGCCGTACCAGTGAGAGCTGCACGGCGAGCAGTTCGTCAAACGCAAGACGACGGAGCGCCGCGTCACGCTGATCAAACTCGTGAGGCCAGTGCGCTTCCTCAATTGCAGCAGCGAGCGTCATCAGCCCGTGCCGAGCGCGGATCTCCGCAGGGAGTGGATCAATCAGCGCAGTCCCGAAGCGATCAAGCAGCTCGCGTACCGCGCGGCGGAGGCTCAGCGCCGTCACCCCTTTGGTGAGGCGGTAGATCGGCACGATGCGCCCCGCGTTCACCGTTTCGCCACCTTCTACCGGGCTGAACTCTGGCGCCTCAAGCTGTACCCGCCAGCCAAGTGCCTTCACTCGACCGGAGGCGACGATCTCAAGGTTCGGGGTGAGACGGCGCTCAATGAATCGGCGTCCGTACCAGACCGCATCAACAGCACCGCTCTCGTCTGCAAGGGTTGCGATCGTGCGTTGTACCCCACGTCGCCAGGTCTTCTCCACGCGCAGGTCAACCACTCGCGCACGAATCGTTGCGGGGGCTCCAGCGGTGAGTTCTCCTACTGGCGTGATTGCAC
>JBIJDR010000076.1:0-3026 GCA_044343985.1 Candidatus Limnocylindrus sp.
CGGCGCTGAAGTTGGCGGGCCTCACCCTGGTGGGAACGCGCGAGGCCACAGATCTGATTGTTGAGCAGGTGCTGAACGCGAAGGGTGGCGCGGCATGAGCGGCGCGATGGGCGGCGAGAAGGAGCCGGTCCTTCTCTATGACACAACGCTCCGCGACGGCGCGCAGCGCGAAGGCCTCGTCCTCTCGCTGCAAGACAAGCTTCGCATCGCCCGCGCGCTTGATGAGTTCGGCATGCCAGCGATTGAGGGCGGCTGGCCAGGGTCGAACCCGAAGGATATTGAGTTCTTCGCCGCCGCAAAGAAGATTCGATGGGAGCGCGCCAAGCTCGCCGCCTTCGGCAGCACGCGCCACAAGTCGAACCGACCAGAGGCCGATCCGAACCTGAACGCGCTCCTGGATGCCGAAACGCCGATCGTCACGATCTTCGGGAAGAGCTGGACGCTCCATGTTGATGAGGTGATCGAGGCGACGCGCGCGGAGAACCTCGCCATGATCGCGGAGAGCGTTGGCTACATTGCTGAGCGCGGCCGCGAGCTGGTCTATGACGCCGAGCACTTCTTTGACGGCTATGAGGCCGATTCCGCCTATGCGTTAGATACGCTGCGCGCCGCGCGCGACGCTGGCGCCTCCACCCTCGTCCTCTGCGACACGAATGGCGGCACGTTGACCAATCGGATGAGCGAGATCGTGCGCGCTGCACGCGCCACGCTCGCAGCTGACAACGGCGCTCGTGACGTGGTCTGGGGGATTCACTCGCATAACGACGCAGAACTCGCCGTAGCGAATGCCCTTGCCGCAGTTGACGCTGGCGTACGACACGTCCAAGCCACGATCAACGGCTACGGTGAGCGAGCGGGCAACGCCAATATGGTCTCGCTGATGGCGAACCTCGCCCTCAAGAGTGAGCACAAGGTGGCTGGAGCCGACCGTCTCGCCGATCTCTCCACGCTTTCGCACGAGGTGGCGGAGATCGCCAACCTTGCGCCAGACGATCACCAGCCGTATGTGGGCCGCTCCGCTTTTGCTCATAAAGGCGGCGTACACGGCGCCGCGCAGGTGAAGACCCCACGCGCCTATCAGCACATTGATCCGGCGCTCGTGGGGAATCGCGGCCGCCTGGTTGTCTCTGAGCTCGGCGGGAAGGCGAACACGGGGAGCCGCGCGGCGGAACTCGGCGTGGAACTTGCCAACTCTGGACTCGATTCAAAGACCCTCTCGGCACTGGTGAAAGAGTTGGAGGCGGGCGGCGCGAGTTACGAAGGCGCCGAGGCGTCGTTCGAGCTCCTTGTTGAACGCCATAAGCCGGGCTACACCGCGCCATTCAAGATCATGGATTTCACTGTCATCGTGGAGCAGCGCGAAGCGGCTGCACCGCGTGCGCAGGCCACGGTGCGCGTCCAGGTTAACGGTGAAGATCTACACACCGCATCAGATGGGAACGGCCCAGTGAATGCGCTTGACCGCGCGCTGCGCAAGGGTCTCGGCGCCTTCTATCCGCAGTTGGACGCAGTCCACCTTGTTGACTACAAGGTGCGTATCCTCGACGGCGGTTCCGCCACTGGCGCCAAGACGCGCGTCGTAATTGAGTCAGTGGCTGGCGGTGACGCCTGGTCAACGATGGGGGTCGGCGAGAACATCATCTCAGCATCTGCACTCGCACTTGCCGATTCCCTGGAGTACGCGCTACAAAAGAGTGGCGGATCCGTGGAGCGACGCTCCGAGCGCAACGTTCCAAAGGAGCGTTAATGAGCAGCACGGCGCGCATCGCCTATTCGGGTGAGCCTGGCGCATTCGCAGAAGATGCACTGATCGCCTTCTTCGGCGCAGAGGCTGAGCGCCTCGCCGTTGGCTCATTCGCCGATGTCCGCGACGCACTCCTTGATGGGCGCGCGCAGTTTGGCGTCCTGCCAATTGAGAATCTGGTGAACGGCACCGTGCGCGAGACGCTTGACCTTGTGCGTGACGGCGCACTGGAGATCGTGGGGGAGTCGGTGGTGCCGGTGAACCTTGTCCTCGCCGCACTCCCTGGCGTTGCCCTAGATGAGATCACGCGCGTCTATAGCCATGCGCAGGCACTGGCGCAGTCGGAGCCGTTCTTGCGCACACGAAACTGGCAGCTACTCAGCACCTACAACACCGCTGGCGCCGGCGCAGCGATTCGCGATCGTAACGAGCGCGATGCCGCCGCCGTCCTCTCGCCGCGTGCGGCAGCGCTGCATGGACTTGTGGAGCTGGCGAGCGGCATTGAGAAGGACCCAGGCAATCGCACCCGCTTCTGGGTGCTGCGCTCAACCGCAAGCGCCGCAGAGATCGGTGCGCGCAGTGGCGCGCCACGGACAACGCTTCTTGTTGGCGTGCGCAATGAGCCAGGGACGCTCCTCGCCGTGCTGCAGAGGATCGCCGCGGCCGGAGTGAATATGAGCAAGTTGGAGTCGCGGCCGAGCCAGGGGGGCGACTGGGAGTACGTCTTCTGGATGGACCTCGACGCGGGTGCACACGACGTGGCGCTGCAGGGGGCGATGAAAGAGCTCGCCGCCGTGACCAGCGAACTGCGCATCCTCGGTAGCTACCCGCGCGGCGCCGCACTCTAAGCGGCGCACCACCTAAAGCGGCAGTGGCACTCGGCTAGACTCGGCTCATGAAGGCGCAGAAGATCCTGATCGCTGGCTCCTGGGAGGAGTCGCCGCAGCCGCATGAGATCCGTTCGCCGTTTGACGGCCACGTGGTGGGGAGCACCTTCCTTGCGAGCGCCGAACAGATGGAGCGCGCCGTGGTTGGTGCGCAGGCGGGATTCGAACGCATGCGCGCGCTTGGCGCATGGGAGCGCGCCGAAATTTTACGCAAGACTGCTGCAGGGATTAGCGCGCGCAGGGACGAGCTCGCCGCGCTCCTCTCCGCCGAAGCGGGGAAGCCGATCCGCGACGCGCGCGCAGAGATTGACCGTGGTGCGCTGACATTCCGCCTTGCAGCGGAAGAGGCGGAGCGGATGATCGGCGAGACGATCCCACTCGACCTTGCGCCATCG
>JBIJDR010000029.1:0-10711 GCA_044343985.1 Candidatus Limnocylindrus sp.
TGATGAAGAAGGCACGTGCGGTGGTGTACGTGACGCATGATCTTGACTCTGCAGCATCCTTCTGTACGCGAGCGATCGAGCTTGAGGGAGGGAAGATCGTTGCCGATGGTCCAGCGAAGAGCGTGATCGCCGCCTACCAGGCGAAGATGGAGCGAAAGTCGAAGGGGTCGAGTTAGGGAGCCGAACTTGGCGCGATCAGGCCGCCGCGGTAATTGAGGATTACCAGCAGTGTTCGCGCAGAGTCCAACTCTAGGATTGACTTCACCTCAGCACTCTTAACCACCGCGCCAGATGGATCACTCACGGTCACGATACGACCAATAGAGAGGCCGCGCGGGAAGGCGGAACGAATCACAGAGCTGAGCTCAATCCCGGAGGTGGTGACCTCGGAACCTACCGGCACGTCACGGAGCGCATCAATGTCGTCGAACACGAGCGGGTTTGCGCCGCGCCCATGAAGGAGGCCGATCGCTCCGGTTGCGGTGATCTCTGCCGTAACGGTGAACCCTGGGTCACTCACAAGTCGTACCTGTGCACTCCCCTCGGTGACTGAGATGACGCGACCGGCGAGCGTCCCACCCGCACCGATTACCACGTCGCCTTCAGCGACCCCGTCACGCGTCCCGCGATCAATGATCACCAGTCGCTTCCCAATCTCAAAGTCGCGCGCCACCACCTGGACGGCGATGCTGCTAAATGAGATCGATGAGCGGAGGTCAAGGATCGCCTGGAGTTCGGTAATCTCTCGTTCAAGGCTCGCTACACGCGCGGCAGAGGCGGCCGCCTCATCCCGCTCTTGCAGCGTGAGGGCGAGGCGCGTGCGAAGCGCCTGGACATCCACGGCAACTCCGCCGATCACAGCAAGACCGCGCCCAACCGCGGCGATCGGCTCCGTTACGACACGAAGCACGCTGGAGGCACCGTCACGTACCGCAATGCTTGGTGGGGTACTCGAGGTGAGAAGGAGGAGAAGTGAGAGGACGATCAGGACCGGAGTGCCGCGCCCTCCGAGTGAGACTCCTGTGCGACGCCCCGTTCGAAGCCGTGAACGAAAGAGCATGAGAGGCGGTTACCGGAGTGGGCGCTGGTAGGTCTCTGGCACGAGCAGCTTCTCCAACGTCTCCACCTCTTGCAAGATGATCCCCGTGCCGCGCACCACGCAGGTGAGTGGGTCATCGGCAATACGCACTGGCATGTTGGTCTCGGCGGCGAGGCGAACTTCAATCCCAAGCAGCAGCGCACCACCGCCGGCGAGCACGATTCCCTGATCCATGATGTCTGCCACCAGCTCGGGCGGCGTCTCTTCAATAGTGTCGCGTACCGCATTGATGATCTCAACGAGTGATGGCTCAATCGCCTCGCGGATCTGCGACGCACCAACCTCAACAGAGCGCGGCAGGCCAGTAAGAAGATCGCGTCCCCGCAGGGTGATGCGCTGTGCGTCCCACTCGCCAGAGTGCGCTGAGCCAATGGCGATCTTGATATCTTCTGCGGTGCGCTCACCAAGGAGCATGTTGTACTTGCGGCGAGCGTAGGCAACGATGTTCTCGTCCATCTCATCGCCAGCAATGCGAATGCTCCGCGCTGTGACGATGCCGCCGAGGCTCGTCACCGCAACTTCTGTGGTGCCACCACCAATGTCAACGATCATGCTGCCGGATGGCTCAGCAACGGCGAGCCCTGCGCCGATCGCGGCGGCCATCGGCTCTTCAACGAGACGGACCCATCGCGCCCCCGCCTTCAACGCCGCGTCGCGCACGGCGCGCTTCTCCACTTCCGTCACGCCAGATGGAATGCCGATGATCATGCGTGGTCGCGCGGCAAGCCAGCCGCCTGAGTGCACTTTCCGGACGTAGTAGCTAATCATCTGTTCCGTCACCGCTGCGTCAGAGATGACGCCGTCGCGGAGCGGCCGAATGGCAACGATGTTCGCTGGGGTTCGGCCGAGCATGCGCTTCGCTTCAGCGCCAATGGCGATCACCTTGCGCGACTTCGCCTCAACGGCAACTACAGAGGGCTCGCTGATGACGATCCCCTTCCCATGCACATGGACGAGGGTGTTCGCCGTGCCGAGGTCGATCCCAACATCGTTGGAGAAGAGGCTGTAAATGCGGTTGAGCATTGAGCGATGGTAGCACCAGCCTCCCGCTAGTCTGGCGCCGCCGTGGTCGCCCAGATCGTGGGTCGCTGCGAACGGATGCTGGCCCAGCGGCCGCGCCCGATCACGAGGTGGTCGAGGAACTCAAGGTCGAGCAGTCGTGCCGCCGCCACCACCTCCGCTGTCAGCCGCAGGTCCTCCTCCGACGGCTCCGGGTCGCCGTTCAGATGGTTGTGCACGAGGCCAAAGCCAACACCGCCCCCCTCCACGCTACCTCTGCTCATGAGACTCCCGCGTCTAATAGAACTGATGCCTCCGGCCCACAACGAGCCCGCTGTTTTCCCGCTACGCCGCCGGAGATGTGCCGCCATGCGCGGCGCCATGTAACGCACGCGTACGCACCGTGTGTGGAACTGTGGGAGGACTGCGCGGCGGCGGGGTTACGCCACGAAAGTGGCGAGAACGAGCACTGCGTTATACGCGGCATGCAGCGCGATTGTGGCGAGGAGTGAGCGACGGCGCACCCAGAGCCAGCCGAGTGCGAGGCCGAGCGGGAGTCGAATCGCGAAGGCCACCGCAGCAACGGCGAGCGCGTCGCCGATGCTTTCGCCACCAATGTTGAGCGTGTGCGCAAAGGCGAAGACGATTGCGGAGAAGACGATCGCACGACGCGCACCTGACTGACGACCCCACGCCTGTGCGATCACGCCGCGATAGAGAATCTCCTCGCCAATCGGCGCAACGATCACCGCACTCAGCAGATTGAAGAGGAGTGCGCGGCTCCCATCTGATGGCGGGAGTGGGGAGTCTGGAACCGCACCCGTACTCTGGATCAGCAGTGCGCTGAACAGCGCCGCCGCGACCACGATGGGTAGCGTGAGCGCAAGCCCCCAGGCAACGTCGCCGAGCGCGCCACCGCGCCGGTCGGCGACGGGGAGGTTGGGTGAAACGATGCGGTGCTCGCCCGCAATCTCGCTCCATCGCGCCGCACCCGTCCCAACCACGATGAGGGCAACAACGAGCGTTGTGGCGAGGTTCGTGCTGAGCGCGATCGCAAGCGTTGCTGGCGCAGCGTCCAATTGCGCAAATCCGCCGAACGGTGCGAAGAGGAGCAGGAGCAGCGCAGGGGCGAGGATGGCGAGTGGGAGCGCCGACCAGAAGACCGCCATGGGTCCAGGGCCGCGCCAACTCCACTCAGGTGTGTCAACGGAGCGTTGCAGTGCGGATGCACCGCTTAGTCCAATCAGCCCAAGGCTGAGAACGAGAAGGCTGACGGCCAGTGCAAGATCGCCCGCCCCTGCGATCGCAGCGAAGAAGAGTGAGCCACCACCAACGCTTGCGAGTAGACCAAGGACATAAAGCGCTGGTGCCTCACGACCAGCCAGCTGAAGAAGGCCCGGTCGCGGGCGGACGTCCATTTACGGAGTTGTTCCAGCCGTCAGCTCAGCAAGCGTGTCGAGCACGCGCTGCAACTCTGCAATGCGATCACCGTAGAGCGAGAAGTTTCCTGCGCGGAGCGCCTCTTGCGCCTGCGCAAAGATCTCCGACGCGCGCGTCACAAGTCCGCTGACATCGGTTGGCTCACTTCCACCACCTGGATCAACCACGCCGCCGCCAACTAGAAGGTTGAGCGCCTGCGCGAGTGAATCACCCCAGACAACCTTGTCGGACGTGGCGGCAACAATCTTCTGGAACTCTGGGAATGAACTAGAGGTTGACTGCAGGTAGACCGGCTGCAGATAGACAATGCTGTTGCCCACTGGCGTGACGATCAGGTTGCCGCGAATCACCGTAGACCCAGACTGATCCCAGAGGGTGGTCTGCGCGGCAATGATTGGGTCCGCATCAATACGTGCGTTCACCTGTGCTGGACCGAAGACCGATGTGTCTTTCGGGAATCGGTAGCTCACCACCTGGCCATACTTGTCACCGTCGTTGCGCGCAGCAACCCAGGCGATCATGTTCGGGCGGCTTGTTGGCACGAGTGGCTGAATCAGCGCGAACTCCGCTCCATCTTCGCCAGGGAGTCGAACGCGAACGTAGTAGGCCTCACCAGGAAGTGACTGGGAACCAGCCGACGCCTCTGGAACGGTCCAGACGTCATCTTGTCGGTAGAAGGTCTGTGGGTCCGTCACGTGATAGCGCGCGTACATGCGCGTCGTGACATCGAATCCTTCCTCGCCAACACGGAGGTGTGCCCGCAGATCGGCAGGCATCTCATCAAGTGGCTGGAAGAGGCTTGGGAAGACGCCGCTCCAGGCGCGAATGATCGGATCGCTCGCGTCTGCAACGTAGAGCTTCGTCTCGCCTGTGTAGAGGTCGAGGGTCGCCTTCACGCTGTTACGGATGTAGTTGATTGGTCGGTCGAAACTGGTGCGCGCGAGCGAAGGATCGAACGACTGCGCGTTCGGGAATCGCCCGCTCAAGGTGTATCCGTCCACCATGTAGCTGAGTCCGCCGTCTTCACGGATCACAAGGTATGGGTCGCGGTCCCAGCTCACAAATGGCGCAAGCGCGCTGATCCGCTCGCCAACCGTGCGCCGCCAGAGCAGCTGGCTCTCGGAGGTGATCTGGTCGCTGATCAAGAGGTTGAGATCGCCGAGGCGTGCCGCGAAGAGGAGTCGGTCGGCAAGGGTGCCGAGCGAGATGCCGTTCTCACCGCTCCAGCTTGTGGTGGCGTCACCGGTGACCACTCCATCGGCATCGATCTCGCCTTCGCCGATTGGGTAGTCAAACTCTGGAGTCTTCGCACCAACAATGACCCAGTCGTCATCTAGTTCACCGAAGTAGATTCGCGGTTCGCTGACCACAGGTGCACCATCTGTAGAGACGGGCGGGATGTCACGGATGATCAGACGTGGGAGGCCGCCAGAGCCGACTTCGGCAACAGGGACCATGGCCACACCGATACCGTGTGTGAAGGTGATCCTGCGATTCACCCAGGCTGCCGACTGTTGCGCGCGATCAGGATTCAGCTCACGTGCGGAGAGCATGACGAGTCGCTGCTCATCATTAATCGTGTAGCGGTCAACATCCACGTCCGCAAAGTTGTAGTACTGACGAACGGTCTGCAGCTGATCGAGCGTCTGCTGCAACGGTCGGTAATCCCAGAGGCGTGCGTCCGCAAACGTCTCAGCATCCGTGGCGATTGAATCTGCGGTGAGGGTAGCCTCGCCGTCGTACTGCAGCTCGCTCCAGCCATCAAGGCCGAAGGCGAGACGCGTCATCTTCAAGTTATTGGCAATGTACGGCTCCTCAAGGGCGAACTCGTTCGGCAGAACCTGGAAGCGCTGCACGAACTCCGGATAGAGCCCGCCGAGCGCGCCAGAGGCGCCGAACCAGACGAGTGCGGTGAGCGCGAGCGGCCAGACCGTTCGCGTCAGTGCTGCGCCAATCAGGAATGCAGCGGCAATGGCGGCGATTGCGGTGAGGATGTCTAGTCCTGGGAGCCGCGCAACGTTATCCGCATAAGAGACGCCGGTTGCAACCCCAGTGCTTGAGTAGACCAGCTCCAGTTTGTCCAACTGATATCCGTAGGCGGTGGCGAGGAGCACGCCACCGATCATCAGCGCAAGGTGAAGTCGCGGTAGCGTCCCAACGAAGCCGAGCCCGCGCGCACCGATCGCTGGAAGGTAGCGAAGTCCTGCGGCAATGGTTCCAGCGATCAGCAGGGTGACGCCAATCCCCTGAGCAAGCCGCAAGACAGGAAGCTCAAAGAAGTAGAAGGAGACGTCGCGACCGAAGATGGGATCGACCACAGGTGTGCCGCTCGGGTCAAAGGAGACCGCGTTCTGCCAGAGGCTGATCGCCTCCCAGTTTGCGGCGACCTGCACACCAATGAAGAGCGCAACAATGAGTGCGCCGATGCGCAAGACACCACTCCCCACGGCAGCTGCCGTGCCGCCGCCGCCAGCGCCTGCACTGAGGAGATCGCGCAACGCTTCACCAAGTCCATCAATACGGATCTGACCGCGCTCGTTTACCAGCGGCTCGCGCTCGGGTCGCGGCGCCTGCTCACTCGGCTCGCTTGGCGCTGCGCCGCCACGTCGTGCAATCACGGACGCGACAGAGATCATCAAGAGGAGGAAGATCAGTGACGCAAGGGTGCTCGCGGCAAAGAGGGACCCTTGAATCTGCAGACGCTGCCAGAAGATGTCGCCTGCGCCGAGCGACTCAAACCAGCGCGCATCGGTCAGAAGGCCGATGATCGGTCCGCCGATCAGGAAGAGCCCGAAGAGGGCGGGAAAGAAGAGCGAGCGCAGGCTCAGCTTTGGTCGCGTGAAGTTCACGCCAGAGCCGGAAGAAGGTCGGCGCGCACGTGGTCGTGCTGGGGGTGGTGCATCGCCTTCCGCATCGTCTACACCTGGCGCTGCTGGTGTCTCATCTCCGCGTCGGCGGCGCTCAAGCTCCTCAAGGAAGTCCTTGAATGGATCCGTCACGTCGTCTCCTCCGTGTTGTTCACCCTACGGCCGATGCGCAACCTCAACGGCTCGCGCAAACGCATCGAGCGCCGCCTCAGCGACTTTCGACCCACTCATCGTAGCGACTCGCATCGGATCCCACTTCGCCGCAACCTGGAGTGCGAGGGGGCGGCGCCACGGCTCGCCCGACTGCGCCGCCTCGCCAACGAGTCGTAACTTGAGGCAGGAGCGCCCCTCCTCTACGGCGAGGAGGTCGCCGAGACCATTCGTCATTAAGGCTCCATAGCGTTCAAGGGGTGAGATCGGCGGGGGTCCGGCGAGCGGCGCTACTTCGCGGCAGCTCACCACGCCATCACCGTCTTGTACCCAGAAGAGGGCGATCCACCAGCCATCGGGCATCGTGCTCGGTTGCGCAGCTCCGGCGCGGATCTCCCCCTCCGCGCGCCCCTCAATCACGATCGGTCGCACCTTCAGGAAGCTCGTCCCTGGGAGCGGCAGCCGCTCCGCTGTCTTCTCCACTCCGTTGCTCACTCCCACTCAATCGTTGCGGGTGGCTTGGAGGTGATGTCATAGACAACGCGCGTCACGTTCGGCACTTCGTTCACGATGCGCGAAGAAATTTTCGCCATCAGGTCATACGGGAGGCGTGCCCAATCGGCGGTCATCCCGTCTTCACTCGTCACCGCGCGAATCGCCAGCACGTTGCCGTACGTTCGGCCATCACCCATCACGCCAACTGAGTGAAGCGGCGTCAACACGGCGAACGACTGCCAGATGCTGCGATACAGCCCCGCCGCCTTGATCTCATCAATGACGATCCAGTCTGCTTCGCGCAGTGTGTCGAGTCGCTCGCGCGTCACCTCACCAAGGATGCGAATTGCAAGGCCGGGACCTGGGAAGGGCTGGCGCAAGATGACGCTCTCAGGAAGTCCGAGTTGAAGGCCAACGGCGCGCACTTCGTCCTTGAAGAGTGCGCGGAGCGGCTCAACGAGTTCAAACTTCAGGTCGTCAGGGAGGCCGCCCACGTTGTGGTGCGTCTTGATCTTCTGCGCCGACTTCGTCTCCTTTGAGGTGGACTCAATCACATCCGGGTAGAGCGTCCCTTGCGCAAGGAACTTAAAGTCGCCCGCTCGAGCCGACTCCTCTTCAAAGACGCGAATGAATTCTCGGCCGATGATCTTCCGCTTCTCTTCGGGATCTACCACCCCTTCAAGCGCATGCTGGAATCGCTCCTGCGCCTCCACCATGATGATCTTCATGCCGAGCTGTTCGGCGAAGACTTCACGCAAGATCTCCGACTCGCGCTTCCGCATCAGGCCGTGATCCACATAGACGCAGGTGAGTCGATCGCCGATCGCCTTATGGACGAGCGCCGCCGCAACGGCGGAGTCAACACCACCAGAGAGCGCACAGAGGACGCGATCCGTTGGGCCAACCTGTGCTTTGATCGCCGTGACCGCGTCGTCCGCGAGTCGCCCTGGCGTCCAGGTCGCCTTCGCCTTTGCGATTCCCAGCACGAAGTTCTGCAGCAGCCGCTTCCCGCTCGGGGTGTGCACCACCTCCGGATGGAACTGAATCCCCCAGAGGTTGCGTGCCGTGTCAGCGAGCGCAGCGAACGGCGTGGAGTCAGTAGTAGCAAGCGGTACAAATCCTGGCGGCGCATCAATGATGGAGTCGCCGTGGCTCATCCAGACGCGCTCTGCACCCGACGCGCCGAGTCCGTCAAAGAGTGGGCTCGTCGCCCCGCTAATACTAATGTCGGCGGGGCCGTACTCGCGCCGATCTGACGGCCCAACGCGCCCGCCGAGCTGCTGCGCCATGAGCTGCACGCCGTAGCAGACGCCAAGGATCGGAACGCCAGCACTCCAGAGGGCGGCGTCTGGCTTTGGCCCCGCGTCGTCATAGACCGAGAACGGACTGCCGCTCAGGATGATGCCGGCCGGCTTGCGCGCCAGGATCTCGCTGATTGGAAGATCAAACGGCACGAGCGCCGCATACACGTTCATCTCGCGAACGCGGCGCGTGATCAGTTGTGCGAACTGGCTCCCAAAATCTAAGACGAGGATGCCGCCCGTCTGAACGGGTGGCGCACCTGCGCTCGCCGTGGCGCCAGCTTCAGCGGCCACGCTGCCAGCTCTTCCCTTCAGTCGCCGCCGCCGGCGCGTAGATCACCTCAACATCGCGGAAGGCGGCGAGGGTCTGGACACCGAGTGCGGCGGCAGATTGACGCACCGCACCAACAAGGTTCTCGCTTCCGTCGGTGACGCGCGATGGTCCGTTGAGGATCTGCTCCATACTCCCCGCGATCCCCACCTCAATGCGCGTGCCCCGTGGCAGCGTTGGTGATGAGGCGGCCATCCCCCAATTGAATCCGCCGCCTGGCGCTTCAGTTGATCGCGCCAGCGGCGAACCGATCATCACCGCGTCCGCACCAACGGCGAGCGCCTTGGCGATCTCGCCACCCTTACGAATCCCGCCGTCGGCCACCACCGGCACGTAGCGACCAGTCGCCTTCATATAGGCATCGCGAGCACCAGCAACGTCACTCACTGCGGTCACCTGCGGCACGCCAATGCCGAGCACTTCGCGCGTGGTGCAGGCGTTCCCCGGTCCAACGCCAACAAAGATCGCCGCAGCCCCCTGCTCCATCAGTGAATACGCCGCCTCGGCGTTGGTGGTGTTCCCCACCGCAACGGGGATGCTGCTCCGCTTCACAAAGTCGGCAAGTTCGAGCGGCGCGTAGCCAGTGGCAATATGTCGCGCTGATGAGACCTGACTCTGGATCACCAGAAGATCTGCGCCGCCCTTGATAATTGCATCGCCAAACTTGCCGATCGCCTGCGGCGTTGCCGCAATCATCGCCGGCGACCCTGTGGCGTGAATCTCGGCGATACGCTGCGCAATCAGCGCCTCCTTCACCGGCTCGGCGTAGAGCCTGGCGAAGATCTCCTGCACATCACCTTTCGCTGCGGCACGAATTGCGGCGAAGTGTGGTGTTGGATCGTCGTAGCGGAACCAGAGTCCCTCCAGATTGATGCAGGCCAAGCTGCCGAGCTTGTGCAGTACGCCTGCAGTTGTCGGTGAGACGACCGCATCCATCGCTGACGCGATGATCGGCACTGAGAGTGGAATGCCGCAGAAGTTCTGCGAGAGGTCAACGTCAGATGGATCTGCCGTGTCAGTGCCTGGGGCGAGCGAGATGTCATCAAACCCGTATGCGGGTCGGAGGTTGTCGACCTTGGAGGTGAGTTGGGGCACCATTGAGGAAGTGTAGCGGCGAGCAGCGTTAGCGCTTGGCGGCGAGTGCGACGTGAACGATCTGGGCGATCTCGGCGGCGAGTGCCCCCTGCTCCGCGCTCGCGTCGAGTACGCGCCAGCGAGCAGGCTCCGCGGCGGCAAGGCTGCGGAAGCCCGTCGCCACGCGCTCATGGAAGGCGGCATCAAAGCCCTCTTCAAAGCGTGTGCGGTTACTGCCTGACTTTCGGGCGAGGCCGTGTTCAGCGGGGAGATCGAGGAGGAGCGTCAGGTCTGGTGTGCGTCCAGCGGTGGCGAAACGAATGATGCCGCGCAACTCCTCTACTGGAAGTCCACTTCCGTAACCCTGATAGGCGAGTGTTGAATCAGCGAATCGATCGGCGATCACCACGGCACCGCGTGCAAGCGCCGGCTCAATGACATCGGCAACGAGTTGCGCGCGCGAAGCGTTGAAAAGGAGCGCATCGGCGCGTGGGTCAACTGGAACAGCGCCCCCCTCACCAAGCAGGATGGCGCGAATCTTCTCGCCCGCGGGCGTACCGCCTGGCTCGCGCACGGTGACCACCTCACGCCCAGCGGCGCGGAGGGTTTCAGCGAGGCGTCCAATCTGTGTCGACTTGCCCGAGCCGTCTGGCCCCTCAAAGCTGATGAACATGGCTCTGCCTACCTCGTTACTAGCGGCGGCGGCGCGGCGTGCTTGAGGCGCGCCCTGGCGGCTCAAGGCGCACGCGACGGTGCGGATCACGCCCACGAGAACTGCTGGTGATGTTCGCCTCGCCAGCGAGTTGATGTTGTAGTCGGCGGATGAAGGCGCTCTGCGGTGCAAGTTCAACCGGATGCGCGGTACGGAGCACCTCCTCCACACCGTTCGCCGCCTCACGTAGCGCCATCTCGCGCGGATCGTCTGGAAGGTCGTAGAGCGCCAGCAGGGCGCGCT
>JBIJDR010000075.1:0-3067 GCA_044343985.1 Candidatus Limnocylindrus sp.
TGTGCAGCGCGCACTCGCCGCAGGTGAACACCTCCTCTTTGAAGGCGCGCAGGGCACACTCCTTGATCTAAGTCACGGCTCGTATCCGTACGTGACCTCATCGCATCCGATCGCTGGTGGCGCCGCGACGGGTGGTGGCATTGCGCCGATGCAGATTGATGAAGTGATGGGCGTAATGAAGGCGTACGCCACGCGCGTTGGATCTGGACCGTTCGTCACTGAACTCACCGATGCGATCGGCGAGCGCATCGCAACAACTGGGCATGAGGTTGGTACCACCACCGGTCGACGCCGCCGCGTTGGATGGAACGATGCACTGCCGCTCCGTTACGCGGTGCAGCTGAATGGCGTCTCAAGCATCATGCTTAACAAGCTCGACGTGCTCTCTGGAATTCCAGAGATCCTGCTCTGCGTTGCCTATGAGATTGACGGCAAGCGTGTAGAGCGTTGGCCTTCGTCTACCGCTGAGCTGGAACGCGCAACGCCAATCTACGAACGCTTCCCTGGGTGGAGCGAGCCGATCCACCAAGTGCGCGCACTCGCCGATCTTCCAGAGAACGCACGTCGCTACGTCACAGCGCTTGAAGAGCTCGCCGGCGCACCGATCGTGCTCCTCTCTGTTGGCCCTGAGCGCACGCAGACGATTGAACGTGCCTGGCGCCCGATGCGCCGCACGACAAAGCGCGCCTAAGGGGTGACGAGATGATTGAGCGCTACACACGCCCAGAGATGGGCGCCGTTTGGGGTGAGGCGGCTCGCTGGGAGGCGGCGCTCCGCGTGGAGATCGCCGTTGCTCAGGCGCAAGCGAAGCGCGGCGACATCCCCGCCGCTGCGGCACAGGCGATCGCGACGCGCGCCAAGGTGAACCTCCCGCGCATCGCAGAGCTTGAGGCGACGCTCGATCACGACACGCTCGCCTTCGTGAACGCCGTTGCAGAGTCAATCGGCGCTGAGGGGCGCCACCTCCACTTCGGCCTCACCAGTAGTGATGTGATTGATACGGCGCTCGCGCTGCAGTTGCGTGCAGCGAGTGATCTCATCCTTGTTGAACTCGACGCGCTGATCGTTGTCATCATCCGTCGCGCCCGCGAGGAGCGCGACACCGTGATGGCGGGGCGCACCCACTCCGTGCACGCCGAGCCGATGACGCTCGGCGCCAAGCTCGCCGGCTGGGCCTTTGAGGCGGCGCGTGACCGCGAGCGCCTCGCTCTAGCTGCAGACGAGGTGGCGACCGGGAAGATCTCGGGGCCAGTTGGGACCTACAGCCAAATCAGCCCGCAGATTGAGCGTGAGGCGCTCGCCGCGCTGAAACTCCGCGTGGATCCTGTGAGTACGCAGGTTGTCCAGCGTGATCGGCATGCGGCGCTCGTTGCCGCAATCGCGATCACGGGCGGCACGCTCGAACGTTTCGCGACCGAGATCCGCAACCTTCAACACAGTGAGATTGATGAGTTGCGTGAGCCATTCCGTGCCGGTCAGGCGGGAAGCTCCGCCATGCCACAGAAGCGAAACCCGGTGAAGAGCGAACGGATCGCAGGATTTGCGCGACTCTTGCGCGGATACGCCGCCGTTGCAATGGAGAACCAGGCGCTCTGGCATGAACGCGACATGAGCCACAGCTCTGCGGAGCGCATCATCCTGCCCGATGCAACGACGCTGCTGCACTACGCGCTCGTCTCCATGCGCAGCATCATCGACAAGATGGAGGTGAACCGAGACGCCATGCGTCGCAACCTTGACACTGGCTTTGGCCTCCACGCCGCATCACGCCTCCTTACGGCGCTGGTCAACGCGGGCGCTGCGCGCGAAGCCGCATACACGCTGGTGCAGCGAGCCTCATCCGCTGCGCGCGAGAAGAGGATCAACCTGCATCAGGTTGCTGTAGCAACTCCTGAAATTGCAGGCGCCCTCAGCGCTGAAGCACTCACCGCTGCACTTGATGAGCGCGCGGCCATCGCCAACTGTGGAATCTTGGTTGATCGACTGAAGGAGATTGAGCGCGCAGGTTAACGCTGCACGACACCCTGTTCGGTGTAGACGTTAAACGAGCGTTCACGCAAGAATCCAATCAAACAGATCCCGAGGCGTTCCGCTGTCTCCACTGCGAGTGATGACGGCGCGCCAACACAGGCGATAGCGGCGAACCCTGCGGCGGCCGCCTTCTGCACAAGTTCAAACGAGCAGCGTCCAGAGAGCAGCAAGAGTGAACTCACCAACGGGAGCGCGTCGCGAAGCGCCGCTTCACCAATCAGTTTATCTACTGCGTTGTGCCGCCCAACATCTTCGCGAACGGTTGTGATGTTCATCGATCCATCAGCGGCAACGATCACAGCGGCAGCGGCGTGTAGTCCGCCAGTGCTCTCAAAGAGATCCTGTGCGGCGCGCAGTTGATCTGGTAAGTGCAGAAGTGAGGTGCCGCTGATCCGTGGGATCTTTTCAACGCGACCGAGACGTTGCACAACATCATCAAGTGAGGCCTTCCCGCAGATCCCGCACGATGCGGTTGCAACGGTGGTTCGTGCTGGGATGCGCGCGGCATCAAAGGGAATGCGGAGGTGTACCAGGATGTGATTCTCTGGTTGTGACGTGTGCAGTGGGTCGCCGAAGCTGACACGCTCCACATCTCGTTGAGTCACGAGCCCCTCGCTGACGAGGAATCCAACGGCGAGCTCCTCATCGTTGCCGGGCGTGCGCATCGTTACGGCAACCTCGATCTGCTGTCCGTCTGGCCCAGCAACGGAGATCTGCGCCGGCTCTTCGCCGATCAGGAGGTCGTCGCGTTCAGTGGGCACGCCGTCACGCCACGTGGTGACGCGTTGGGTGGATGTGCGTCGGCGCGGATCGGGTGGTGCGCTCATCTCGTGATCCTAGCGGCGAGAGTAGGTGGGGGATAGCGAACGGCCGGGGCCCCGAAGGGTCCCGGCCGTCCGGAAACTACGAAACTCGAAAGCTCAGCGCGCTGGGCGTCGGCTTGCGAAGCAGGTGTCGCAGTAGACCGGCTTGCCGCTCGTTGGCAGGAAGGGGACCATCGTCTCCTTACCGCAGTCTGAGCAGGTCGTCGGGTGCA
>JBIJDR010000042.1:0-7565 GCA_044343985.1 Candidatus Limnocylindrus sp.
CCACCCGCGCTGTAGCTGCCACCGCCGGTGTAGCCGCCGAAGCCGCCACCCGCCGAACCACCCTCGCGCTGCGCCTTGCGGGCATTGCGGCATGGTGTGCAGCGCTTTGGCTCCGTGAAGCCACGCTCGCTGTAGAACTCCTGGTCTCGTGCTGTGAACACGAATTCCTGGCTGCAATCCATGCAGACCAGATTCTTGTCTGTGAACATTCCGTTCTCTCCTAGTGTTGGCTCGCCTCGTGTTCCGAAGGTGGTCTCGCGAGCCCTAGTGGGAACGGTTGACTGATCTCGGTCGCGTGCGTGCATGTTATGCCGCCCGAAGTCCGGGCCAGCAGGGGAAGCATACGGCATCCCGCCCCATCCCGATAGGGGGCTGCCCTACACTCTCCCCCTAAGGAGGCTGAGCCGCCTCCACCAACGGTAAGGAGCGACCCACCCATGCTGAACCGAAGCCTCGCCGCAGCCCTCGCCGCCGAGGCGATCGGCACCTTCCTCTTCTTCGTGATTGGAGCGGGGGCGGTGATCGTCAACGCTCAGACTGGGGGTGAGGTGGGCCTCCTGGGGATCGCCCTCGCCAACGGCTTTACGCTCACCGTCTTGGCGACCGGCTTCGGTCCGATCAGCGGTGCGCAGTTCAACCCAGCGGTCACCGTTGCCCTCTGGCTCGTTGGCAAGGTGCGCACGATTGAAGGACTTCGCTACATCGTTGCTCAACTAGCTGGCGCCGCCGCCGCAGGCTTCGTCCTGAAGCTCGCCTTCGGTGGCCTTGATGCTGGCGACAGCGCCTACGCGATTGCCGGTGGTGGTGTGCCGTCACTCGCCTTCGGGCTGTCGCAGGGGACTGGCATCGCGGTAGAAGTGGTTCTTACGGCACTCCTCACCTATGCCGTCCTCCTCACTGCAGTTGATGGCCGCGCACCAAAGATGGGCGGACTCTTCATCGGATTCGCCGTGAGCGCAGACATCATGGTTGGCGGACCGTTGACTGGCGCCGCAATGAACCCCGCGCGATGGTTCGGTCCAGCGCTTGCGTTTGGCGACCTCTCTGGTGCGGTGGTCTATATCGTTGGACCGCTCGCTGGTGCGGTGGCGGCTGCACTCTCGGTGCGCTACCTCTTCTCCGAGCGCTAAATGCAGCGTGACGACTGGGCAACGCCGCGATCGGCTGCGCTCAAGTCGGCGCAGCGTTGGTTCGGTCGACTGATCGCACTCGTCGTGCCGCTGCATGCGCGCCTTGCGCTCGCAACGAACGGCTACATCACGCCGAGCCTCTTCTGGCGTCCAGGCATCATCCTGGAGACGGTTGGCAGGAAGAGCGGCGCGTCGCGTCGTGTCGTCCTTACGTATCTCCCAGACCACGAACGCATTGTGCTGATCGCAAGCAACTACGGTCGCGCCGGAAATCCTGCCTGGTTCGAGAACCTAGTTGCAGAGCCTCGCGTGAAGGTAATTCGTCGCGGCCGTGCGCTCCCTTATACGGCACGAGTTGCAGTTGGCGACGAGCGACGCAACCTGCTCCGTCGCACCGATGACGTGACCTACGGCGTCTACGCCGCGTATTCGCGCAAGACAGAGCGCGAGATTCCCGTCGTTGTGTTGGTACCTGACGCATGAGTGGCGCAACGCAGGTCACTGAACTGAGTGTCGCACGGCGACGACTCGCCGTTGACTCGATCGGCATCTGGGTTCTGGCGATCGTGATCGGTACGATCTTCGGCTTCACCGCGCGCGAAGGTGGACTCTCACTGGTTGAGGCTGCGGCGTTTAGCTCCATCCTCTTCGCCGGTGCGGCGCAGTTTGCAGCGGTTGGCCTACTCGCCGTTGCTGCGCCGTGGGGCTCCATTGTGCTGCTCGTCTGGCTGTTGAACGCGCGGCACTTTCTCTACGCCGCATCAATTGCGCCACAGACAACGCACCTGCCGCGCCGGATGCGCGCTGGGTTCGCCTACCTGCTAACAGATGAGGCCTTTGCACTGACGAGTGCGCACATTGCACGGCTTGGACGATTTGATCTGGCTGGCGGCTGGTACGCAGGCTTCTCGATCTTTGTCCCCTGGAACCTTGCAACGATCGCAGGTTGGCTCGCCGGTGCGGCGCTTCCAGAGCCTGGAACCATTGGACTCGACGTGATGTTCCCCGCCTCAATGGCTGGGCTCGCCGTTGGCCTAGTGCGTGATCGCGCCGCGCTGATCGCTCTCATCACCGGTGGTGCTGCAGCGGTCGCTGCGGCAATCCTGATCAACCCGAGTGCCGCCGCGATGATCGGCGGTCTTGTTGGACCACTCGTTGGGATCGCGCTCACGCAACGTGGACGGTCACAAAGCGAAGGAGGGGCGCGATGATTGATCCGTTCCGCGCCGACCTTGTTCCACTCGCGATCCTCGGCGGGATCGGCACGTACGCCGCGCGCGCGCTGCCGCTTCTTGCACCGGGTGTGGATCGCCTTCCGGCACCAGTGCTCACCTACCTGCGCCTCATTGGTCCCGCCGCACTCGGCGCGATTGCCGCCGCCAACATCTTCGTTGCAGACGGCGCGCTCCGCGTTGGCCCCGAGGCGGTTGCGGTGATCACGGGGGCGGCGATCGGACGGTGGCGCAACAGCCTCCTGGTGGGCATGGCGGTATCAGTCGTGGTGGTACTCGCTCTGCGCGCTACGATCGCCGCATGATTGACCTGAACGGAATCCACCTCCGCAATCGCCTCGTCACCAGCTCGAGCCTTCTCGGCTACGGCGCGCCGAAGGGTCGCGTCGCACTGCTTGGCCTCTCTCCGATCGTCAACTTCGTCGACCTGCGCCGCTTCGGCGCCGTCACGGTGCGCACCGTCACCACGGAGCCGCGCGCCGGCCACTTCACGCTGCAAGAGAGTTGGAAGTTGAGCGAGATCCCGGAGCTGATCCGCCTTTATCGTGGCGCACTGCAGGAGGCGGATGCGGGGTGGCTCAACGCCTTCGGCTGGTCGAACATTGGGATTGATCGCTACTTTGACGAGTACTTCGCGCGCACCAGCGAACAGAACCGAATCCTCTCGCTCGGCGGATTTAGCGCCGATGAGTTTGGCTCACTCGTAGAGACGGTCAACCAGCGCGCAAAGCCTGGTGAACTTGCCGCAGTAGAGTTCAACGTCTCATGTCACAACGTGAACTTTGATTTCAATCCGATCATTGAGGAGGTGCTGAAGCGCGCCGTTCGGATCTCGCGCTTCCCAGTGATCCTGAAGCTCTCTCCAGACTTTGACTACCTCGCACATGCCAGACTCGCCGAAGCGAACGGGGTGGCAGCGATCAGCGCGATCAACACCATCAAGGGGCTGCGGCTGAATCCGAGCAGCGGCGCGCCGTTACTGAAGAACCGCTACGGCGGCCTCTCCGGTCGCGCGATCAAGCCGATCGGCCTCCGCGTCGTAAGCGAGCTGCGTGAGGCAGGAGTGAAGCTGCCAATCATTGCGGGCGGTGGAGTACGCACTTTTGACGACGTCCGAGAGTACGGCTGGGCTGGTGCGGATGCCGCATCACTCGGCTCGGAAGCCTGGTTGAAGCCGCTATGGTCAATGCCGCTAGCACCGCTCCATGCGTTGCATATTCGGCGCCTGATCGGACAAGTAGAAGGGTGGTCACCACGATGAGAATCGAAGCGACCGACCTCACGCCACTCGAGCAGCGCCTTGTTGATGAGGCGATCAAGATCCGGCCGCGCGCTTACGCCGTCTACTCCAACTACCTGGTTGGGGCGGCGGTCGCCGATGCAGATGGTGGCATCCACGTTGGGGCGAACATGGAGGGGGCCGACTACACCTTGACGGTGCACGCGGAGCAGCACGCGATGAACGCAATGCGTCTTGCGACAAATGCGAAGGCGGTCGCACTCGCCTTCGCCGTCCAATCTCCGTCAGAATCGCCTTCGCCGTGTGGCGTCTGCCGACAGCGCATCCGCGAGTTTGCGGGATCACTACAGATGCCGATCGTTGCGGTCAGCCTGGATAAGGATCTAAAGGTTGAACGACTGAACCGCTACCCGTTTGACTTCCTCTTGCCGAACTCGTTTGGTCCGGAGAACCTTGGCAAATAGTTCGCGTCTCTCGCGCCTCGGCGTGTTGACGATCTACGGCGGTTTCGGCGTCGTCGGCGCCGTCTTCTATCCGTTCTACGCGGTCGCGATGATCGACCGCGGTCTCAGCGCAGGCGAACTCGGACTGCTGACTGCAGCGACGGCACTCGTCTCGAGCGCCGTCGGACCGGCCTGGGGACACCTTGCCGACCGAGTCGTTGGCCGACGTGCAGGACTCGCGATCGGCGAGATCTCGAGCGCGATCGGCATCCTCCTCTTCGCCTTCGGCGATCTCAACGCGGCAATCGCTGGGTCACTCCTTATGGCGATCGCTGGCGCCGCCTCTAACAGTTCTGCCGATGCGCTTGCGCTCGGGATCGCCCGTGATGGCGGGCCACGCTTTGCGGTGACACGCGCGGTGACGAGCTTCACCTATGCGATAACGGCAATCGCTGCAGGCGTGGCGATCCGCGACGGTGGCGGGTCGTCGATCGTCCCTTTCTTGGCCGTTGGGCTCTGCTGCACGATTCTGCCGATTCCGTTTCTGAAAGATCGGAGCGTCATAGCGGCGCATCGCAGCGCGCCGTCGCACACCGCGTCGTCACGTCGCACCAGACACTCAGCGCGTGACCGATTCGGTAGCGTGAGCGAACTGCTGCGCATCGCTCCAGCAATGGTCCCCTTCGTTGCGATCATCTTCCTCGAGGCGCTCTGTGCCGCCTCGTTCTATCGCCTCGGGCCGGTGAGAATTAACGAAGTTGGTGGCGACGCGGCGATGCTCGGGCTCGGCGCAACTCTCGCCGCCTTCATCGAAGTTCCCTTCATGATCGCCTCGGCGCGCATGCTCAAGGGGATTGGGCTACGACGTGGCTTCGCTGCCGCAACCGCAATCATGGGAGTGATCACCGCTTCTGTCGCACTGTTTGACAGCGCGCTTTCGCTCACGCTCCTACGACTCGCTGAGGGGGCAGTCTTTGCGATTGCGTTGATGTGCGCCGTCGAAGTGGTCGATCGCCTGGTGCCACGCCGCCTTCACGCAACAGGGCAGTCGCTCTATCACTCTGCCGGGACGCTGGGCGCCGCGCTCGGCGGCATCGTCGCAGGTGTGCTCTACGACACGGCAGGCTCCACCGTAGTGTTCGTTGCAAGTGGAGCGGGGCTGTTGATCACCGCACTCTTTGCGCTCCGCACCATTCCACGGGGACGCGTGCTGCTCGAGTCCGACGCCACCCACGGTGCCAGATAGCAAAACGCCCCACCGCAGCTCTCGCTGCAGTGAGGCGTCGCTCAATCGACTTCGTTAGCTTTTAAGGTCTTGATAGACCGCGATAAGCACGGGGATCATGACGATCACACCGAGGACGAAGACGATCGGTTCGGTCACTTGCTCTTCTTCCCCAGAAGGGTGCCGAGCGAAAGGATCGCTGGGACCCAGAGGCCGATATAGACTGCCGTGTCAGCGTTGGCAGTAAAGCCAACTCCGAAATAGTGCGCGAGCGATAGTGCAAGGCTCGCTACCGCAGCGATGATGTACAGGTTCTTCGAATCCATGTTGACCTCCCTTTACGTAGCCCGAGTTTCGGGCCTGGCCATACTTTACCGCAGGGCGGGGGGGGCGTCACCTTCGCCCAGGTCAACATTGGCGATCCGTTCGCCCTTCTGCACGATGCGCTTCACAGAGGTTTGGGCGCCGTTAATATCCTCGCCCACCTGCCGGAAGTGGGTGGCGAGCTTCTCAATGCGCTCAGCAAGCAGCTCAACATCTCGCGTCAGACCGCCCACCTCCTGCTGGATCAGGATCGCCTGTTCACCGATCTTTGATTCAACGTGGAACATGCTCACCGTGGCTAAGAGCGCGTGCAGTGTGTTCGGCGAGGCGAAGACCACGCGCTTCCCGTTGGCGTACTGCTCCAGGTCAGGGAAGCTGGTAAAGAGTTCGGCGTAGATCGCCTCTGACGGAATGAACATCACGGCGAGGCGACTCGTCTCACCGGGGATCACATACTTAGAGCCGATCGCGTCAATATGCGCCTTGAGCGCCGTGCGGAACTGCGTTGCGGCGGTGGGGTCGCCAGCGACGAACTTCTGATACGCCTCGAGTGGGAACTTGGAGTCAACGCAGACGCGATTGGATGCGGCGCCACGACCAACAATGCAGTCGGCAATCTTCCCGTTGGAGAGCGTCTCTTGGAAGCTATAGAGGTCCGTGGGCAGCGCATCGCGCACGATCTCTTCGAGTCGTGCTTCGCCGTACTGGCCGCGCGCCTGCTTGTTCTGAAAGACGGAGAGGAGTTCGTCCATCGGCTCACGAAGGCGATCAATCCCCTGTTGCGCCGCGTCAATCCGGGCCAGGCGTTCGACTACCGACTGCAGCTGATCTTCTACGCGCTGTGCCTGCAACGTGCTTGTGGGATCGGGCGGCGCGGTGCGACCCGATCGTGCGGCGGCGAACAGCGCAGCGGCGGCGGCGATGGCGGCAAGGATCAGCGCGATGATGGTGACCAGATCGTTCATGCGCTCAGTCTCACTGATCGCCGTGCCGACTGCGTGGCACGGCGCGTTGTCCTGCTAGAACCAGCCGAAGAGGCCCGACTTCTTCTTCAGGATTGGAAGACCGGTTCGACCCGACTCCTTCACCCGGTAGCCCTCGGGGACCTCTGCAACGCCACCCTTCCCCGCCTTCTTGGCGAAGAAGTAGAGCGTCACCGTCTTCCCACTCGCCACCTTACGCGAGCGGCCATGCAAAAAATATGTGGTCCCCCTGGAGTTCTCAAACGAAAATGCTGCCATGCTTCCCTCTCTCTCTTCTCCTTTGCGTGATCGGTGCATCAGGCTTCCCAAAGTATACGCCCCACAGGCACCGCGTGAAAGAGTCAACCTCCCTGGTGGTCCTCGCCGGAGGAGGGCCAGAGATGTGCCGGAAGGTCGTCGAGTGGTGTCGTGAACGGCAACGGCAACTCGATCTTGCGAACCTCGCCGCAGTTGCGGCAGAACATGTAGAGCGGCGTTCCCTCAGTCGCTGCAGCCTCAAAGAGGTGCGGCTGCTCGGGCAGGTCGCCGTTCGGGCACTTCACGTTCGGGTTCGCTGGCTCTCTCATTGAAGGCTATGCCTTCTTAAGGAGTGGGAGCCCTGTCCTCTCAGTCTCAACAACCTTGTAGCCACTCGGCAGCGCTTCAATTGCGCCGGCACCCGGAGCCTTCGCGAAGAAATAGAGCGTTACCGTCTTGCCGCTTGCAACCGTCCGGCTACGACCATGAAGAAAGTACGTCACACCTCGAGTGTTCTTGTGACTAAAACCCATGGGATCCTCCCTCAACTTGTACTGATACTGAGTATCAGTTAGGGGAAGCCTAGGGCGAGGGTGGGTCGCTGTCAAGGGGGCTACGCGCCGGGAACTGGCAGGGCGTGGGAGAGGAACTCTGGCATGCGGGTGAGATCCACATTGCCGCCGCTCACAATGACAACCACGCGATCGCCTTGCGACACAGGAACGCGACCGAAGAGGAGAGCGGCGAGCGC
>JBIJDR010000030.1:0-9894 GCA_044343985.1 Candidatus Limnocylindrus sp.
TTCAACATGAATAGCCTGACGAAGAGCAACAGTTCGTTCACGTATCGCTCCCTGGTAGTCACGATCACGCTTGCCCTGCTGGTGGCGTTCGGCTTCACCAACACGCGTGCGGCCAGCGATGAACCCTTGGTGCTCGGCATCGGCACAACGCAAGATCTCGACTCAATGAATCCATTTAACACCGCGCTCGTGGTTGGCTACGAAGTCTTCTCGCTCAACTACGATCTGCTCACCAGCTTCGGGTCGAACCTTGAGCCCACACCAGGCTTTGCGGAGTCGTACAGCGTCTCGAGTGACGGTCTCGCCTATACGTTCAAGATCTCGAGCGACCTCCTCTGGTCTGACGGTACGCCCGCGACAAGTGCTGACGTGCTCTACACCTTCAATCTGCTACTCGACAACGAGTACGTTGGCCTCGGCTACCTTGATACCTACCTTGATGGCGTTACGGCCGTGACCGCGCCGGACGCGCAGACCTTTGTGGTCACCATGGATGCCCCAGTCACACGCATCTTGCAGGCGCTCGTGCCTGTGCTGCCGAAGCATGTCTGGGAGAAGCTCACCATTGAGGAGATCGGCAGCACCTTCGGAAACGAGCCGCCGGTCGTAGGCACCGGGCCATACCAAGCGGTTGAGTGGAAGACCGGGGAATTCGTACGCTTCGTGAAGAACCCGCATTGGCGCGGTGGCGAGCTCGCCGCTGACGAGATTGTGCTTCGCTTCTTCAAGAGTGCCGATGCCCTGTATCAGGCACTCGTTGCTAGTGAGATTGATTACGCCCACAACGTCTCCCCGGAGCAACTAAAGCAGCTCGACGGCTCCTCAGAGGTGATCGAGGTGGCGGTCGGCTCTGCCAACGGGTTCACTGAGCTTGGATTTAACACCTATGCGCAGGAGATCGCGGGTGGTGGTGCGAGCACAAAGGCGCTGCGGGATCAGCGCTTCCGCGACGCGCTCGGGTACGCAATTGACCGCGAAACCTTGATTGAGAAGGTCCTCGGGGGCTACGGTTTGCCCGGCTCAACCCAGGTACCACCGATCTCTGTCGACTTCCACGTGGAGCCAACGAACCCTCGCACATTTGACCTGAAGCTGGCCGCCGAAAAGCTGGAGGCGGCCGGTTACGTTGACTCGGATGGCGACGGCGTTCGGGAGGACCTTGAGGGGAAGCCACTAAACCTGCGCCTCTATGTGCCGAGCAGCGATGATTCGTACGCCAAAGCGGCGGAGTTCATCGCCGGATGGTTCGGTGAAATCGGCGTGCCAGTGAACGCTCAGGCGTTTGACTCAGACTCTCTCGTTGACATCATGCTACCCCCCGAGGCTGATGGGAAGGCCGATTACGACCTCTTCATCTGGGGTTGGGGCGGAGATGTTGATCCAAACCTGCTGATGAAGATTTTCTTGACGGCGGAGATTGGTGCATCGAGCGACAGCCTCTGGTCGAACGCGGAGTACGACGCACTCTACGAACAGCAGTTGACGCTGCCGAACGGACCTGAGCGGAAAGCAATTGTGGCTCAGCTCCAGCAGCTGATGTACGAACAGGCTCCGTACCACGTGCTCTATTACGACGCGACGCTGGTGGCGTATCGCACCGACAAGTTCACGGGCTGGAAGAATCAGCCAGCTGACGGTACGCCGTTCTTTGGGCTCGGCCCAGTCGGCTACACACTGCTGAAGCCGGCATCAGGCGGTGGCGGCGACGTCGCTGCGGAGAACAGTCTCTTGATTCCCCTCGTCGCGCTGCTCGCGGCGGGTGGTGTCTTCCTCGCGCTCCGTAGCCGACGCGGCAAGCGCCGCACCGACGAGGAGTAGTTCAGCGCAACGGTACGATCCCGCGCGGCGCTTCTAGCGACCGTCGCGCGGGACGTGCTCCTCCCAGAGTGCGTTGTGAAACGGTGCGCCGTCGAGGGTGACACGGAGGGCACAGCGGTAAAGGAAGTTCTGCGCATCCGAGCGAATCTCTCCCTCGGCGATCGCTCGTACGACATGTTCCCCATCGTGTAGCTCGTAGGCGACGCTCGTCTGCAGTGATGTGTGAGCGGGGTCCGCATCGCTGACCTGGTAAGTAAAGCCTTCATCGGCATAGAGCGCCACCCCTGGCCCGCCGAGCGAACGCCCGCCGCCGAAGAAGCGCACTGTCACACGCTCACCTGGTCCGCGCACCAGATCCCATACGGAGGCGGGGGCGTCTGGCAGTGCGCCGCCACGATCTGGGGCTCCCAACTCCCCACTGCTGGTGGGGTACGCCCCTGCACGTAGCCCAGCAAGTGACGCTGGAGGTGCGGCGGTCGCACCTGCCGCGTGTCGCAGCCACGGGTTGCTCAACGCTCGCGCGGCACCAGCACGCAACGCTGCATCACGCTGAATCTGCGGGAGCATCAACATGGCGCCGCTATCTTCGGAGCAGGTGAGCGCAAATGCGGTCGCAAGCGGCCATGTGATTGGGAACGCGCTCCCGAGTAGCTGCAGGTGGAGGCGATGACCCGGTGCGAATGCATGGGCGATAACGCGTAGGTCGAGTGTGACCTCAATGGTCGCTCCAGGAACGAGTGGAAGCGGCGACTGCTCGGTGCGATAGGCAAGGTTCAGCATCCCTTGCGTCACCATGCTGATGGCGCCATCCGGAGCCACGTCGCCAAGGCGCGCAACGATCGCACCCTCGCGACCATCTGGAGTAATGCGTAGGCGCAACTGTGGCCGACCACAGATCAACAGCTCCTCTGTCAGCGACTCACTCGTCCAAACCGCGGCGCGCTCAGGAGCCGATGCTGCAGCGGCTACGGCTTCAAGCTGTCGCACATCCTCCCGCAGATCGTCGGCGAGCCCGATGGGTGGAGCTCCCCCGCCGAAGCAGAGTGGCCCAGACGCGCCAGCTGAGGGCACATTACGAATCGTTGCTGCTGGCAGCGCACGATCACTTGCACCTACTGGTTCGAATGAGGCGGCTCCGCCAGCATGGAGGTAGAGCGATCGGCGCGTGGCGCGTTGTGCTGGCGACGTGGTCTCGGCGATCCACTCACCTGGCCACTCGGCGGGGAACCGTGCCGGCGGTCGCGAGTGCGGTAGATACCAGAGGATCGTCTGCTCGGGGTCAGCGGCGGCGGCGCGCTCCGCCTCGCTGGCGCACTCCTCTGCTGCAGGCGGTGCGCAGAAGCGATCAAGCCAGGCAAGTGCCAGTGGCAACCATCCAGCACCCGGTCCTGGGTAACCGGTCTCGGGAGAGAGGTGCACCCACGGCCCGCAGAGCAGGCGACGCTCCGCGCCTGCAGGGGCTGACTCTTGCAGGCGCCAAGCGGGATTTGGATAGCCGTCGCACCAACCGGCGATTTGCAACATGGGGATCTCAATTGGCGGCAGATGACGCACGGAATTGTGACGCCACTCTGACGGTCGCGCGCGGCGCAGCCAGCCGAGTGTCCACGGCGGAGTCTCCTCAAGGCGCTGTCGCCAACTCTCTCGCCAACCGAGTCGATCCGGTTCGATGCCGCCTGGCATTGCATTCATGCCAATCATGGAGGCGGCGTAGCCGAACTGTTCGCTCGCCGTGCGCAGGCCACCGTTCTGATGCACATCGTCTTCCCAGCGATCATCGCTCGCGTAGCACGGGACGATCGCCACCAGACCTTCTGGTCGTCGCGCCGCCGCCATCAGCGAGGTGAATCCGCCATACGACCAGCCCCATGCCGCAACGCGACCGTTAGACCACGGTTGCGTTCGCAGCCAGCTGATCACTTCAAGCATGTCGAGCGTCTCAGCTTCGGTGTACTCGTCCAGGGCGATGCCGTCGCTGCGCCCCGTCCCTCGCACATCAAGTCGGCACCCCGCATATCCGCGACGTGCGACGGCGCCCAGCAACTCATCATCGGCGCTACGGTGATAGTCATCCTTTCGGTATGGCAGCACCTCAAGGATCGTTGGGTGCTCTTTGCCGGCGGCGGGGATCCAGATATCGGCCGAGAGCTGCACACCGTCGCGCATCGTGATGCGCACATCCCGAAGGATCGTCGTCGCACTCACCTTCAAGCGCTCCCGAAGCTCAACCGCCTACCGGCGGTCGCGGAGGCGGACCATCGCATCAATCGCTTCATCAACAGACCAGGTGATCTCGCCAACGGAGTGAATTGCACCTGAGACAAAGAGGTTGATCCCGTCGGCTGGAGCCACGCCACGCCGTCGCACCATACGGAGATCAGTGCAGAGGCCAATGATCCCCTTATAGCGACTCGGATCTGTTGCGCAGAGCTGCGTGAAGATGCCGATCTCTGTTGCCGTGCCGTCATCCACTTGCGTCCCATCAATCCAGGCGAGCACCGCGTTGGCAGCGCGCACCCCCGCAAGGTCTGTTGTAAATACTGCCTTGGGGTCGACCCCCTCCTGCTCAACAAACTGTTCGTGTGGGACGAAGACCTCAAAGTTCAGCGCGCGAAGGCGCGCCGCAATCTCCGAGAGGAAGCCGCGCTCACCTGCATTGAAGAGGGGTCCGGCGAGGTAGATCTTCATCAGACCAGTCTCGCCGAACCCCTCGGTTTCTGCTTGCTACGTTGCGGCTGAACCTGCGTCAGCCGCTGAACCTGCGTTACGCCTTAGGGAGATCCCCAAGCGCCGCGTCGATCTTCCCCTGCTCAAGGTCAAGGTCTTCGAGCTTCCCGGCCAGGTAGTTCTCGTAGGCCGCAAGGTCGAGGAAACCGTGGCCGCAGTTATTGAAGACGATCACCGTCTCCTTCCCCTCGGCCTTCGCCTTCAACGCCTCTCGCACCGTTGCGGCGATCGCGTGATTCGCCTCTGGTGCTGGGAGGATCCCCTCGGCGCGCGTGAACTCCACGCCACGCTCAAAGGTCTCGCGCTGCGGAATGGCGACCGCTTCAATCGTCCCCTTCTCCTTAAGAAGTGAGACGAGCGGCGCCATCCCGTGATAGCGGAGCCCACCAGCGTGGATTGGATCTGGCATGAACGCCGAACCGAGCGTGTGCATCTTCACCATTGGTGCCATATGCGCCGTGTCGCCGTAGTCATACGCATAGATGCCGCGTGTCAACGAGGGGGCCGCAGTGGGCTCCGCCGCAATCACGCGGACCTTGCGGCCGCCACGGAACGCCGCGCCGATGAACGGGAAGGTGAACCCGGCGAAGTTTGAACCGCCGCCAGTGCAGCCAACCAAGATGTCTGGCTCAACGCCCGCCATCTCCAGCTGGAGCTGCGTCTCCTGCCCAATCACCGTCTGGTGAAGTAGGACGTGGTTCAGCACGGAGCCCAAGGCGTACTTGGTGTCATCGCGCGTCGCCGCATCCTCTACCGCCTCGCTGATCGCCATACCAAGCGAACCGGTCGTGTGTGGGTCCGACGCCAATACCGAGCGTCCATAATTTGTATCTGGGCTTGGGCTTGCAACCACCTTCGCGCCATATGTCTCCATCAGGATGCGTCGATACGGCTTTGCGTCGTAGCTTGCGCGTACCTGGTAGACCTTCACCTCCAGGCCGAACATGGCACCAGCGAATGCAAGTGATGTCCCCCACTGGCCGGCACCGGTCTCCGTGGCAAGGCGCTTCACACCCTCCTGGGCGTTGTAGAAGGCCTGCGGGATTGCAGTGTTCGGCTTATGGCTCCCCGCCGGACTTACCCCTTCGTACTTGTAAAAGATTTTCGCTGGCGTGCCCAGCAACTTCTCCAAGCGGTGCGCGCGATAGAGCGGGCTCGGTCGATAGAGTCGATACGCATCGCGCACCGGCTCCGGAATCTCAATTTCGCGTTCGCTCGACACCTCTTGGCCGATCAGGGCCATCGGGAAGAGCGGTGCAAGATCATCGGGGCCGAGCGGCTTCCCTGTCTGCGGATTCAGCGCTGGGTGCTGAGGCCACGGGAGGTCCGCCGCGATGTTGTACCAGCTCTTCGGCAGTTTCGACTCGTCGAGGACGAACTTCGTCTGCTTTGGATCTGCCATGGCAAGAACCCTCCCGGCGAAGGCGCAAGGCTGATGCCCGCAGGTCCCTCAGTCACCGAAGTTCGCATCCTACCTGAGCGAGCCCACGCTCCGACTCTCTGTCGCACGCGGGGCGCTACGCTGGGAAGACGCAGAGGGGCGGCCGCTTCGCGGTGGCACTTGAGCGTAGTACTTGAGGGGGACTCATCTGATGAGCGAGCAGGTAAAGATCACGGTGCGCGATAACGGTTCACTCAAGGTGCAGGGAGATTTTGCAATCGTTGACGTTGAGGGGAACGAGATTCCGCACGAAGGTGACAGCACCGGCCTCTGCCGTTGCGGCCACTCGGCGAACAAGCCGTTCTGCGATGGCTCCCACAAGGAGAAGTTTGAGAGCGTCGTTCGCGCGCCTGAGAAGGCTTAGTCGAGCGGAACCTCTAGCGCGCTGATTTCTACTGGCTTGGTGCGGCGTAGTTCACGCCGCCCGCGCAACATCGCCCAGACGGGAAGGCCGATGAGCGCCGCGCCAAGAAGGCCGAGCGCCGTGTAGCTGGCAACCGCAACCACAACGCCAGAGCCGAGCGCGGCTGCGGCGGCAGAACTCCAGATCAGCGCGTCCGTTATGCCCTGCAGTCGCGTGCGCTCGTTGACGGAGAGGCCTTCAGTGAGGAGCGCCGAGCCGGCGACGAAGCCAAGGTTCCAACCCCAACCGAGCAGGAAGAGGGCGACGAACAGCATCGTTCCGCCATCTGGCGGCGCAACGGCGGCGAGCACCGACGAGAAGGCGAGCACGGCAAGACCCGCCGCAATGACGAGCGGTGTCCCAAAGCGTGAGGCGAGCCGTCCAGAGAGTGGCGAGAGGGCGAACATCCCAAAGGTGTGGCCGCTGATCACCAGGCCAACGGCGTCGAGTCCGTGTCCGTGCTCCGTCATGTGCAGCGGCGTCATTGTCATCACGAGCACCATCACCACTTGACCGATCACGAGTGCCACGATCGCGGCGAAGACGCGTGGCCGCGCGATGATCTCCCCTACTGACGCACCACTCCCCGCCACCTCAGCGCGCGTGGAGGGCGCCAAGCTCGCAGGATCAGGTCGTAACGTGAAAAGTGTGAGCAGCGCCGCGGCAGCAACGAAGAGGATCGGCACACCGTACGCGCCGGCGAGGCGCGGCAGCGAGAGCCCTTCGGCAGCGTTTCCAGCGACTGTGACAAGGTTCGGTCCCACCACGGCGCCGAGCGTTGAGCCCCAGACCACAAACCCGATCGCGGTGGCGCGCTTCGTCTCGTCATACATATCTGCCGCCGTATAGCGCGAGAGTTGATTTGACGCATTCGCACAGCCCATCAAGACCGTACCGATCAGGAAGAGCGGAAAAGAACCGAGGATGACCGCAAGCCCTGCACCAACGGCACCAACGGCGCCGATCCCGTAGCCGAGCGTCAGCCCGGCGCGTCGACCGTAGCGCACCATGAAGCGTGAGAGGAGTTGCGACGCGGTAGCAGAGCCCAAGACGATTGCAGCGCCAGGGAGCCCAGCAAATGCAGACCCGCCAGAGAGCTCTTTGGCAACGATCGTCGCCACCGTGATCGCACCGATGTATCCGGTGCTCCCAAGTCCGACGCCAACGATCAGTGAGAGCTGAAGGCGACGCCTCGTTGCGTCAGCGCTCATGCCGGAGCTGATTCGGCGGCCACCGCTGCGTAGATGAGGTCGAAGATCTCGGCAGACTTCGGCTCGTAGGCAACGAGCGCATTCGGCTCACCCTTCTTTGATGCGACGATCGGTCGCTCATCAACGGCGGTCATGCCGCGTGTGAACTCACCGTAGAGCTCAATATCGACCCGCTTTGGGCGAAGATCAAAGAGCTGCGGATGCGTGACGGCGAAGACGGCGCACGGGTCATGAAGCGGTCCGCCATAGACCCCGAGCTGCTCGCCATAGGTGGTCGAGAAGAAGTCGAGCAGCTCCGCCGCAAAGATCGCCTTCCGGGTCTTCAGCGCCGCCACACGCTCAACGAACCCCTTGGTGATCACCACCTGATGCGTGGTGTTAAGGCCGACCATCTTCAGCGGTCCGCCGTAGTTGAAGACCACAGAGGCCGCCTCTGGATCTGCCCAAATGTTGAACTCGGCGTGCGGCGCGCGATTCCCGTGAAGCGTGCCGCCCCCCATCAGCGAGATCCCTGCGATGCGCTTCCCAAGGTCTGGCGCCATGCGGAGCGCCAGCGCAATGTTGGTGAGCGGGCCGAGCGGCATTAGCCAGACGCCATCCCCTTCGTGCTTGCGCACCAGTTCAATGATCGCCTCAACGGCATGTGTCTTCTCCGCGGTGCGCGTCACTGGAGGGAGCTCTGGCCCGCCGAGTCCAGATTCGCCGTGAATGTGCGGCGCATTGCGCGGCGGGGCGATCAGTGGTCGCTCGGCGCCAGCGAAGACGGGGGCGTTGATCCCAAAGACATCGCACGAGATCAGCGCATTCGGCAGGGTTCGCGTCAGCGGCGCGTTGCCGTGCACCACCGTGATGCCGAGTAGCTTCGCGTAGTGGTTCGCCACCACCATGGCGAAGACATCGTCATGGCCAGGATCGCAGTCCACGATCACCGATGGGCGCGTAGCGGGCTGCGTCATCTCCGTATGCTACACGCGCCTGCGTGCAGCCACCGCGCTGTCGCGCGCTACTCTTGGGTCATGCTGAGAGCCGCTCCTTCACAACGACCGCAGCACGCCGTTGCCTGGCATGAGGACGCACCGAATCCGAGCAGCGCCGCCACGCCCCCGAGTGAGCCACTGCCAACCAGCGTTGACTGGATCGTCATTGGTGGCGGATTCTCTGGCCTCTCCGCCGCGCGACGCGCAGCCGAGCGTGGCGCACGCGTCCTCCTCCTTGAAAAAGGTGAGCTGCGTGACGGTGCGAGCAGCCGCAACGGCGGCATGGTGCATGTGGGATTCGGCGCATCAACCAGCTCCATCATCAAGCGCTTCGGCGCTGATGGCGCGCGCGAATGGTTCGATCTTTCACGCGCTGGTGTGCGTCGCATCCAGCAGCTCGCCACGGCGGGCCCAGAGGGTCTAATCAGCAGCACAGGCATCGACCCGAACTGGAGCAACACGGGGCACCTTGAGCTCGCCCGTTCTGCGCGCGGCGCAGCAGACCTGCACGGCGAAGAGGCGCTGCGCGCATCGCTTGGCCTCCCCGTGCGACTTCTTGATCAATCAGCAGTTCAATCGCTCACCAACAGCGGCGCGTTCGCTGGTGGACTCGCCGTTGATGAAGGAGGCGGTGTCCAGCCGGCACGGCTCCAGGCCGCCATGGCTGTAGCGGCGCGAGCGGCTGGCGTTGAGATTCGCGAGCAGACGCCCGCCACTGGCATCATCCAGATTGCGGGCGGATACGAGGTGCGCACCCCACGTGGCAGCATCCGAACGCAGCACATCTTCGGCGGTGTGAACGGGTACGCAGATCGCCTCTTCCCCGCCCTTCGTCGCCGCGCCATCCCCGTGGGGAGCTTCATGATCGCCACCGAACCGCTCGCACCTGAACTGCTGGCGCAGGTGTCTGGTAACGGCGAGATGCGCTTTGACACGCGCAACTTCCTCTCTTACTGGCGACCAACGCCAGACGGCCGCATCGCCTTTGGTGGCCGCACCTCGTTCTGGCCAGATTCCCTCGACCACATCGCACGCCTCCTCACCGCACGCATGCGCGCGAGTCACCCGCAACTTGCACACACCAACGTCACGCATGCGTGGGGCGGCCGGCTCTCGTTCGCGTTTGATCGTCTCCCGCGCGTTGCGCGGCTCGGCGGCGTCACGCACCTCTCCGGCTGCGCCGGCTCTGGCGTGGCGCTGATGACGCTGCTCGCAGAGCAGACCATTGACTGGGAGCTCGGTGGCGATCCCCCACTCCCCGCGCGCATCCCGTGGCACCCAGTGCCCGTTCCGTACGAAGGCTTCCCGTGGTTCCTG
>JBIJDR010000031.1:0-9646 GCA_044343985.1 Candidatus Limnocylindrus sp.
AAAACCAGGGAAGAACGCACCAACGTAGAGCTCCTTGCCAACGTAAGTGACCGAGCCTTCATGGATCGCAACGTTGTGTGGGATTCCTGCATCCTGATTGTCAAAGACGATCTGGAAGCTCTTCCCTGCGTCCACAGTGAGTGTGGTGAGGTCAAACTTCACGCCCATCGCAACGATCGTGTACGAGCCACCCACGCCACCACTCGGTGCAACGGATGGGCTGACAGAACCACCGGATGGCATCGGGGATGGAGAGACGGCGAAGGCATCCTTCCAGCAGGCTGGTACTGGCGTTGCATCTGCCGCTGGCGCATAGGCCGGATCACGCCAGCCGGTGACCTTCACGAGTTCGCCAGTTGCTGGATCGCGAACCTCAACTTCGTCCGTGTTGCTGGCGCGCACCCAGGCGATCAACTCTTCAATCTCGCGATAGTTCAGTGGCCCGCCGTTGGTATCTGCCCAGACACCCATCAGCGAGTTCGCATCACCACAGATGTATCGACCGCCAACGGTCAGCACATTCAACAGATAGGAAGGTGTCAGGTGCGAGAGGAGCTTACCCTGGTCATTCAGAACCGGGCCGATGCCGCCCTGCCCCTGCGCACCGTGGCAGCGTGCGCAGTTCGCCTCATAGAGGTTGTAGCCGCGCTTCACCGTTTCTAGATACTGCTCTTCGCGCGCCGCCTCAAGCCGTGAGGAGCCTACGGCGCCAGGGAGTCCCTGATCGTAGAAGGCGTAGACGATGACGAAGAGGGTGACGATGGCTACGCCGAGGAGCGCCGCCATGCGCGCCGAGCCGCTCTGGCTGACGATCTTCGCCACGCGCTCCGCGGTGAGGCCGTGCGTCTGAATTGGCGCAGGGCTGGAGAGGCGCGGCGTTGGCGGCACGCGCTTCTCGCTCGGAGCTGGAAGGTTGCGCTGCTCGTCTGTCATTTAGATGCACCCCGTTGCGGCGCGCGGCGCCTCAATGCCTGGCTGGCCAAGCGGGATCGGCATATTGCCGAGGTTGATCTTCCCCGTGTCCAGCGTCAGCACGCCATTCGCATCAACGGTGAGCGAGAAGCGATCCATGCCGCGCGGTGCAGGGCCAACGCCGTCCGCCTTGGTGCCGAGTCGGTCGTAGCGACTGCCGTGGCAGGCGCACTCGAGCCAGTAGGTCTTGATGCACGGGTTCGGCTTGCAGCCAAGGTGCGGGCAGCGCTGATAGAGGGCGCGAACATTGAGTGCCGTTCCGTCGCCAGTGAGATCTTCGCCGGAGACGAACTCTGGTCGCGTAGCGTCAACGAGCATGATGAAGGCGCGTGCCTCCTGGAAGTAGACCGGGTAGCCCTCGGCGAATGGGAGGCCAGCGTTCTGATTCTTCAACATGTCAAAGGTGCCGACCTGAACCTTTCCGCCGAATCCGCCCTCAAGGTTTGGCCAGAGGAAGCCGAGCGTCCCCGCCGTCACCTCAAGGAGCCAGAGTCCGAAGCCTGCGCCGATCGTGGTGCGCATCAGTCGGCGTCGCGAGATCCCCTGCACCTCTTCGTGGCGTAGCGCTTTGATGGTCTGCGCGGTCAGAGCCTTCGACTGATCTGCTGGCTCAACTTGGTAGTGGCTCATCAGTTCGCTCCCATCACAGGCTGAAGAAGAAGCCGTTGACCCACGGCAGGATGAAGGAGTAGCCAGGGCCGCGGAAGAAGATGCCGATGAAGGTCACAACGAGTCCGAGCGCCCAGAGGATGGAGAAGAGCGAAACCTCAAGCTTCCGATCCGATGGTCGCGTGCTGTGAATGTTGCGGCGATCTAGATATGGGATCAGCGCGCTGCCAACAAGGATGCCGATCGGCGAGAGCGCACCAGCAACGGTTGGATGGAAGTAGGCGAGCAACTCTTGCAACCCCAAGAAGTACCAGGGCGCCTTGGCAACGGCAGGTGTGACGTTTGGATTGGCGAGCTCTTCAAGTGGTGCATTGATGAAGAGGCCGAGCAGGAGGAGGAGGATGCTCATCGCCACTGCCGCGAAGAACTCAATCGTGAGCAAGTGTGGCCAGGTCATCACCGTGTCATCTGGCTCTTTCTGGACGCGGACAACCGCGTCCTGCTTCACCAGCGCAAGGAGTCGATACGGTCGTGCCGCCATTGGGACGCGCTGCTTATCAATCTCCGTACGTCGCGACGGATCAACCGGCGCAACGGGTGCTGGGCGCTGCTCGTCGCTCATCGCTGCGCCTCGCTCATAGTGGCCCGCTGATTCCGCCGTCCTTGCGGATCCGCCAGAAGTGGACCGCCAGGAAGACTGCGGCGAGCAGTGGGAGCACCATCACGTGCAGCACGTAGAAGCGCAGCAGTGTGTTCTGACCCACCTCAAGTCCGCCAAGAAGGAGGAGCTTGGATGGCGTGTTGAAGAGCGGCGCGTAGCCGGCCATGTTCGAACCGATCGTGATCGCCCAATAGGCGATCTGGTCCCACGGCAGCAGGTAGCCGGTGAAGCTGAGCATGATCGTCAGGAAGAGGAGGAGAACGCCAACCACCCAGTTGAATTCGCGTGGTGGCTTATAGGCGCCGTGATAGAAGACGCGCATCATGTGGAGGAAAACGAAGAAGACCATCAGGTGCGCACCCCATCGATGGATGTTGCGCGTGATCTGTCCGAACGGGACAAGCGTCTGAATCTTCAGGATGTCTGAATAGGCCTGCGTTGCCGACGGGGCGTAAAAGAACATCAGATAGACGCCGGTGACGGTGAGGACAAGGAAGAGGAAGAAGCTCAAGCCACCAAGGCAGAAGGTGTAGGCGAACTTCACGGCGTGCTGTCGCACGCGCACTGGGTGAAGGTGGAGGAAGACGTTGTTCATCACCGCGTAGGCGCGGCTCCGCTCGTCGTTCGGGTAGGCGTTGCGGAAGATGGAGCGCCACGCGGACGAGCGGCGGATCGCCTGGTCTACGCGTCCGATAAGGCTCACTGTGCCCCTCCCCCTGTGCCGGCGACTCCGGCTAACTGCCCATCTCGGTAGGACTCCTTATAGAGGCGACCATCCGAGCTGATCTCCTGTAGTTCGAACTTCTCCATCGTAATAGCGTCGAACGGACAGCGCTTGACGCAGAGGGCGCAGCGGATGCAGCGCTCCTCGTCCAGGATCATCGCCCCCCCGTTCTCCCAGCCGTACGCCTCGGAGAGCTCAGGGAGCGCCCCCTCGGACTTCAGCTGATTGATGTCCACCATGTGGATGACCCCCTCGGGGCAGACGTCGGCACATGCGCCGCAGAGGACGCAGCGCATCGGATCAAACCAGATGTTGTAGTTGCACATCAGGCAGCGTGTGCTCTCCGCAACCGCCTGCTGCGCGCCGTACCCGAGCTCCACCTGTGTGGTGAAGTTCACCGTGGCATCTCCCGACGGGAGTCGCTCAGCGAGCGGCAAGACGGGGATGTGTTGACGTGGGATGCGGTCGTAGAACTCTGGCATGTCGTGGCGCCAGGAACTTGTGATGCGCACATTCGCATCCACCACCACCTGTGTTGCGCCAGCAAGGTAGCGATCAATCGCGTAGGCGCACTTCTTGGCGTGGCCCGCCGCCTCAATCATGGTGGCGGGGCCAGTGACAAAGTCGCCACACGCCCAGACGCCGCGAATGTTAGTTGCGTACGTTGCCGGATCCACCTTCACACGACCGCGCGCAACCTCAAAGCTGCTCTGCACTGGAAGGAAGGTGAGGTCGGCCGCCTGCGAGACGGCGGGGATCACCGTGTCAGCCTTCAGGATGTACTCCGATCCTTCAATTGGAACTGGGCTGCGTCGACCAGATGCGTCTGGCTCACCGAGACGATTCTTAATCATGCGCACGCCAGTAATCTTCCCGTTCTCGCCGATCAACTCAAGTGGTGAGACCAAGAAGGCCATGTCCACGCCCTCGCGCTCCGTCTCGCCGAGCTCCTCTTCGTCAACAACGAGCTCTGAACGGGTCCGGCGATAGGCGATGGTGACGTGATCAGCACCATGACGAAGTGAGGTGCGCGCGCAGTCCATGGCGGTGTACCCGCCTCCGATTACCACCACGTCGCGACCAACGCTGAGCGGATCGCCAAGGTTGGCGGTCTTCATAAAGTCAACGCCGTAGACGAGCCCCTCAAGGTCGCTCCCCGGAACATCAAGCGCAACCGGATCCATGGCGCCCGCGCAGATGGCGATCGCGTTGAAGTCTTTCTGGAGCTGCTCGAATGTCACGTCCCTGCCGATCTGCGTGTTGTAGACGAACTTCACGCCGAGCTGCTCAATCAGGCGCACGTCGGTCTCAATCGCTTCGCGTGGGAGGCGGAAGGCGGGGACGCCGATCAACATCGTGCCGCCGCCGTACGGGAGGCTGTCATAGACGGTGACCTGGTAGCCCTTGACGGCGAGTTCACGCGCAACGGAGAGACCAGCAGGTCCAGCGCCAACCACTGCCACACGCTCGGCTCGCGGCGTGATCTGCGGTGCAACGTCAGGGATGCCGGAGGCGGCGTGCCACTCCACCAGGAAGCGCTTCATCGCGCGGATCGCGAGCGGGCGATCAATGTCGCCGCGGCGACAGGCGCGCTCACACGGCGCGGAACAGACGTAGGAGCACATTGCGGCGATTGGATTCGGATCGCGGGAGAGAAGGTAGCCCTCCTCGAAGCGCCCTTCGGCGGCGAGATTCAGGTAGCCGCGGCAGTTGGTGCCAACGGGGCAGGCCTCTTGGCACTCAATGTTGCATTGAAGCCATGAAGCATCGACCGGTTGAACCAGGAAGTCCTGCGTCTGAAGAGTCACAGTCAACCTTTCTCACTGACGACGTGGACGCTGAATCTCTGCTCAAATTCTAGCAGGGGCTCCTCGTGGACGCCTTCGGCGAAAACCCGCCCTGTGGCTCAGATTTCGTGCGAGATTAGCCTCGTTGCGCCGTGATCTCGGCGAGCACTTCCGCCGCATGGCCGGTGGGGGTGACACTCTCCCAGACACGCGCAATGTGGCCGTCCGGGTTGATCAAGAACGTCACGCGATGTGTCCCCGTGAAGGTCCGCTCGCCGACTGTCCGCTCCCCCCAGACCCCGTACGCCTCGGCAACGGTGTGGCCCTCATCGGCAAGGATCGGAAAGTTGAGCGAGAACTTGTCGCGGAAGGCGGCCTTGCTCTCCTGATCGTCTGGGCTTACGCCCCAGACAATCGCGCCCGCCTCTTGAAGTGCGCGCTCTGCGTCGCGGAACTCACACGCTTCAATCGTGCAGCCTGGAGTGTCGTCCTTCGGATAGAAGTAGAGGACAAGCCAGCTCCCTTTGGCAGCGGTGAGTGACCGCTCCACGCCATCCGCGTCGCGCAGGGCGAAGTGCGGCGCTGCGTCGCCTGCAACCGGTCGCGCATCAAGTGGACTCATGAACCGAGTGTAATCGCCTCAACGACGACGCGTGCAACGCTGAAGAGGAGCCCCCCTGCGCTGAGCAGAATCAGCAGCAGGTCGGCGCGTCCGAAGCGCGAAGGTCGCAGCGCCGTGGCGGGTCGCAGCCGTGATGGGAGGCGGACGGCGCGGACCTCAAGGGCGGTAGCAAGGCGCGGGACGGCACGGATCGCCGCGTCGAAGAGATCGGCGAGCAAGAACGGATCAACACCACCCTTTGCTAAGCGGCGAATGGCGCGACGCTCACGCGCCTCACTCATCAGTGGTGGAAGCGTTGCGGCGCTCGCAAGAAGTGTCAGCGTTGGCGCGAACGGTGCGCGCAGGTGTTGCATGGCGGCATCGGCGAGGCGGAGCGGTTCGAACGGTCGCAACAAGACGAGGCTCCCTGCGGCGAAGGCCACAAGTCGCACCCCCGCGCCGAACGCCGCCTCTGGCGTTGCGCCGCCAAGGAGATTCGCCAAAACCATCCCAAATATCGCTGGCGCTAACGCGGCGGCGAGTCGAAGCGTAGAGATCAGTTGCACGCCAGAGCTCCAGGCGACGATGAGTGCGGGGAGGGCAACAGCACCTTGCGCCAGCGCCGTTGCTGGACTAATCAGCGAGAGGAAGAACCAGAAGGCGGCGAGGCCGAACCGCGTCAGCGGATTGCTGACGCCAAGTAGCCGCTTCACTGGCGCTGGTGTGAGCAGTTCGCGCGCCAGCTCAACACCTCGTTCAGCGAGTGGCTGCTCTATTGACTCTTCAGCACGAGCCGTACCTTCAGGGTGCTGCAGCGCGCGGGCGTGACGCATCTGCAGACGCGAATCATGCGTTGCTACCAGGAGTGCAGCGCCGCGTGCTGCAAGGTTCGCCAAGAGCGCACTGACGCGTGCCGCCGCCTCGTCATCAAGGCCGAGTGTTGGCTCATCCGCAATCAGCAGGTCTGGTTCGGCGGCGGCCGTCACCACCAGCGCCAGGCGACGCCGCTCACCATCTGAGCAACGCGCGGCGGGACGATCCAGCAGTTCTGCAACGTTGAGCGCCGCGGCAACTTCTGCGGCGCGCGGCCACTCACCTGCTGGCAAGAGCTCATGCACTGAGCGCGCGCCAAGGAGCAGCCCAGGATCCTGCGGCGCATAGCGAATACGGGACGCCGTGACGTGCCGTTCACCCGTATCAGTGCTGAGCGTTCCCGCAGCAAGGGCGAGGAGCGTGGACTTCCCGCTCCCCGTCTCACCGCGGACCAACAGCAGCTCACCTGCGTGCAGTGTGGCGCTCACCGCGCCAACTCCGTGGCGAGCAGAACTTGCGGCGGTGAAGAGTTGCAGCACCACCACTCCGCGCTCCCCCGCCAGCTGCGCTGCTACATCGCGCTGAACATCTGCACGAACAGGAGAGAACTCCGCTGCGGGAAGCTCTGCTACGCGGCCGTGATCAAGGTGGATGCGCACCGTAGCGGCGCCGAACTGCGTCACGTCGTGCGTCACGATCACACGCGTCGCACGCTGCTCCATCAGCAGTGCGGCGAGGGCGCCCGCACGTGTGGCATCGAGTCCGGCCAGCGGCTCGTCAGCGATCACGAGTCCGGGTGTGGAGACGAGTGCGGTGGCGGCAGCCGCCTGGGCGCGCTCTCCGCCGCTGAGGCTTGCCACGTCGCGTTCCGCCGCGTCAATTGGGAGACCGGCGGAGATGATCGCCGCGTGGGCACGTGACGCAAGAAGTTCGGCAGACACGCCACGCGACTCGAGCGGGAGTGCCACATCATCTAAGAGTCGCGGCAGCGCGTGGCGTGGCGCGGGTCCCGCAGCGACGAAGCCGAGCGGCCTAAGGAGTTCGCGCGGTACGCCAGCCGCACCCTCCGCTGCTGCGGCAACAAGATCGACGCCGCCCACACGCAGCGTGCCGCGCAACGTGCCAGGGAGGAGGGTGCCGAGGAGTCCAGCAATCGCCGCAGCGAGCGTGCTCTTCCCCGCGCTAGACGCGCCACTAATCAGCAGCGTCTCACCAGCGGCAACGCGAATGTTGCTACCACGCAGATCTAGCGTTGGCGCGTCAGCACCAGAAGGTTGCCAAACCAGATCAGCGATCTCGATGTCCGGGAGCGTGGAGTGCTGCGACTCAGGCACCGATCACGCCGAGTGCGCCGCTCCTCCGCAGGGCACGATGAAGCACCAGCGCGCCACCACCACCGAGCAGCGCACCGCTAACGACCATTGCGGCGGCGAGCGCAGCGGCGTATCCCGCATCAACCCCGGCGAAGTAGAGCGGCAGATCATGCAGCGCCATACCAACGCCAGATGCGGCGCCAGCGAAGATCAGGACGGGCCAACCCCAGACGCGATAGCCAAAGATCGCAAAGACCAGCTCTGCGCCGAGTCCCTGCACCGCGCCAGAGAAGAGCGCGTCGATCGACCACTGACTCGCGAGCAGGAAGGAGACGGATGCGGCGATCAGTTCACCAGCGAGCGCGGCGCCGCGTCGCTTGATGATGAGTCCAGCCAGCGGCCCCGCGATCACCCAGGTGCCGGCGAGGAGGAGGTATTGCAGCGGAAGGACGAGCGCGAAGAGCGGCGTCAGCGCACCCCAGATCAGATTCCATCCGGCGAAGAGTGCGCCGCAGGTGATACCGATCACGGAGAGTGCAACCAAGTGCATCAGGCTCCACGTTCGCATCATGCCCCCTCGCTGACGAGCAGCGCCCCTTCATGAAGATCAATAGTGAGATCACCGAGACTCTCATTAGAGAGGCCACGCGTGCTCCCACTCGTCAGGAGTTCGTCGCGCAGTGGCCATCGCAGCCCTTCTGTTGTGACGCGTGCGTCGGCACCCCATGGAACGAGCGAGATGATTGCACCGGATCGCGCGCTGATGCTGCAGCGCGCTGGCGCAACGAGCAGTTGGATGCGACTCGTTACATCAAGAAGTGACAGCTGCACGCCGCGCGCACGGGGGTGCGCAAGGAGCGAGATGGTGCCGAGCGCGTGATCGCTGCGCCCACCACTGGAGCCGAGCGCGCCAAGGATCACAATCTCCGTTGCGCCCGCATCGAGTGCGGTGAGAAGGGCGAGTTCGGTGTCGGTGGCGTCCTTCTCACGGGGAAGGTGCTCAACGCGCACGCCGCGCGCGGCGAACTCTTCCACCTCACTGGTGGTGAGGGTGTCGAAGTCGCCGATGATCAGATGGAGCGGCAGGGCGAGCGGCGCTGCGGCGCGCGCGCCGCCATCGGCGCCAATCACAAGATCGGCGCGCTCCCAACCCGGCCAAGCGGCGCTGAGCGCGCGCGGGTCGGGCTGATCGCCACCAGCAAGAATGATTGCGCGCACGTGCCCTCGCTCTCTATCGCGCGGGGCTCCTGCGTTCTCCCTTCGCCGGCATGACCCGGATCAGGTTCGTAGGGTCACGGGCTCTCCCGTTTCTCAGCGCCTTCAGGCGCTCCCCTGTCGCGATGCGGTGATTCTAGCGCGTTCGCGCGACGAGGTAACTATCAACCCACGCCGCGACCGATTCGGCGTGTTCGTGCGCGTCGGCTTCGTGGAGGAAGCGGTCGGGGTGGAAGAAGGGCGACTGCACGCCGATCGCGCGCACGCCAGCGGCGCGCGCCATGCGCACATCATCAAGCGTGTCGCCGAGGTAGGCCGCCTGGTCTGGTGTTGTGGCATGACCGAGTGCGGCGAGTCCGCGTCGCAGCGGCTCTGGGTGTGGCTTCTGCTCGGCGATGTCGTCGCCATACACAACGGCGCCGAGTAGATCGGCAACGCCGGTGCGCTTCAACTGTCCGGCGACCACCTTTCGGTCGCCCGCGGTGACAACGCCGATTGGAATCCCAGCGGCAACGAGTCGCTCCAGCGCGGGTCGCGTGCCAGGGAGGAGCTCCGCCTCATGCCCCTTATATGCCGCATGCCAGAGACCAGCCGCCCCCTCAATAAGGTCAGTAGGGATGCCGAGCGCCGCGTACATCAGGCGCCAGTTTGGTGAGTAGTGCTGCCCGTAGAGTTCGCGGCTGAGCGGCGGGAGGCCGATCGACTTGATCACCTCCACGTTCGCCTCATACACGTGCTCAGCGGTATCAATCAACGTGCCGTCCCAGTCGAAGAGGATCGCTTTCATCGGCCCATCGTACGCCGCGCGTAGAATCACGGAATGACCGAGCGTGCCGCCGCCCCGATCCCCTCAGGCGCCGCAGAGCCGCGCAGCCTGATCACGAGTTTCCCTGGTGGCCTGCGCGTGCGCGCAACCTGGGGGAGCAGCGGTCAGGCGACCGCCGTCTTCGC
>JBIJDR010000032.1:0-9618 GCA_044343985.1 Candidatus Limnocylindrus sp.
AGCTACAGATGGCAGAGGTGCCAAGAGCCCATACTCAAACTACGGTCAGGGAGTCGATATCGCCGCACCTGTTAAGGGAGACGACAGTTGTGACGACGCAGCAATCGTGCCACATTTTGACACCGAACGATGGGCGGTTCCCTATTCAAAGAAATCCCTTTCTTGCTCAACTGGAACCAGCTTTGCTGCCCCACTCGTTTCTGGGGCGCTCGCGCTCGCTGCGAGCTATGACCCAACCACCTCGTCATCTGACCTCATTGAACTGCTGCTGAACAATGTGACGGCATTCGGCACGAGTTCTTGGAACAGTTGCCTCACACTCACCGCCTGTGGGCGAGGAATCGTTTCGGCCGGCAAGCTCCTGGCTGCAATGAGCAAGCGTGGGCAGCCTGCGCTCGCCCTTTCAAGTGCCACAACCATTGATGTCGGCACGACCACTGAGGTGACGTTCAGCGCTAACGCACCAGATGGAACACCGCTTGAAGGTGCTGAAGGAGTGCTGTCGTCTCTCACCCCAGAAGCGTGCTCGGCTGAAGGCTTCCAACTTACATCAATCACACCCGATAGCTGTCGCATTCGTATTCGACTGAATGGAACTGTGCGCACCGCACCGAAGACTTTCGAATACGTACTCGATCAGGCTGGGCTCGACGTCGAGGCGGACATTACTTACCTCCCAGAAATGCCAGTAAAATCAACACAGATGCTGAGTGCTATCTCTCAAGCTGACTTCTGGGTTGTAAGCTCCACCACAAAGAAGGTGTGCACGGTGCGCAGTGGTGGGATTCTTGGGTACGAAGTCGTTGCTATCAAGCGTGGCGTGTGCACACTCCGCGCTTTTTTTGATGCTTCTGACCAATACGAAGACGAGGTCATTATATTCTCCGTAAGCGTGCAATAGTCCGCCTACCAACGCCAGCTCACTTAAAGGTTTCCAAGTTTTGACAGTGAAGACACCGTTGTTCAGCGCCGCTAGATCTTCTCCAGCTGTGGCTTCACCTCTTCGGCGAAGCGGATGAGGGACTCCTCGTCGTGCGGGGTGGAGAAGCCGGCGATCAGGTGCTTGTAGCCGAGTTTCACGTATGGGGCGAGCTGCTCCACGATCTGGTCGACGCTGCCAACCGGCTGGTTCTCCCAGAGTGGTGAGATGCCGTTCCTGCCGAACTGCGCTTCGTAGATCTTCTGCGCCTCCGCTGGGTCGTTTCGGATGACCATATTCCCAACGCCAACGGTGCGCTCGATCTCGTCTGGGTTGCGGCCAACGGCGGCGCAGTGCTTCAGGAGCACCTCTTCTTTATGTGCAACCTGCTCTGGCGTGCCGCCCACGTTATTGCCGTCGCCGTACTTCGCCACGAGCTTTAGTGTGACCTGCTCACCGCCACCGCCGATGAAGATCGGAAGATGCTTCTGCACCGGTGCTGGGAGGTTGCGAACGGTCTGCGACTTGTAGCGCGGACCGGTTGCGGTTGGCTCGGTGCCGTCCAACATGCCGCGCATGATCGGTAGCGCTTCGCCGAGCCAGCGGAGCCGCTCAGGGAAGCCCTCACCAAAGTTCAGACCGAAGTGCTGATGCTCCTCTTCAAACCAGGCGGCGCCAATGCCGAGGATGGCGCGACCACCAGAGATGTGGTCGAGCGTGGTGGCGAGCTTGGCGGTGAGTGCTGGCTCGCGGAAGGTGTTCGCGCCGACCATCAGGCCGATGCGCACGTTCTTTGTGGCTTCGGCCCAGGCGACGAGTGTGGACCAGCCTTCAAAGATTGGACCGTTCGGATTGCCGATGATCGGATAGACGTGATCCCAGGTCCAGAGGTTGTCGTAGCCGACGCGGTCAGCGGTGACCGCCATGGAGCGCATAGACGCCCAGTCGGTGAACTGTGGCCAGATGAGTGCGCCGATCTTGACCTTCTCGTTCACGCTGAACCTCCTGCTATCCGACGATGTTGATGAGGCGTCCACCGGCGTGGATCACCTTCTTCACGGGTCGACCCTCAAGGGCGATCTTCACCTTATCGGATGCGAGTGCGAGTGCCTCAATTTCCGCCTCTGTTGCGGTTGCAGAGATGGTGAGCTTGTCGCGAAGCTTCCCGTTGACCTGGATTGGGAGTTCACGCGTGCTGTCGATGAGGAGTGCGGCGTCAACGGTTGGCCAGCTCGCCTGATGGATTGAGCGCCACTTCGGATCGCTTACGGCGATGCCGCGCTCTGCCTGGAGGCGGCTGTGCATCTCTTCGGCGAGGTGTGGCGCCATTGGGGAGAGGGCGGCCAAGAGGTAGTCGAGCGCCTCACTCCATGCCGCGCCGCCAGCCACGGGGCTGCCGCGATACGGGAAGAGGGCGTTAGCGAACTCCATCAGTTTCGCCACGGCGGTGTTGAAGCGGAAGGCTTCGATGTCTGCCTCAACGCCAGCGATCGCCTTATGCGCTGCGCGGCGGATGCTGAGCTCTGCTTCGGCCTGATCCTCACCATTCGGCAGCGTGCCAGCGTTCGGATCGCCCGGCTCCTTTCCGTGCGGATCGAGCGCCAGCGTCCAGACGCGTCCAAGGAAGCGCACGATGCCGCTGATGCCGCTCCCGGACCACGGACCACCCTGATCCCACGGCCCCATGAACATCAGGAAGAGTCGCACCGCGTCTGCGCCGTGCTTTGCAACGAGCGCGTCGGGATCTTCCACGTTGCCGCGCGACTTGCTCATGCGCTCGCCATCACTGCCGAGGATCTGTCCCTGATTAAAGAGGCGCGTGAACGGCTCCGATTCGCTGATCAGCCCAAGGTCGCGTAGCGCCTTGGTGAAGAAGCGCGAATAGAGAAGATGCATCACGGCGTGTTCGGCGCCGCCGGTGTACTGATCCACAGGGCACCATGCGTCAACGAGGCTCTTGTCAACGGGACCGCCAGTGAATGACGGCGAGAGGTAGCGGTACCAGTACCACGACGAGTCAACGAAGGTGTCCATGGTGTCTGTCTCGCGCTGGCCGGGGCCGCCGCATGTTGGACATGGCACGTTGAGCCACGCCGTTGCGCTCTTCAGCGGCGACTCGCCCGTCTGCTTGAAGTCAACGTCATCTGGGAGCGTGACGGGGAGCTGCTCGACTGGTACGCCGACAGGGCCGCACTTCTCACAGTGGATGATTGGGATTGGCGTCCCCCAGTAGCGCTGGCGGCTGATCAGCCAGTCGCGTAGCCGGTACGTGGTGGTGCGCTCGCCAGCGCCCGCCTTTTGTACCGAGGCAACCGCCTGCTCAAACGAGGCGGGCCAGGCTGCGCCACTCCACTCACCGCTGTTCACCGCAACGGCAGCGCCATCACCCTTATCTGCATACGGAAGCTGCACCGCATCGGGTGTCGCGGCGAGTTCGGCTGGAGCGACAACTGTGCGGATCGAAAGGCCGAAGCGCTGCGCGAATTCGTAGTCGCGCTCGTCATGTGCGGGGACCGCCATGATCGCGCCAGTGCCGTAGCCGGCGAGGACGTAATCGGCGATCCAGATTGGAATCTCCTCGCCGTTGACAGGATTCACCGCAAACGCGCCAGTGGCGACGCCGCTCTTCTCTTTTGAGATGGTGAGGCGATCAATCTCTGACTTACGCTTCGTCGCCTCAATGTATGCATCAACGGCGGCGCGTTGCTCTGGCGATGTGATCTTCTGAACCAACTCGTGCTCCGGTGCGAGCACCATGAAGGTTGCACCGTGCAGGGTGTCTGGTCGCGTGGTGAAGACGCGCAGTTTCTCGCCACCAGCATGATGCGCCGCTTTCGCTACGGTGAAGTCCACCTCGGCACCTTCGGACCTGCCGATCCAGTTTGTCTGCATCGTGCGGATCGGCTCTGGCCAGTTGAGACCCTCAAAGGAGAGGAGCTCATCGGCGTAGTCGGTGATCTTGAAGAACCACTGTGTCAGGTCGCGCTTGGTGACTTGGGTGGAGCAGCGCCAGCAGACGCGATCAACACCCTCAACCTGTTCGCGCGCCAGCGTCACCTGGCACGACGGGCACCAGTCAACGGGCGCCTGCTTCCGGTAGGCGACACCCTTCTCGTAGAACTTCAGGAAGATCCATTGGTTCCAACCGAAGTAGGCGGGATCGCAGGTGACCACCTCTTTTGACCAGTCGAATGAGGCGCCCATGCTGCGCAGTTGGCGGCGCATGTTCTCCATGTTCGCCACCGTCCACTCGCGCGGATGAATCTTTCGCTTGATCGCGGCGTTCTCGGCTGGGAGACCAAACGCATCGAAGCCGACGGGGTAGAAGACGTTGAAGCCCTTCATCCGCTTGTAGCGGGCGAGCGCATCCGTTGGCGTCTTCACATACCAGTGACCGATGTGCAGATCACCGGATGGATACGGCCACATCGTGAGCAGGTAGTAGCGCGGCTTGGTTGTAGCGGTGAGGTCGGTGGTGTGGAGACCGAGTGACTCCCAGTGCGCCTGCCAGCGCGGCTCAATCTCGCGAGGGTCGTATCGCTCGAGCCGTTCGTCTAGATCAGCCACGGTGCGGGACTCCTCTCCTTCGCAAGCGTGCTGTTCGACACGAGTGTGCCGTCTGGCAGCTTGGTGGAGCTAAAGGGATTCGAACCCTTGACCTCTTGCATGCCATGCAAGCGCTCTACCAACTGAGCTATAGCCCCGAGGAGGGCGAGTGTATCAGGAGGCTTCGCGACCTACGACAGGGAGGAGGAGGAGCGCGAGTGCCACGAGTAGGAGCCCGCCCGAGAAGGGGGTGAGGCCAACGATCAGCGTGGTCAACGTGCCGCCAAGGATGGGGCCCGCCGAGATCCCAAGATCAAACGAGAGATTGAATGCGCCGCTCGCGCGGCCGCGCTCTCCAGGCTCTGTTGCCATGGCAACAGCACCCGCTGCTGCAGGGAAGATAAGCCCGTATCCAACGCCGTAGAGGATCATTGCGACCAGATCGATTTCGAGCCTTGGGCTAACCGCGAGCAAGATCAGTGCCGCAAGGATTGCGCTGAGTCCAACAAGCGAAATGCCAAACGGACCTCGCTTGTCGACGCGCGCTGCGAATCGACTCAGCATGATCGCGATAGCGACAAGTCCGAAGATGCTGAAGAGCCCGCCGCTCACACTGGTTGCGTAGCGGAGCGCACCCTCAGTGTCGCGTCCCATCTCAAGCGCACGCTGAAAGAGGCCGTCTTTGATGAAGCCCGTAATTGACCCGACCGCTGCCTCTAGGCCGAAGATCGCGAGGAGCGCCACGCGCAGGTTGCGGTTCCTAAGGATGCGTCGCCATGCGCCAGGAGTTCGGATGCGGGCAACGGAGGGCGTGAACGTCTCTGGAAGGAGCGGAAGGACGGCGAGAAGGCCGCCAGCAATCAGCAGCGCAAGCCCAAGGAACACGGCGTTGATCCCTGCAGCGTTGGCAACGAGTGCCGCCCCGGCGGGTCCAACCACCGCTGCAACACCAATGAGGGCACCAGCACGTCCGAGCGTCTTGCCGCGCTCGCCTGGCGCAGCAACGTCTCCGAGAAGTGCAAAGAGCGCCGCAGCCAGCACACCGCCGGATGCACCGTGTACCACTCGCGCCGTCAAGAAGAGTGGGAGCGAATCAGCGAGCGCATAGACCCCGATCGCAAGCGGGCTGATGACCAGGGCCGCCACCACAACGCGTCGCCGCCCTAGTCGGTCAGCGAGCGCTCCGCCAATCAGATTGAAGGCGAGGTTCGCAAGTGAATACGCCGCGATTGCAATGCCCACCAAGAACGGTGTGCCGCCGAGCTCTTGGGCACGTGGCCCAATGACGGGGAGAAGTGCGAAGTTATCAATGAACGTCAGGAAGACCGCAATGTAGATCGCGGAACGACTACGTCGGCTAAGAGGTGTGGAACTCATTGACAAAGCATCGCACACCTTTCTGCGATTGGTAGAGGCAGCCTGGCGTGCGACAATGCTGCCCGTGAGTGACAAGTCAGGGACTCGATTCGAATACACGCTCGTCCGAAGCCCACGCGCGAAACGGCTGACGCTGCACATTGATCCAGAGCGTGGCCTCGAGGCGGTCGTCCCCGCGCGTATCGGCGAGGAGCGTGCACGACGCGACGTTGAGGCCTTCATTGAAGAACGCGCGGCCTGGGTGGAGCGTTCACTCGCGGAGCTGCGCGACCGCCGCGCCTCGCTCGGGACGGACGGGCAGCTCGTCCTTGGAGGGTTGATCCCGTACGCCGGTCGCGCGCATCGCATTTGCTCGGCAGAGGTGACGGCGATCAGCGTGGCGGGAGGCGAGCTTCTCGTCCCAGAGAAGATTGCGAGCAGCGAGACGCTCCTTCGTGCTCGTCTGACCACATGGCTGCGCCGCCGCGCGCGGAGCGTTGCCGAGCAGATGATCGCCGTCTATGCACCCGAGATGCGAGTGCAACCGACGCGCCTACGCATTGCAGATCAGTCGTCGCGCTGGGGGAGCGCCTCTGCCGATGGAACAATCTCGCTCTCCTGGCGCTTAGTGATGGCACCACCATCCTGCTTTGAGGCGGTGATCGTGCATGAGCTGGCGCACCTTCGGGCGCGTGGCCACGGTGTGCGATTCCGGCAGATCGTTGAGCGGCACCTTCCTGATGAGGCGGCGCGGATGCGCGAGTTGCAGCGTCTCGCCCCAGCGCTCGGCGCAGTTCGTTGAGGTGGTGGTGGAGCTGAGGGGATTCGAACCCCTTGCCTCTACAATGCGAATGTAGCGCTCTACCAACTGAGCTACAGCCCCACGGAAGCGGCAGAATAGCACGCGGGCGTCTAGCATCTGGAGATGAGCCCCCTCGCCCTCGCCCTCCTCTCTGCCGCCCTTTGGGGGGGCACCGACCTAGTCACCACCTACGTTGGCCGGCGCATCGGTTCACTCCGTGTGGTGGTGATCGCCGTCAGCACCTCACTCGTCTTGGCGGGTGGTGTGGCGATCGCGCGCGGACTCCTTACCCAGGATCTCGATCCACTGATCGTGGTGGCAACGCTCGCAATGGGGGTGGGCGCTGGGATTTCGTACATCGCCGTCTTCACCGCCTTCAGGCTCGGCCCGCTCAGCGTGGTCTCCCCAACGATCTCCGCATATGGGGCGCTCTCCGCCTTTATCGCCGCCCTCTTCCTCGGCGAGCAGCTCACCCCAGCGAACATTGGCGGCGTGGTCGCTGTGGGGACAGGGATCGCCCTCCTCGGCTTGCGCACCACGGGGAGCGGGCGCGATCGACGCGCGTCGCTCGCCAGCCCGGGGGTCGCCTTTGCCCTGGTCGGCCTAATCTTCTTCGCCGTGATCACGGTGCTCCTCACGATTCCGATCAAGGCCTTCGGCTGGAGCACGGCGATCACGCTATCGCGGATCGGCAACTTCGCCACGGTCTGGACGATCCTGTTGATCGTTCGCGCCAAGCGCACATCGCTCCCGAAGTGGGGCCGTACCGATCTCCTCGGCGAGGGGCACCGGCTGACACGTGGCGGCATCCTCCTGGCGGCGCTCGTTGGCCTGGGAGACACCGTCGCCTTCTTCGTCTTCGCCGCCGCCCTCGAGGTGGGCCCTACCTGGGCCGTCTCACTCCTCAGCTCGCTCGGCCCGATCATCGTGGTGCTGGGGGGCTACCTCGTCTACAAGGAGCGCCTCCGTGCCCCGCAGCTCCTCGGCCTCGGGGCGATCCTCCTCGGCATCATCCTTGCAACTCTCCCTGCATAAAAAGAACATCTGTACTATTATGCCCTTCGGGCGGGGGCACTATCCTCACAAGGTGTTGCCCCATCTTGGCCTCCGCCCTACTCCACTCCTCCTAGGCCTCCTGGCTACGAGTTTGCTCGTGCTTACTGGGTGTGGCGGCGATGCAGAGAGCCCAACTCCGAGCGGCAGCCTCGCTCCCGCGACGGTGATCAGTAGCGAATACGGACGCATCTGGGGACGCCTTCCGGCCGACTTCCCACTCCTTGCGGAGGGGAGCACTGAGACGCGCCTCGACCTACTCGCAAGCGGATCGATCTTCAGCCGCATGGCCGTTGAGGAGGCGACGCGCGCCACTGTTGATGAGCTGCGCCGACTCGCGTGGGAGGTTGCCGAACCCACATCAAACGGGACGCGCTTTAAGATCAGTGCAACACGTGATCAGGGTGCCTGCACGGCAACGATGATCGTCGAGCCGCTCGGCTCGCGGACATCAATCGTGGTTTATCTTGGTGAGGGCTGCCCCTCACCGTAGGCGTTGATCAGTTTAAGGAGGTTGTCATGGCACCAAAGTTGAAGCGCAACGAGAAGTTGATGCCGCTACTGCTCGTCGTTGGGCTCTTCTCGCTCTCGCTACTCCTGATTGCTATGCAGGTTGCGCAGAAGTAGCTTCTGTACCTAGCGGCGACCGCCGCCCTTTCGCTGCTCGGCGTCTCGCCTGCGCAGATCGCGTGACGATGGACGCGCTGGCGACATTGATCGAAGGAAGCGTCCATACCATCCGGCGAATGCGCCAGCGAAGATTCCTGAGACCGCAACCCCATAGAGGTCACCTGCCAGCGCACCACCATCTTTCGCGTGCGCAACGTTCTGCTCAAGGAACGTACGTACCGGATTCGTTGCATCAAGCACTGAGAGATCTCCCACGCTCCCAACCAGAAGTGCGCCGCCATAGGTGATGATCCCGAAGATTCCACCGAGAAGCCATGATCCGCGTCGCGTCAACATTCCGGCGAGGAAAGCAATAACGAATGCTGGTGGCAAGAGGATTGACTGAACAGCAAGTTGAGCGACGCTCGTTGAGAGCACTCCCTGCTGTGAGGTCACGATTGTCGTGATAGCAATTGCGGTGAGTGGAACGAAGAAGGCGCGCGTTCGCAGTAGGCGAGGGAGCTGACGAAGGTCGTCGCGAATCGGCGCGACGCCAAATGAGCCACGGAAGGCGGCGCGGAAGCCGAGCCCGCTCTGAGCAGACTGGCCTGGTGCGATCTGCGCTGCAGGCGCTACTGCCGCCTCTGGCGGCTCATCACCGCGCTCGGCACGCTCCTTTGCGGCGATGCGACTGCGACGACGTGCCTCTGCTCGGGCCTCTGCGTTCGTTGACTTCGACATCTCTCCTCCTCCGATCCCACCTTTTAACGTAGAGACATCCTAATCGTCTCTGGCTCGACTCTGTGGCAGGACTTGTGCCAAAAGAGGTCACGCCTGCGAGTGGAGGCAGGGGGAAGGCGTGCTGAGCGGTGCGGGTCCAGTCGGAGACCCCCCCAACGCTGTAGTCCCCCCTCCCGCTCGGGTACCCACGATTGCCGTCCCGACTGACCTCGAGCGTGGCTGGCTGTGGTTAATTGTTACATCACTCCAGGTCCACGAAGGGAGGCTCGAGCTCTGGCGCGAGGGGGTGGTTCGGCTGGTCGTGCTCCCGTCGTGCGAGACGCCTGTTGACCACGAGGGGGCGGCTGCCTATCCTAATCCTCGGTGATTGCTCGTGGCCCCCTTCGTGGGACTAGGAGCGCTCCGCGGTCGGCATGTTGCCGGACGCGCTCTATACCCCGAGTGGGGTTGTAGTGGACCGCGCGGAGGTGCGCGACCCAAGGGAGGTTCTGAACATGCCTGAAGTGTATTGCGTTAAGTGCAAGGCCAAGCGAGAGGCCATTGACACGAAAAAGGTCACGATGAAGAACGGCAAGCCAGCGCTTTCCGGCAT
>JBIJDR010000077.1:0-2543 GCA_044343985.1 Candidatus Limnocylindrus sp.
CCACACCGATCGCGCCTGCAAGCCAGGCGCGCAGGTTCAGCGGACCGAGTTTCTCGCTCTCATCTGACGCGTGGTCTCCCATGCCGTCTAGTATCCCAGACGATGAGGATTGACATCGGCGACGGGTTTGAGCTGATCGGCGTGGAGAGCGCCGAGGAGCTGCTGCTCGCTCCGCCATGCAGCCGCGACGATGCTGATCACGCCACCTGCACCTGGTGGGAAGACGCCGACAAGGGGAGCAAGGCGGCGCGTGTTGATGCACTCACCGCGAATCCCGCACAACGCGCGAGCGCGCCGGCAGGTGGCAAGGCGGCGCTCGCCGCCTTCCTCGGTGCCGAAGTGAGCGAAGCGCCCGCATTTAATCCGTTTGCGCCGAAAGAGCCAACGCACGAAGAGGCGCTGCGCGACGCAGCAGCAGCTCCGGGTCAGCCAACAAAGCTGCGCCTCCTCACGCGTCAACTTCCAATCAGTGGACCGATGGGCTGGATCCTTCTCGCCAAGGGAGAGCCAGTCGCCTACTGCCAAGCGGGCCCACTCTCAGCATTTCCACGCGCGCAACGACTCCGCGATCGCTACCCCGATCTCCCATCCACCCCGCCACCCGCAGTGGTGACCTGCATCTCGGTGATCCCTGCAGCACGCGGAAGCGCACTCGGCAGCGCACTCGTTGAAGGGGTGCTCACGCGACTCAGCACCGCAGGGTTTGCCGCAGTGGAGGCGTATCCCGAAGAGCCAGCCACCGAGGCAGCACTCGATGCCGACGCAACCTCCTCTGCAACACTGCGCTTCTGGGAGCGACTGAACTTCTCCGTTGCCGCCACAGGACCTGATGGACGCTGGCCGGTGATGCGGCGCGTGCTCGATTGAGCGGCGCGCTGGGCGCCGTCCCCCTCCCGCCGTACGAGATCGTTGCGAACGTCAGCGAGGGGCGTGACCTTGAGATTCTCGCCGTATTCACGGCGGTCGTTGCCGGATCACCCGGCGTGCGCCTCTTAGATGTGCACCACGACGCCGATCACGATCGCAGCGTCTACACCTATGTTGGCGACGGTGACGCCCTCTCTCTTGCCACGCGTGCGCTCGCGCGGCTCGCCGTGGCAACCATTGATCTCACGTCGCCGCAAAAGAGTGGTGCGGGTCGCGGGGTGCACCCACGCATCGGAGCAATTGATGTCGTTCCGATCGTGCCGCTTGGGCCAGACGGGAGTGAGCGCGGCGCGATCGTGATCGCTCGAGCACTTGCTCGCGCACTCGCCGCAGACCTCAGCCTCTCTGTGCACCTCTACGGTGCCGCCGCGCGCTCTGCCGCGCGAGCAGCACTGCCAGACATTCGACGAGGCGGGTTTGAGTCACTGGCCGAGCGACAGGCGCAACCTGATGGCGAACCAGACGAAGGTCCAGCCGTACCGCATCCAACCGCAGGTGCCGTTGCGGTTGGCGTACGAGCACTCATGGCCGCCTGGAATATTGAACTGACGGGCGCACCTGAGGAAAAACTTGCCGACGCTGCACAAGCGATGGCTCGATCAATGCGAGGGAGTGCACCGCGCGGCGTATCAGGACTACAGGCGCTCGGGTTCCGGCTTCCAAGCGTTCACAGCGCGCAACTCTCCATGAACCTACATCGCGTGGTGGAGGCCGCCACCGAAGGCGTCACGCTTCACAGCATTCGAGCTCGCGCAGAAGAGGAGGCGCGTCTGCTCGGCGTCCAGCTCGGTGACAGTGAGATCGTGGGGCTTCTGCCAGAGTCCGCGCTTCGCGCAGGAGGAGATCCAAACGCGTTGAATATTCGGAGCGGCTGGCAGCGCGCGTCGATTGAATCGCGTCTTGCTAGATAACAAACAGCGTGAGTAGGAGCACAACGGCAGCTACAGGCAAGAGGCATCCAGAGGTTCGCGCTCCACTCTTCCCTGCACTGAGTGTGGCCTTTGCCGCGCGCTTTTCTTCACGGCGGCGTTGATCTTCCGTAATCGCGGCGAATAGCACGAATTCATCAAGGGATGAACCGTTGTTGTTTAGATCAAACGCACCACCATCTCCGCCGTCGTCTCCGCTACCGAAATCTCCGTCACTCATGATCAACCTCCGTGCTTGACGGCGCTGACGCGCCGGCTCCATGAATTACACCAAGGAGTTGTGCCACCAGTCTGTCGCGCCGCATCCGTTTAATTGGAGATTAGTCGGCGCCGAAGGCCTCACCGCGTGGTTCAACGACGATCGTGGTCGTCTCCTCTGGAAGGCCGGAGATGGTGATCGTGAGCTTCGGTTGCGCAGTTGGTGGCGTGGTGAGTCCCTCCTCCTTACAGAAGGCCTTCACTGCGGCATTCGCCTTTGCAACGTCATCGGTCATTGGCATTGGGATGACGATCTTGGGGCCAAGCTCGCTGATCAGCGCCGAGGCGGCCTCAGCGCTTAACTCGCCGCCAACGGGAACGAGCACGATGTCCGCCCCTGGAAGCTCCTTGATCTGGTCGGTCGAGAATCCTTCGGCATGATCGCCGAGGTGCACCACATGGATGCCATCGATATCGGCGTAGAAGACG